>JBFJZW010000146.1:0-10856 GCA_041621875.1 Pseudomonas sp. | reverse complement strand
GGGGGCTTTTATTTAGGCCTCGATGATTCCCGTGCGTCCAATAAAACCCAGCCCGGTTTTTGGTTTGATTTATTAACGCGCACACTGCAACTTAAGCCAAGTTGCATACTGTTAATTGGTCACAACCAATCATCAGAGTCCCATTACACCAACCCATACAGTATTGGCTGCGCCTCGCACTGGCAGTTAACCACTAGCAGTTTATCCAGCCCAATCCCTCTGCAAGGCTACGCATCACTGGCTGGGCATATTGCTTTACATGGCTTTCAAAATGGACTGGACTGGAAACTTAAGGCCAATCATAACTATGAAACCCCTCTGCACTTGCTTGATTCACAGCTACTGCAACCGTTTGCCGCAGCAGCAGGTAAATCACTGCCTTGCATCCCAATCTCTCTGCATAGCCAGATTGGAGTGAGCTTGAGTTTCGATGACTGGCTAACCCTTGGCCAGCAGATCAATCAGGCGGTACGCGATCAGCACAGCAATGAGCGTGTATTAGTAATCGCATGCCACAGCTCAGTAGTCTGGCCCACTAAAAGTGGTCTAGACGCGTACTGTCAGCAAGACTTCCTTTCTAGACTAATAGAACACGCCGATGTATCGGCACTGCACAGACTCCAGCGGTCTGTTGTAGACAGCCGCGCAAGTAGATCCCTTGAACTTCTTGCATGTGCGTTAACGGCTAGCGCAGGAAGTAACTGCCAATGGCTGTGCTGCGAGGACGGCAGGAGCGGCCTACAGATAAGATCTGAATTTTTGCAATCAAATAAGTCACCCCGATTCCTGAGCGAATACGAAGAGTCTGTTATAGAAAGCACACGTAGGTGGCCGCTGAGTGCTACTCAGCCAAAATTGGAATAACTCTGCCCTGAGCACTCCCTATTCTAGGGATGGTCCGAAGTAGCTATGTGTTTCTGGTTGACTTCAGCCCCCACCGACTTTGAAACGGAAATAATCGGGGGGCACGATATTGATGTCACTGAGTGTCAGCTTTTGGCCCAGGTTGTATAAAAGCGCAGCAAGCGATGGCAATCAACTTCCGGTGATGCTCTCAGTGTCCAGGAGACTGGGGAAGCCCAATCAGGCGCAATCGGTGATTCTGGCTGCCGTACCATTTCGGCTTCGGCATGCCTGCTGGAGGATGGCAAGAGTCGTAAACAGGCCTCAGACCTTCTCGCTGCCATGAGGGAACCGCTGCCCAGCAAGTTCAACACGCGTGTGAGGTTGTAGACGAGCACATGCAGACTCATCTCGGTACTCACCCGGTCGAGCGTTCGGAGAGGATGTGGGTGGCACCCATCCAGGATTTCAGAGTGCCGAACGGGTGCTCGATCGTCTGACGGCGGATCAGCATCATCTCGGGCGCTTGATCCAGGCAGCACTGCATCGCCTCAAGCACTGCCTCATGTTCCCAGCGGCTCACTCGGCGTTCTGAGCTAGTCATACAGTGCTCTTTCAACGCTCAATCTTTCCAGTATCAGTGCAGTTTCAGCCCTTTCTCGAGGCTTGAATACCGTCAGATAACCGGGCAGCCACATTAACTCAACGTTGCGCTGGGCCTCGCGCTCGAGACGGCGACTAAACGGGATGCGATTGAGGTAGCCGTAGATGTAGATTTTCAGCAGGTCGGCAGGATGGTAGGCCAGCCTGCTGGTTTCCGCTGGGACGACACCTTCAAAGCCCAGCGCGCCAAGGTCGAGTTCATCGACGAAAACATCGACGATGCTTGCCCTGGATAAAACGCTTCATTGGCGTCCCCCACTAATTTCAAATCCATGAAACCACGGCAAGGTCGATGCCAACGGTTTACACAGTCTGGGCCATTTGATGCCTGATGCAATCGGCTGGTTTGGGTCCAGGCTGTGACGTGAGGGAGCGCTTCTGGCCGCTTATTGCCTGTCATCATCATGCGCCAGGTTCGCTTTCCATCGTCCTGCTGCCATGCAACGCATTGGTGCGCGTGGTGCACCATACGGGGTTATGCTCGGCGCTTCGTTGACGGTCCGGAAAGGGTTTCGCCATGCATAGCCCCGTCGTCTTTATCCACGGTCTGATTGGCACGCTACAGCTGCCCGATATGACCGCCGCCTTCGCCCCCGGGCGGGCGCTGGCCCCTGATCTGCTCGGTTATGGCATGCAGCGCGAGGTGCCGCCTGAGGCTATTGATCTGCCGGCGCAGGTCGAGCATCTGCGGCGGTCGATCGAGCGGCATTTCCCCGGCGAGCCGGTGCACCTGGTTGGCCACTCGGTGGGCGGGGCGATCGCGATGCTGTTCGCCCAGACCCATGCTCGGCAGGTGCGCAGTCTGGTCAGCGTCGAGGGTAATTTCAGTCTCGACGATGCCTTCTGGTCGGCGGCGCTGGCACGTATGCCGGCGGCCGAGGCCTGCGCCATGCTCGACGGTTTTCGCGCCGAGCCGGCCGCTTGGCTGGCGCGCGCCGGGGTTAACGCCGATGCGCGCAGCCTGGCGATTGCCGAGCACTGGCTGGCCCAGCAGCCGGCCAGCACGTTGCAGTCCATGGCACGCTCTGTGGTCGAGCTGACCGCGCCGGCACGTTATCAGGACGGCCTGCGTCGGGTCTTTGCCAGTCATCCCGTGCATTTGCTGGCCGGTGCCCGTTCGCGCGCCGGCTGGCATGTACCAGGTTGGGCCGAGCAGGCCGCCGCCAGCCAGACGCTGATCGCCGACGCCGGCCATCTGATGATGCTGGAGCAGCCGCCGTCTTTTCTCTCTGCGCTGAAAGCCGTGCTGCAACTGGCCTGAAAGATTTTTTCCGACGACTGTCGATTCGTCCGTCGCTCGCTCGACTATGGTTTAGAACCCGGCCACGGGTTCGCTGTCTGCAGTAGGGTGCACACCGCGCACCCTGCTTGCGGTTTATCGAGCCGAACAAGGAGAAAGGCGATGCGTTTTATGGTGATAGTCAAGGCCACGGCGGATTCGGAAGCCGGGGTAATGCCCAGCGAGGAGTTGCTGGCGGCCATGGGCCGTTACAACGAGGAACTGGTGGAGGCCGGCGTGATGCTCGCCGGCGAAGGGCTGCAGCCCAGCGCCAAGGGCGCGCGGGTGAAGTTCTCCGGCGACCAGCGCACGGTGGTCGATGGCCCTTTTATCGAGACCAAGGAGCTGATCGCCGGCTTCTGGATCTTCCAGGTGGCGTCGCTCGAGGCCTGCATCGAGTGGGTCAAGCGCTGCCCCAACCCCATGCCTGGCGACTCGGAAATCGAGATCCGGCAGATCTTCGAGGCCGAGGATTTTGGCACCGAGTTCACCCCCGAATTGCGCGAGCAGGAAGAACGTATTCGTGCGCGCATTAGCAGCGAAAACTAAGGAGAGTTGCGATGAAGATTCATGCCTATCTGATGTTCGACGGCCAGTGCGAGGCCGCTTTCAACTTCTACGCCGAGTGCCTGGGTGGCACCCTGGAGCTGATGCGCTACGCCGACAGTCCGGAGGACATGGGCGCTGCAGTCGAGGACCAGCAGCGCATCATGCATGCCTGCCTGAAGGTGGACGACCAGTTGCTGATGGCTTCCGACACCCTGCCTATGCACCCCCATGAAGGGATCAAGGGCTGCTCGATTTCCCTGCAGGTGAGCAACGTCCCCGAGGCCGAACGTCTGTATGCCGCGCTGTCGGCTGGCGGCTCGGTGCAGATGGAGTTGCAGCAGACCTTTTGGGCCACGCGTTTTGCCATGCTCACCGACCGTTTCGGCGTGCCCTGGATGATCAACTGTGAGGTGGATAGCCAGATGGGCTGAGCCGACTCAGTCGGGCGGCATGCGGTCGGGGCGGTGCCGCCCCGCCTGGCCCTACCCTAGCCTGTGGCTTGGGCCAGGGTAGGGCGACCCTTCATGGGGTACCCAGGTTCGGGCCGTCGGCCTTAGTCGGCGGCCGCCAGGTCCGGCACCCACGCCGCGAGATAGCCCTTCACGTCGACGTTCTGCGTGCCTTTCACCGGAATCACCAGGCGTCCGTCCTTGTCGGTTCTGAGCCGCTCGGGGTGGTAGCCCATGGCATCCACGAACCACTGATTGCGGTGGCGTGGGCCCATCTCGACGCTGATCGTGGTGTCCAACTCCGAATTGTTGCCGGCGACCACGGCGACCCCGCTTGTGCGAGTCTTGCCGAGACGCACCAGGGAAACCAGATCCTCGCCGTTGCTGCCGGTGTTGCTGTTCTCGAAGCCGATCACCTGCTCGCCCTTGGCGAACTGCTTGCGCATCTTGAGCAGGTTGACGATGTCGTCATGGTAGGGCGTCGGTTGCGCCATGTAGGGTTCGGTGGAGGAGAACATGTCGCCGTAGAAAACCGTAGGCACGGTGTCCTTGGTCGTCAGCAGCAGGGCGTAGGCGGCCGGGACGTTGTACGGTGCCCACTGCTTGTGAACGCTGTTGCGGTCGGCGTCGTACTTGGCGAACTGGCGCAGCTCATAGGGCTGGGAACCCGGCCGGGTATCGCCCGCTTCCTCTTCCGTCAGCGGAATTTCCACGAGGATGTTGTGTTCCTGGTCGTGGTTGTTGACGAACGACCAGTTCGGCACTGCCTGGCCGCCGTTGACCCGGTCGATCAGCGAGGCCTCGAAGGCGTAGCGCAACGGCAGCCAGTCGCGGCCGAAGGAGAACAGAAAGCCCGAGAACGGACCGGCGTCCATCACCAGTTGGCCGAAGTTGTTCGACTGCTGGAAATCGACCTGGCTCGCGACGTAGGACTCGATGTAGCTCAGGTGGTTGTTGACGTCGTCGCCGGAGAAGTAGGCGAGGCGCTGAGCCGTCTCGTCGCGCAGTATCTGGGTGTTGATGTGCGAGGCCGCGTCGATACGGAAGCCGTCGAAACCGAAGTCGAGCAGGTAGCGCTGCCAGTTCAGCTGTTCCTCCTGCACGTCGCGGCGCACGGTGTCGAGGTCGTTGCCGACCAGGAACTCGAAATCGATCAGGTTCTGGCCGATGTGCGACGCATCGTTGCCCGGGCCGTCGAAGCGCAGCGCGCTGATGCCGCTCTCCGAGCCCGCCGAGTAGCCCGGTTGGCGAGCCAGGTAAGCATCCACCAGTGGACCGATGGGGTTCGGTTCCATGCCCAGGCCGGTGATGATGGCGGCGCGCACTTCCTCGTCGCTACCGGAGAGGCCGACGCTGCGGGCGAAATCCAGGAAACTTTCGTTGATCACGCCGGGGCGTGGCTCGACGTAGTGCAGCAGGATGGGGGCGTAGAGGGCGTCCGATTCGCTGGCGGCACCGCTGATGGCGTACCAGCTGTCGGCGGTCAGGTAACCGTCGACGGTACTGATCTTGCCGTATCTGGCCGCCTCGCTCGTGGCAAGCCAGTCGGGCAGGTGGTTGCGCGAATCGTTCGGGCCGAAGTAGCGCCACGGCACCTGCGCCGCATCGGTCAGCACGCGGGAAAGACCCTGGTTCTGCGGCGAGGTGCCGTTGAAATGGCTGTTGTCCCATTCCTTGATCGCGCCGTGCTCGGTCTGTCCCGGTGCCGTGCCCTTGCTGTAGGCCGCGTAGAGCTTGCCATCGATGGCCGGGTTGTTGGGCACGCCGTACATGTCGGTCGCCGTCACCGGCAGCACCTGGCGGCCGCTCAAGCCGATGATCTGGTTCGGCACGACGTCGACCTGTATGCGCATGCCCTGGCCATGCAGGGCGGCGATGGCCGCTTTCAGCTCGTCGGCGGTGCCATATTTGGTCGGGCCCTTGCCATAGGCACCGAGATCGTAGCGATCGGCGATGGCATAGCCTTCGCCGTACTTGGAATCGGCCGCGGCGCGATAGGGCGGCGGCGACCAGATATCGCTGATGCCCCACTGGGCGAGCTGCGGTGCCCTCTCGGCCAGGGCCTTGTAGGTGGCGTTATCGTTCGGTTGGTAGAGCGCGAAGGCCTGGAAAATGACGTGCTGGTCGAGCCGTTCGTCGGAGACGAAGACGTCGCCCTCGGCCGGCGGCCGGATCCCGCCTTTGTGGGGGCCGACCTCGACCTTGACGCCATCGGCGGTGGTCTCGATCGACTGGATACCCAGCAGCTTCTTCGTCAGCGCCCGCTCCTGTGGGCGCTCCTGCGAGGCGGTGTCGTGCGCTTTGCGCCATTGCACACCGCCCTTGCCATCGGGCACCTGCTCGATGCCTGCCGTGGGCGCTGCCGCGGCCGTGCCGGACAGCAGCGCGGCGATCACGAGGCTGAGCCGGGACATGGCGGGACGTCGTCTTGCTGATACGTGCATGGATTTGTTTTACCGTCAGTAAGGGTCATGGCAGGAGGAGAAGGGAGATCGGGTCTCCGAGGCGTTCGGCTCTGGCTCGGTCCGTTGAGCGAGGCCGTGGTGGTGTTCCTCGACCTCGCTGCGGTGCCTCAGGAGGCAATCGACAAGGGAGCGAACGCTGTTGTTGTTCTTTGCTGTTTAGATGAATCGTTTCAGCTTGTGGTATGAGAATGCTTTCATCACTGCCGAGCAATGCTGGCAAAATGACCATGAATATTATTTTGGCTTGCGTTCTGACTGTTTGGTCAGTCTATTGGTCTTTGATTTTTAAGGAATTAAGCCAATATCTCGGCTGCGCTTGGATGGCCGCGCAAGCGGTAGGGATTTTTGTCACCAGGCGGTGACACTGGTGATGGCTGGCCACTGGCGTTGCCGAAAGGCGAGGCGGCTGCGGATGGCGAGCACGCCCCCATCTTTAGCGACAGGTGCCCGCAGGTCGCCGCAAAACCGAGCGAAGCGACCGGGGTCTAAGCTCAAGACAGAGCTGGCAAGAGGGCTTCGTGATGAAACTGCACTATCTGTTGCTGGTAAGCTTGGCGGTGTCGCTGACGGCTTGTACCGTGCAGGTCGGCGGGCATCGCCCTAATCCGTACTATGCGCCGCCAGCCCACGTCGAGTGGCGCTGGGACCCCGGTATCGACGCCTATGTGGTGCTCGGCTGGCCGCATCTGTACTACCGCGACCGCACCTATTACCGCTGGCATGACAACCATTGGTACTCCTCCAGCCGGCACGACGGCCCCTGGGCCAAAGGCCCCAAACGCATGCCGCCCGGCCTGAACAAGAAGTACGGCAAGCCGGGACGCGGCCACGGCGGAGGGGGGTATTGAGCCGAGGTGGGCGTGCGGCATGACTCGGTCGGGTTTTACCCACGCGAGATCAGGTGCGCACGACCAAGGCGGCCCGGCACACCCTGGGCGCAGGGTGCGCCGGGCGCAACAACAGCCCTAACCGGTCAGGCCCAGCGCCTGTTGCAACTGGTCCTCGGCCAGTTCACTGACACCGGCGAGGAACTCGTCGCCCCAGCGGCGGATATCGTTGTAACTGACAATATCGAACAGCTCGCGCAGGCGCGCCTGGGCCTCGTCCCTGGGCATGTTCAGGGCCAGGTAGCAGGTCTGGGCCATGTCCATGGGGTCGTGGGGGTTGGTCAGCAGGGCCCCCTTGAGTTCGGCGGCGGCCCCGGCGAATTCCGACAGTACCAGCACACCGCTGCCGCCGAGCAGGCCCTGGGCGGCGACGAATTCCTTGGCCACCAGGTTGAGGCCGTCGCGCAGCGGGGTGATCCACATCACGTCGGCCATGGCGTACCAGGCACTGACTTCCTCGAACGGCAGGCTGCGGAAGAAGAACTGCAGCGGCGTCCAGCCGATGCGGGCGAAGCGGCCGTTGATGCGGCCCACGGCCTGCTCGATCTGCCCCTGCAGCTCGTCATAGATGGTCATTTCCTTGGCGGCCGGCACGCAGACGGTGACCAGGGTGACCTTGCCCAATAGCTCCGGGTTTTCCTCCAGCAGGCGCTCGTAGGCGTTGAGTTTTTCCAGGATCCCCTTGGTGTAGTCGAGGCGTTCCACCGAGAGAATCAGCCTGACTCCGCTCAGTTCGGCACGCAGGCGCTCCATCATTTCCTTGATCTTCGGCGCGGCCAGGGCGTTGCGTACCCGCTCGATATCCAGGCCCACCGGATGGGCACCGAGTTTGACCACGCGGCTGCCGGTGTCGACGGCGGTGGTCATGCGCTCCAGGCCCACGGCGCAGCCATAGGTGATAAAGCGCGGCGCGCAGTTCTGCCGGCTGATGGTCTGCAACGGCATCACGCCGCGGGCGGCATCGACGAAGTTTTCCACCTGGCGCGGGATATGGAAGCCGATGTAGTCGCACTGCAACAGGCTGCCGATGATCTGCCGACGCCAGGGCAGTACGTTGAATACATCCGCCGAGGGGAAGTAGGTGTGGTGGAAGAAGGCGATGCGCAGGTCCGGGCGCAGTTCGCGCAGGTAACCGGGCACCATCCACAGGTTGTAGTCGTGCAGCCAGACGATGGCCCCTTCGGCGGCTTCCAGGGCGGTGCGCTCGGCAAAGGCGCGGTTGACCTTGAGGAATACCTGCCAGTCGTCCTCGCGGAACTGCGCGCGCTCCCAGAAGGTGTGCAGGGTTGGCCAGAAGGCTTCCTTGGAGAAGCGCTTGTAGAAGATATCGACTTCTTCCTTGCTCAGCGCCACCCGCGCGGCAGTCAGCTTGGGATAGCGTTCGGCATCCACCGTGGTGTGGGTGTCGAAGGCTTCGCCGCTGTTTTCGTCATGTTCGGCCCAGGCGATCCAGGAGCCGGCACGACCGTCGCCGAAAAAGCTCAGCAGGGTCGGGATAATGCCGTTGGGCGAGGTCGGGCGGCGGCGTTGCAGCTTGCCGTCGGCGGCGCGGTACTCTTCGTAGGGCAGACGGTGATAAACCATCACCAGGTCGGCCTTGCCCGGCTCGGCGACTTGCTTGCCTTCGGCGGCGATACCCTGCTTGCCGAGAAAACCGAAGTGGACAAAGGCTTCGAGAATGCCGCCGCAACCGGCGCGCTCGGCATGGAACACCCGCGAGTGCTGGCGGGTGGCTTGCAGCAGGCCCTCTTCCGAGGCACCCACGCACACGCCCTTGAACTGCCCGCTGAGCATGGAGAGGTCATTGAGGGTGTCGCCGGCGGTCAGCACCTGGTCGTTGTCCAGTTCCAGCCAGTCGATCAGCGCCTGCAGGCTGCTGCCCTTGTTCACGCCCTTGGGCAGGAAATCCAGGTAGCGTTCGGCCGAATAGAGCAGGTCGCAACCCAGGGCGTCCGCGGCTTCCAGCAGTTCCGGGTTGGCCGCCTGCTCGGGGCTGCAGAAATACGAGCAGCGGCGCACTTGGGGTACGTCCTGGCGCTCCAGGGCAAAGCGTTCGATGGCGCTGGCGACCTGGCTTTCGCCGGGCCAGAGGGCGTCCACCGCATTTTGCAGCGGCTGAATCGATTGCAGGCTGTCGCCATGCACCAGGCTGGCACCGACGTCGGAGATGATGAAATCCGGTTGTGGCAGGGTCGGGTCCGCCAGCAATGGCAGAACCGACTCCAGGCTGCGGCCGGTGACATAGGCCAGGCGGATTTCCGGGTGGGCGGCGATGGTCTGGTAGAGGCTTAGGCGATCCTTGGGATCGCCGCCGAGAAAGGTTCCATCGAGATCGGTGGCAAGTAACATGCGCTGTCTTCCTGTCCAGTTGAGTGGGTGCAGTGACGCGCCGACATGGGCCGACGTGCTGGTAAAGGGCAGGCATGTGCTGTACTCACAGCCGGGGGCGTGAGTACAGCGCATGGCTACGGGGTTGTTGGGGCTGGCTCCTCTTCGGTTGACGGGGTGGGTTGCTGTTCGGGGTCGCTGGGCGGTGTGTCGGGCATCAGCTCCAGCACCGTGTGGCTGGTGCGCAGCATGGGCATAAAGTGTCCGGCCGGTGCGCTGACCAGGTCGCTGACATGGCGCAGGCGATAGAGGGTATACGCCGCGAGCAGGCCCAGGGTGGCGGCGAAATACAGCGGCAGCGCCTGGGCACCGAGGTGCTGCATCAGCAGGCCGGCGAGCAGCGGGCCGCACACCGAGCCGATGCCATTGACCATCAGTAGGCTACTGGAGCCGGCGAGGATTTCATCGCTGTGCAACTGGTCGATCAGCTGCGCCACGGCGATGGGATAGATGGCAAAGGCCAGGCCGCCCCAGATAAACATCAGCCCCAGCAACAGGCGACCGGCGGGCAGCAGGCTCATCAGCACGGCGACCAGCACCGCCAGCGCGACTACCCAGAACAACACCTGGCGACGGTCATGCTTGTCCGAATAGATGCCGATCGGCCATTGCAGCAACGCGCCGCCGAGAATCGCGCTGCTCATCAGCAAACCCACGCCGGTGGCGTCGAAGCCGTTCAGGCTGGCATACACCGGGGCCATGCCCCAGAACGCGCCCAGGGCCAGGCCGGATAAACCCGCGGCTGCCAGCGCCAGCGGGGCGATGCCGGCGATCTGGCGCAGGTTGGTGTGCAGGGTGTCCGGCACGCTGGGCTGCACCTGGCGGGTCAGGGTAATGGGCATCAAGGCCGCGCTGATCAGCATGGCGGCCAGCACGAACAACACGAAGTCGCTCGGGGACGCCAGGTTGAGCAGCTGCTGGGCGGCGGCCAGGGCACCGAGGTTGACCGCCATATACACGGCAAACACCTGGCCGCGCTTGTCGTTGGGCACCTGGGCGTTGAGCCAGCTCTCGATCACCATATACAGGCTGACCAGCGCCAGGCCGTACAGTACGCGCAGGCCCAGCCAGACCCAGGGGTCGATGATCAGCACATGGAGCAGGGCGGTGATGGCGGCCAGGGCGGCGCAAAAGGCAAACGCGCGGATATGCCCAACGCGGCGGACCAGCGGAATCGCCAGCCAGGTGCCAAGGAGAAAACCGACGAAGTACCCGGACATGATCAGTCCGAGCATCCCGGTGGAGTAGCCTTCGGCGACGCCACGCAGGGTCAGTAGGGTGTTGAGCAGACCATTGCCGAGGAGGAGTAAAGCAACCCCACCGAGCAATGAGC
>JBFJZW010000145.1:0-10938 GCA_041621875.1 Pseudomonas sp. | reverse complement strand
TCTTCTCGATGATCACGTTACGGCCTTTCGGGCCGAGGGTGGCTTTTACTGCGTCAGCCAGAACGTTGACACCGGTGAGCATTTTCTTGCGGGCGGAATCGCCGAATTTAACTTCTTTAGCAGCCATGATGGTTATTCCTTGATTCGTTCAAATAGAGCGGAATTCGTAGCGACGGGGCGCTGAGATCAACCTTCAACTACAGCGAGAATTTCGTTCTCGCTCATTACCAGCAGGTCTTCGCCGTCAACCTTGACGGTGTTGCTGCCGGAGTAAGGGCCAAACACCACTTTGTCACCGACTTTAACGGCCAGGGCACGTACTTCACCGTTGTCCAGCACGCGGCCGGTACCGACAGCGAGGATTTCACCGCTGTTGGCTTTCTCGGCAGCGGAACCCGGCAGCACGATGCCGCCTGCGGTTTTCTTTTCTTCTTCGCTGCGACGGATTACGACGCGGTCATGCAGAGGACGAAGCTTCATTGTCGATCTCTCCCAATAGGTGGTTTACAACAGCCGGTGCTTTCACCGGCGGGTTAGCAAAATCCGGCGGAGCCGGTAGCGCCATGCCAGGCACGACGCTGAAGTCTGATCTGCCGAAACGACAGAAAACCTTGCGGTGACCGCTACATAAGGGCGTGCGAGGCGATTTCAAGGGCTGAGGCTGATTTTTTTATGGCCTTCCATCCATGGCGGCCACCCTACGGGCCGTCGCTATGCGACGTTAAAAATGACTCCCGGTCATTTTTTGCGCACCTCAAATTAGTCGCGGCGCTCGTACTCGCCTTCCAGCACCCGGGGCCGGGCGGGGCTGGAGTGGGCAGCCTGATCATCGAAAAAGGCGCGCTGGCGCATGGCCTGTTCGGCCGCACGCAGCCTCAGCTTGTTGACCAGCAGACGACGGGTAAAGGGAATCAGGCAGAACACGCCGAAGATGTCGCTGATAAAGCCCGGCAGCAGCAACAGACCGCCGCCGACGGCAATCAGCAGGCCTTCGAGCATTTCCTGCTCGGGCAATTCGCCACGGGCCAGACGCTCGCGGGCACGCCATGCGGTGGCCACCCCGGCGATACGCAGCAGGATGCTGCCGAGAATCGCGGTGCCGATCACCAGCATCAGGGTGGGCAGCACGCCGATGGCGCTACCGACCTGAATCAACAGCGCCAGTTCGATAATGGGAAACAACAGAAATAGAAACAAAAAAGCGCGCATCAAAGGTTCCTTAACGGAAGATCAGCTTCCTATGAAACAGAAGTATGGGGCGTTAGGCTGAATTCAAGCTGAAGCCTGACCACCGGTCGGCCAGACTTCGGCATGGGCCAGTGCTACCAGGGCCTGGCGCACCTCCAGCGGACTGTTACAGGATGTTGGAAACCCCAGCCAGTGCAGGCCCTGACCGATACGCAGATGAAAACCTTCACTGTCGATGCCGACCAGTTCGGCCTGGGTATGCCCGGGCAGCCCCGCCAGCTCGACATAATGGGCGATGGCGGCGGCATGGTCGCGGTTCATGTGCGCGAGCATATCGGCTTCACTGTCGCCGGCAAAGGGATTGGCCAGGGCCACCTGGTCCAGCCAGTGAATCGCGCCAAAACCGCCGATATAGCGCCAACGTACCGGTTCCAGGTGCCAGAAATCGAAGTCATGCACACGATGATGGTTCTGCGAATCCGGGAAATAGCGGTAATAGCGCGCCGCAGCGGCGTCGATCTGCGCCTCGTCATGCAATTGTCGCGCATGTGCGAGCAGAGTAAGACGGCCGACCGCCTGCACGTCCTCGGCTCCGCGCTCGCCCACCAGCAGCGAGCATTTGCCGTCCTGCTTGAGGTTGTGGGTGTGCTGGGCGATACGGCTGATCAGGATCAGCGGCCAGCCCTGGGCATCCAGGCAATAGGGCACCACCGATCCGAAAGGAAAGCCCGGCATGGCCTTGGAATGGGTGCTGAGCACGCCACGGTATTCCTTGAGCAGCAATTCTCGGGCATGCTTGCCGGCTTTCACGCTCACAATCTGACTCCTTGCAAAGAATCCGTCATTAACGGACAGGCGACTACATCAGGCCAGCAAGGTTACACGACACCACTTGAGGGGATAAGCGATGCAACTCAAAGACAAAGTCATCATCATCACCGGCGGCTGCCAGGGCCTTGGCCGCGCCATGGCCGAATACCTGGCGGGCAAGGGGACCAAGCTGGCCCTGGTCGACCTGAACCAGGAAAAACTCGATGAAGCCGTGGCCGCCTGCCAGGCCCTGGGCGTGGAAGCGCGCTCTTACCTGTGCAACGTCGCCAACGAAGAGCAGGTCACCCAGACCGTGGCGCAGATCGCCGAAGACTTCGGCGCGATCAATGGCCTGGTCAACAATGCCGGGATCCTGCGTGATGGTCTGACCATCAAGGTCAAGGACGGCGAAATCACCAAGCTGAGCCTGGCCCAGTGGCAGTCGGTCATCGACGTCAACCTGACCGGCGTGTTCCTCTGCACCCGCGAAGTGGCGGCGAAGATGATCGAGCTGAAGAGCGAAGGCGCGATCATCAACATCTCCTCGATCTCCCGCGCCGGCAATATCGGCCAGGCCAACTACTCTGCGGCCAAGGCCGGGGTGGCCGCCGATACCGTGGTCTGGGCCAAGGAGCTGGCGCGTTACGGCATCCGTGTCGCCGGCGTCGCCCCGGGTTTTATCGAAACCGAGATGGTTGCCAGCATGAAGCCCGAAGCCCTGGAGCGCATGACCTCGGTCATCCCGCTGCGGCGCATGGGCAAGCCGGCCGAGATCGCCCACTCGGTGGCCTATATCCTGGAAAACGACTACTACACCGGGCGGATCCTGGAGCTGGACGGTGGCCTGCGCCTCTGATCGGTTAGATCGGACAGCTGAAAATAAAAAGCCCCGCAGATGCGGGGTTTTTTTTGCTTTTAATTTTTCAAGATCTAGCGAGCTAGAGACCTGCAAGGCGCTACGTAGTAACAGCCTCCGGCTGGTCACAACAGGCGAGAAACGCAGCGCAGCGGAGTAACAGCCAACGGCTGGCCCTTAGGGTAAGCGCAGCGAATCAAGCGGAGTGTACTTTTGTGCATGAGCATTACTCGCTTCGCTCGCCCAGCGGGTCGCGCCAAAGCGCGTTAGCCGCAAGCGGCTTGCCGAGCCTGTTTTTAACGCAGCAGGGCCGACGCGCAGCAGATCGACGGCCAAACACTTACCAGCCGACGCCAAAACCCAGGCTGTAATGGGTTTCGTCCAGTTCGCCTTCCGAGCCGCTGACCAGGTCCTTCTCCGCCTTCATATTCAGCGAGGCCCAGTCGGTCATCTTGTAACGCAGGCCCATGGCCGCATCCAAGGTGTAGTCGGCGACATTGGCCAGGGGCTTGCCCACTTCGCCGGTGCTGAACAGCTCGACACTCTTGCCGACCAGATAGCGGTTGTAATCCCATTTCATGCTCAGGGCATAGAAGCGGTCGCTCTCGCCATTGGCATATTCATAGTCGCTGCGGTTAAGCAGCCCGGCCACGGAAAAAGCCCCCAGCTCGTTGTCCCAGAACTGATAACCCGGACCGGTACCGACAGTACGCTGACGCTGCAGGTCTTCGACCTGATCGCGCTCGTATTCCAGCCGTCCCTGCCAGAACCAGTGTTCGTCGAGGAAACGGTCGAGGGCATACTCGGCATTCCAGTTATCCGTGGTCACCACGTCGTCCTGGAACTCGCGGTTGTAGCCCGCCTGCGCGTTATGCCGCCACAGGCCGTGACGCGCCTGACTCTTGAGGTCGATATCGTAGCTGTCGGTATCGCGCTCGGCCCGTTTGTAATCCAGGGCCGCGTCGATGTTGCCCTTCACGGTCAGGTCTTCGACCAGCGGCTTGGGCTTGAGGATCTGCTTGATACTCGCCAGTTCGATGGTCTTGGGCTCCTCGCCATTGGCCAGCACCACCTTGCCCGGCTCGGCGGCATGCAGGGACTTGGCGCGCTCGCCGGCCACGGCGGTTTCCTTGATCAACAGCTCCTGATCACTTTCCAGGGTGGCGATCTTGCTCCAGTCCAGGGCAATGGCACCACCGTAGTCGGTCTGCAGCAGCAGCTTGCCGCCGTCGTAGAACTTGATCTTGCCGCTCAGGCGGTCGCCGTTTTTCAGCCAGACGGTATCCGCCAGGGCGGAGGTGGCAGCCACAGAGAGGGCCAGGCACAGCAGGGTCTTGGAAAACATAGGGGTGATTTGCATATCTAGTGGCCTGTACGGCCAGTGGGTTATCTCAAGTTCGGCTGACTGAGGTTCTAGGCGTTGCGGCGCGTCATTGCTGGAGCTGCAACGCAGTATCAGGGCCTCGGGTACCGAATTGACTGATTGAACTCGCCAAACAGGCCGCTAAGGTTGGCGGGGGCCGGCATTATCCTCAAGCGCGGCGGTAGAGCAAGTACTGACCGACAGGAGCCCCCCGAGTTCAGCCGCCGGGACTTTTACCAGCCGACACCGACGCCGAGCAGGTAATGCCGCTCACTGCTGCTACGGCCCAGACCGCGCACCTGGTCAAGTTCGTAGAGCAAGGACAGCCGCGCCCAGCTATTGAGGCGATAACGCAGGCCCACTTCGCTGTCGAGTACATAGTCGATCTGCTCAATGGCGGGGATCTGCAGCTCGGCATTAGTGAAGAACTCCAGGCGCGTGCCCCAGAGCAGGCGCTTGTAATCCCACTCCAGGGAATAGGTCGAGAAGGTCAGATCGCCCTCGCTGGTATACAGCTGCATACGGTTGAACTGGCCAATCATGTCGAACCGCCCCAGCTCGTTATCCCAGAAGCGATAACCCGGCCCGGTACCGAGCGAGCGCTGCCGGGTCAGGAAGGAGAACTCGTCCTCGTTCTGCTCCGCGCCGACCCGCCAGAACCAGTGATCGCTGATAAAGCGGTCGAGGTCGTACTCCAGTTGCCAGTTGTCTGCGGTTTTCTCCTCGTTCTTGACCTTGCGTTCCAACTCGCCCCGCAGCACATGCCGCCAGCGACCATGCTCCATACGGGTATTGCCCTTGAGCTTCCACTCGTCGGTTATATTGTCGTCGCGTTTCATATCCAGCTTGGCGTCCAGATTGCCCTCCCATACGCGGTCCTGCAGTAGCGAGCGCGGCGGGATCAGACGCTTGATGCTGGCCAGCGGCACGGTCTGGCTGGTCGCATTGACCACCCGCACCATGCCCTTGCCGGCCGCCTCCAGCCGCAGGCTGTGCTCGCTGTCGAAGCCATTGCGGCGGATCAGCAGGGGTTTTTCCGAGAGCAGGGTGTCGATATCCTTCCAGTCGATCAGCACCTGACCGGCATAACGGGTTTTCAGGGCCAGCTTGCCGCCGTCCAGCAACAGAATCTCGCCGCTCAGGCGGTCACCATTGTTCAGCCAGACCGTGTCGGCCCACAGGGGCATGGCCCCGCCGAGAAGAACCGAGAGCAACAGGATGCGTAGCGCCATGGCGAAAATACCGAAAAGATCAGCGAAAAATACGCTGCAGCATGACCTGCCGAGGCCGTTGCCAGCAAGCCAGGCCGAACGCCGCGAGGCCCTCTATCTGGTGCTCGCGCAGGTACCGGAAGGCCGCGTGGTGAGCTACGGGCAGCTGGCCGAACTGGCCGGCCTGGGTCGCGCGGCACGCTGGGTGGGCCGCACCCTGAGCCAGTTGCCCACAGACACGACGCTGCCCTGGCACCGGGTGATTGCCGCCGGCGGGCGGCTCAGCCTGGCGACGGGCACTGCCTCGGGCAACGAGCAGCGCGCCCGCCTCAAGGCCGAAGGCATATTTATCCATAACGATAAAGTGGATATCCGACGGTACGGCTGGCGTCCGATGGAGCACAGCGGTTAGAGTGCGCCCTTTGTTAGGTCAAACTCAGGCTGATACCCGCTCAATGCCCCGTAAAAGCTGGCGCGATGCCATTGCCGCCTATTCCAGCCCCTCCACTCTGGTGCTTCTGCTCCTCGGGTTCGCCGCCGGCCTGCCGTATATGCTGGTGTTTTCGACCCTCTCGGTTTGGCTGCGCGAGGCCGGCGTGGCCCGCGAAACCATCGGTTTCGCCAGCCTGATCGGCCTGGCCTATGCCTTCAAATGGGTCTGGTCGCCGCTGCTCGACCAGTGGCGCTTGCCGCTGCTGGGCAAGCTGGGTCGCCGACGTTCCTGGCTGGTGCTGTCGCAGATACTGATCGCCACCGGCCTGGCCGGCATGGCCCTGTGCGACCCGCAAACCCATCTGACCTGGCTGATCTCCCTGGCCGTGCTGGTGGCCTTCGCCTCCGCCACCCAGGACATCGCGGTCGACGCCTACCGCCTGGAAATCGTCGACAACACCCGCCAGGCCGCCCTGGCCGCCAGTTATATGGCCGGTTATCGGGTCGCCGCGCTGCTGGCCACCGCCGGCGCGCTGTATTTCGCCGAAGGCTTTGGCTCCACCGTGCAGCTCTATCAACACAGCGCCTGGGCCGGCACCTACGTGGTTTTCGCCATGCTGATGCTGCCGGGGTTGCTGACCAGCCTGTGGATGCGCGAACCCGATGTGCCACTGCAGACCCAACTGGCAGCGGCGCGCTATGGCTTCAGCCACCAGATCGCCTCGGTACTGGTGCTGATCGTCCTGCTGATCTCCGTACCGGCGATGTTCACCCAGCTCTACCACACTGATTTCGCCAGCCTGGTACGCGGCGAAGCCAGTCTGCTCGACCTGCTGCTGGAGGACCGCGCGTTCCTGCGCGCCCTGCTCTACACCATCCTCACCAGCCTGTGCCTGTCCACCATGGGCCGACGCGGTCTGGCACCGGTGCTGACCCCGGTCAACGACTTTATCCTGCGCTACCGTTGGCAGGCCTTCCTGCTGCTGGGGCTGATCGCCACCTACCGCATGTCCGACACGGTAATGGGGGTCATGGCCAACGTCTTCTATATCGACCAGGGCTTTACCAAGGATCAGATCGCCAGCGTCAGCAAGCTGTTCGGCCTGGTGATGACCCTGCTCGGCGCGGGCATCGGCGGCCTGCTGATCGTGCGCTTCGGCATACTGCCGATTCTGTTTATCGGTGGCGTCGCCTCGGCGGCGACCAACCTGCTGTTTATGCTGCTGGTCAGCATGGGCGCAGACCTGCAGATGCTGATCCTCACCATTTCCGCCGACAATTTCAGTGCCGGCCTGGCCACCGCGGCATTCGTCGCCTACCTGTCGAGCCTGACCAACCTGAAGTTCTCCGCCACCCAGTACGCCCTGCTCAGCTCGATCATGCTGCTGCTGCCGCGTATGATCGGTGGCTATTCCGGGGTGATGGTGGAAAAGTTCGGCTATGAACAATTCTTTATCGTCACCGCCCTGCTGGGCGTGCCGACCCTGATCCTGATTGTCCTGCAATGGCGTCGCGAACGCCCCCAGGCCAACGGCGACGCGCCAGCTGCGGCAGCGGAGCACACGTAACAACCAACAATAATTGAAGCGCAGCGCTTCATATTCGGCCACGGGCATGCCGAAGCTGACGCTTCTACAGAGCGGAGCGGAACATGACAGCAGAGCCAGTCTCAGTGCTTGCCACTGACAGCCTCGATACCTGGTGGCAACTACAGGGCGAATGGGTGGAAGCGCCCAATGTCCGGCGCGGCGGCCAGAGCGGCGTACAGCGCATCAGCCAGGATAACCGCCTGCTCTACGCCAAACGCCAGACCGGACATACCTACCGCAGCCTGCTGCACCCCTTCGGTCGCCCTACGGTGCTGCGCGAGCGCGATGCCCTGCTCGGCGCACGCCAGGCCGGGGTGTGCGTGCCCGAAATCGTCTACTGCGCCACCGAGCACAGCCGCCAGGGCTGGCGTGGCCTGCTGGTGACCGCAGCCCTGGAAGGCTACCAGCCGATCAGTGACTGGTACCTCGCCCAGGGCCGCGAGCGCCATGGCGAACCTGCCCACCAGCACCTGCTGCAACTGATCGCGGAAAACCTCGCACGCCTGCACAAGGCGCGCTGGCAGCATGGCTGCCTGTATGCCAAGCACATCTTCGTCAAGGTCAGCGACGCAGGACAGGCCGAGGTCGCCCTGCTCGATCTGGAAAAATCCCGCAGACGCCTGCACCCGACCCAGGCCGCTCGCCACGACCTGCAGCAACTGCGCCGCCACTCGCCCTGGAACCAGACGGACTGGGAATGCCTGCTAGGTCACTACCGGGCCAGCTTCGGTCGCGAGATCAAAGGCCTGCCGGCCTAGCGGCGACACACGGACTCGACCGGGCGTCGCCGGGTGCCTCAGCTGGGCTGCACCAGGTGCAGCACACGCTGCGGGAAGGGGATGCCGATACCGGCTTCGGTCAGGCGCTCCTTGGCCAGCTCGGTGAAGCCGAAGGTCACCGGCCAGAAATCCGGGGTCGCCACCCAGACCCGCAACGACAGGTTGACCGCGCTGTCACCCAGCCCGGTGACGAACACCACAGGCTCGGGGTCTCGGTGCACCCGCGGGTCTTCGGCAATCTTCAGCAGCACTTCACGGGCCTGCCTGATATCGCTGGAGTAGTCGATTCCCAGGTTGATATCCGCGCGGCGCTTGGACTCGCGGGAGTAGTTGGTGATATGGCCGTTGGACAGGCTGCCGTTGGGCACTATCACCACCTTGTTGTCGGCGGTTTTCAGGGTGGTGTGGAAGATCTGGATACTGTCGACACTGCCCGATACACCCTGTGCCTCGATCCAGTCGCCGGCACGAAAGGGGCGAAACAGCATGATCAGCACCCCGCCGGCGAAGTTCGCCAGGCTGCCCTGCAACGCCAGGCCGATGGCCAGGCCCGCGGCACCGATCACGGCGATAAAGGAGGTGGTCTCCACCCCGATCATCGACGCCACACTGACCAGCAGCAGCACCTTGAGGATGATCCCGGCCAGACTGGCGATAAAACTCTGCAGGGCACGATCGACACTGCGCCGCTGCATCAGCGTACCGACCTTGCCGATCAGGCCATTGATCAGCCACCAGCCGATCAGCAGGGTGATGATCGCCAGCGTCAACTGCCCCGCGTACTGCATCATGACCGGCAACCAGGTCTCGGACATCTTCACCAGTTGTTCGACGTTCATTTCCATCTGTTACTCCTTGTCTGCACTGCTGAAAACAAACCGCCACGGCTTGCCGTGGCGGTTCTATTGCGACTACAGGCCGTGCGACGCCTGCAACGCCATAAGGTTCAACCCCGCGCCCTAGTCACGGAAGTTGTTGTACTGCAGCGGCATGCCGAAATCCTTGGCGCGCAGGGCGGCAATCGCCTCCTGCAGATCATCGCGCTTCTTGCCGGTAATGCGCACCTGCTCGCCCTGGATCGCGGCCTGCACCTTGAGCTTGCTGTCCTTGATATGAGCGACGATCTTCTTCGCCAGCTCCTTTTCGATGCCTTCGCGCAGAATCACCTCCTGCTTGACGCTCTTGCCCGAGGGGTAGGCATCCTTGAACGCCAGACATTGCACGTCGATCTTGCGCTTTACCAGGCTGAGCTTGAGAATCTCGATCATCTGCTCCAACTGGAAATCCGCATCGGCTGTCAGGTTGACAGTCAGCTCTTTCAGTTCAAAGCTTCCTTTACCGCGCAGGTCGTAACGACGCTCCAGTTCCTTGATGGCATTGTCGACCGCATTGGTCACTTCATGTTTGTCCAACTCGGACACCACGTCGAATGAGGGCATGGGTTCTCTCCTGATAAACAGCGCATTCCGCATCACAGAAGGAATGCGCGTTGCTTGACGGTTAAAAAACCGGGCCATTATATAGCGGTAGCGACAAACACTGCCCGGCGATGTACCGGGCTTATGCGATTCCCCTCCAGCGAGCCTGCCAATGCCCAATCCCCATCTCAGCATTCTGGTCGTGGACGATGCCAAGTTTTCCAGCGCCGTGATTGGTCGCGCCCTGACCCAGGCGGGCTATCAGGACCTGCGCTTCGCCAGCAGCGCCGCCGAGGCCATCAGGCTTCTGGAACAGCGCCCCGCCAGCGTATTGCTGGCCGACTGGCTGATGCCGGAGATCAATGGCCTGGAACTGACCGAACAGGTGCGTCAGTTCGATGAAATGACCCACCACTACACCTACATCATCCTGCTCACCGGCAAGGAAGGCGAAAACGTCCTGAGCGAAGCCTTCGACAGCGGCGTGGATGACTTTATCAACAAGGCGGCGATGAGCGAGCAGCTGGTGCCACGGGTGTATGCCGCCGACCGCCTGTGCAACACCCTGCAACGCCTGCTCCAGGAAAATCGCCTGCTCACGGACAATATCGCCAGCCTGGAGCAGCGCAACCTGGTCGACCCGCTGACCGGCCTGGGCAATAACCGCTACCTGCAGCAGAGGATGCTCGACAGCCTGCGCCAGGTGGAGTCTCGTGGCGGCGCGCTGTGTTACCTGATGATCGGCCTGCAGGATGTCCACGACCTGCGCCAGCAATACGGCGAGCGCTTCTATAACGAACTGCTCAGCGGCGTGGCCCGTCGCCTGCAACAGCTGGTGCGCCCCCTGGACATTCTGGTACGCCTGGACGAAATGCATTTCGGCCTGATCGCTATGCTCGAAGACCTCCACGAATGCTCGCCCAGCAGCTTCAAGCGCCTGCACGAAGGCATCAACCTCAAGGCCTTCAAGACCAGCGAGGGCTTTATCAGCCTCAAGGCCGGCATCAGCCTGATCGGCCTCGACAGCAAAGGCCTGCCCTGCACGCCCCAGGCCCTGCAGGAGCATGCCGCCAAACTGCTGCCGGACTCCTACAGCAGCGGCCTGGTCACCGCCCACCGCCTGCCCCTGCCGCGCTAGGTGGGCTCAAGATGAGCTGGCATATTCTCGGCGCGGGCAGCCTGGGCAGCCTGTGGGCCGCACGCCTGGCCCGGGCGGGCGTGCCGGTGCAATTGATCCTGCGCACCCCCCAGCGCCTGCAGGCCTACCGCCAGGCCGGCGGCCAGACCCGGGT
>JBFJZW010000144.1:0-10983 GCA_041621875.1 Pseudomonas sp. | reverse complement strand
CAGGTAGTTCTTCAACGGCGTGGCAACTGTACCGCTTACTGCAACGCACCGCGCAACTGTACCGCCCATTGCCCGCCCCGCTGTACCGCGACACCCTGCACCAGCAGCCTTAGGCTGGCAAGCACTGACCCCGAGTGCCGCCGCCATGACCCTAGAGCTGCTGATTGCCTTTATCGCCTTTGCCTTCGTTACCTCGGTAACGCCGGGGCCGAACAATATGATGCTGTTGGCCAGTGGGGTGAACTTCGGCCTGCGCCGCAGCCTGCCGCATATGTTCGGCATCAGCCTGGGCTTTATGCTGCTGGTGGCATCGGTCGGCCTGGGTCTCGGCCAGCTGTTCGAGCAGGTGCCACTGCTGCACAGCCTGCTGCGCTACCTGGGCGCGGCCTATCTGCTGTACCTGGCCTGGAAGATCGCCCGCTCCGGCGCGCCGCAACATGGCGACCAGCCGGTGGGCAAGCCCTTTACCTTTCTCCAGGCAGCGGCCTTCCAGTGGGTCAACCCCAAGGCCTGGATCATGGCTATCGGCGCGATTACCACCTATACGCCGCAGGAAAATTTCGTGGTCAATGTGCTGCTGATTGCGGCACTCTTCGCCCTGGTCAACTGCCCCAGCGTCGGTCTGTGGACGGTGGCCGGCAGCCTGCTGCGCAACTGGCTGAGCAACGCCCGCGCCCTGCGCGTGTTCAATATCGGCATGGCCCTGCTATTGGTGGCCTCGCTCTACCCCATCTTCGCCGACACCGGATTGCTCTGATGCACGACCTGTCTCAACCGCGTTTACGGCCACTGGCAGACACCTCCACTTCGGCGGTGGTGGCCGGCTTTATCGCCATGCTTACCGGCTATACCAGCTCCCTGGTGCTGATGTTCCAGGCCGGCCAGGCCGCGGGCCTGAGCAGCGGGCAGATCGCCTCGTGGATCTGGGCGCTGTCGATCGGCATGGCGCTGACCAGCATCGGCCTGTCGCTGCGCTACCGCGCACCGGTGATGATCGCCTGGTCCACCCCCGGCGCGGCGCTGCTGATCACCAGCCTGCCAGGGGTGCCCTATGCCGAGGCCATAGGTGCCTATATCTTCGCCTCGGCGCTGATCGTGCTGATCGGCCTGACCGGCACCTTCGACCGCCTGATGCGGCGTATCCCCGCCTCCATAGCCGCCGCGCTGCTGGCCGGGGTGCTGTTCAAGATCGGCCTGGAAATCTGCGTGGCCGCCGAACAGCAACCGCTGCTGGTGGTGGCCATGCTGCTGGCCTATCTGTTCGGCAAGCGCCTGTTTCCCCGTTACGCGGTGCTGGCGGCGCTGATTGTCGGCAGCGTGCTGGCCGGGCTCTTCGGCCTGCTGAACTTTGAGCACTTCGAGTTGCAACTGGCGGTACCGGAATGGACCACGCCGAGCTTTTCCTTCGCCGCGGCGATCAGCATCGGCATTCCGCTGTTTATCGTCGCCATGGCCTCGCAGAACCTCCCGGGGATGGCGGTGCTGCGGGCCAACGGCTATGACGTGCCGGCCAGCCCATTGCTCACCACAACCGGCCTGACCTCCATGCTGCTGGCCCCTTTCGGCAGCCACGGTATCCATATGGCAGCCATCAGCGCGGCGATCTGCGCCGGCCCCGAGGCCCACGAAGACCCGCAAAAGCGCTACACCGCGGCCATCTGGTGCGGCGTGTTCTACGGCATCGCCGGGATTTTCGGTGCCACCCTGGCGGCGCTGTTCGCCGCCCTGCCCAAGGCCTTGATCCTGTCCATCGCTGCGCTTGCGCTGTTCGCCTCGATCATCGGCGGCCTGACCCAGGCCATGAGCGAGCCGAACGAGCGCGAGGCGGCGCTGATCACCTTTCTGGTGACCGCCTCGGGCATGACCCTGTTCGGCGTGGGCTCGGCCTTCTGGGGCATAGTCGCGGGGCTCTTGACCCTGGCGATACTCAACTGGGGCAAGCGGGACGCTTGATTGATGGGTGTCGCGGCGCACAAAGCCCAATCTGTAGGGTGCGCCGTGCGCACCGATCTTGATAGCGGATCCCCGGTGCGTACCACACCCTACGCAGCGCGACGCGCCCGAAGGGTGACGGTCATGAATGGCACACAATAAAAAACGGGCTTATGCATACGCATAAGCCCGTTTTTGTTACAGCTGACGCAATCAGCCGCGCTGGCGCTTGGGCAGCACGTCCTTGAGTTTGGCGTGCATATTGCGCAGGGTCTTCTCGGTGCTGTCCCAGTCGATGCAGGCATCGGTCACGGATACGCCGTACTTGAGCTGGCTGAGGTCCTTGGGAATCGACTGGTTGCCCCAACCCAGGTGGCTTTCCACCATCAGACCGACGATGGACTGGTTGCCCTCGAGAATCTGGTTGGCGACGTTGTCCATCACCAGCGGTTGCAGGGCCGGGTCCTTGTTGGAATTGGCGTGGCTGCAGTCGACCATGATGTTCGGGCGTATGCCGGCTTTTGTCAGTTCCTGCTCACAAACGGCAACACTGACCGAGTCATAGTTGGGTTTGCCGTTACCGCCGCGCAGCACCACGTGACCGTAGGCATTGCCCTTGGTGGTGACGATGGAGACGCCGCCTTCCTGGTTGATGCCGAGGAAACGGTGCGGGCTGGAAACCGATTGCAGGGCGTTGATGGCCACGGTCAGGCCGCCATCGGTGCCGTTCTTGAAGCCAACCGCCGAGGACAGGCCGGAGGCCATTTCGCGGTGGGTCTGGGATTCGGTGGTGCGCGCGCCGATGGCCGACCAGCTGATCAGGTCCTGCAGGTACTGCGGGGAGATCGGGTCGAGGGCCTCGGTGGCGGTGGGCAGGCCCATTTCCGCCAGGTCGCGCAGCAACTGGCGACCGATATGCAGACCGTCCTGAATCTTGAACGAGTCATCCAGGAACGGGTCGTTGATCAGGCCTTTCCAGCCGACCGTGGTCCGTGGCTTCTCGAAATACACGCGCATGACCAGATACAGGCTGTCCGACACCTCGGCGGCCAGGGCCTTGAGGCGCTCGGCATACTCGTGGGCGGCCTTGATGTCGTGGATCGAGCACGGCCCCACCACCACAAACAGGCGATGGTCCTTGCCATCGAGGATATTGCGGATCACCTCACGACCGCTGGCAACCGTGTGCAGCGCAGTCTCGGTTAGCGGAATTTCACGCTTGAGCTGGGCCGGGGTTATCAGGGTCTCGTTGGAGGCAACGTTCAGGTCATCAATCGGTAAATCAGCCATCGTGCTATTCATCAGTCAGAGTCGTCAGGTCACGGGTGCCGGCCGCCAGCGATCCCCGTGTGGCGGAGCACAGCAATATGAGCACAGCGGGGAAGCCGAACCTTAGCGCGTACGGGCTGCCTCGACAATGGGCCTTAGGTCGTTAAGCGCCCCGATAGGCCAAATCGCTGTTCAGACTCGCCTGGGAGAACTCCACGGCATGCTGGGCGATCCACTCCTGGGCGATCACCTCGGTGCATAACGTGCAGCCCAGCTCCAGCTCACGCTGGTGGCGGTAATGCTCGATCTGACAGACCTGTTCGACCATCCGCGCGCGGAACAGGGTGTCCTCGTCGGTAAAGGCGATACCGACCAGATAACCCTCCATCTGCTTACGGCACCAGGCCACCACGCCGGAATAACGGGCATACTCGCCAAACACCGGGATGCGCAATTCCACCGCAGTACCCCGTCGAAAAGCCCGTTTGGAATTGCATGCCACACCACCGAGACTGATATTGTTCAGGCGCTGCTTCGGCACGGGGGCCTGCTTGCGCACAATCAACTCAACCGGCATATCACTGGGATGACGCAAAAAATGACGCATCTCAAACAACCTCTAATGCCATCAAATTGATACCACATGAAACAGTATAGTGAATGCACTGGAACTGACTGATTTCGATACCCATGACCGGTTGCAGAACCTGCCCACTACTTCACCATGAGTATTTACCAGCATAGGCTGTGCCAGTTGCCACGAGCAGGCCGTATACCGGCGCAGAGGGGTTGCCATGGATGTGATGGCGACACTTTTATGGCACAGCGCAGATACAGCTGCGTTGCGTCGACTTAACACAGGCGCTGGACAATCCCCTGTCGCGCCCAACTGAGGAGCTTGCTTGATGAATGCGTCTCCCCGTATCGGCATTATCGGTGCCGGTGCCATTGGTGGTTTCTATGGCCTGATGCTGGCCCGCGCCGGCTTCGACGTGCACTTTCTGCTGCGCAGCGAATTCGATGCGGTGGCCCGCCAGGGCCTGCAACTGAACAGCGCCGTGCACGGTGCCCTGCGCCTGCAACCGGTGCAGGCCTACCGCAGCGCTGCCGAGATGCCCGCCTGCGACTGGTTGCTGGTGGGCGCGAAAGCCACCAGCAATGCCGAACTGGCCCCGGCTATCGCCCAGGCCGCCGCGCCCGGGGCCAAGGTGGTGCTGCTGCAGAACGGCCTGGGAGTCGAGGAGGAGCTACGCCCACTGCTGCCGGACAGCCTGCATCTGCTAGGCGGCCTCTGCTACATCTGCGTGCATCGCAGCGCCCCGGGGGTGGTCGAGCATCAGGCCCTGGGGGCGATCAACCTGGGCTATCACTCGGGGCCGGCCAGCGCTGCCGAGAGCCGCCAGGAAATCCTCGATACGGGCGTGGCGATGTTCAAACAGGCGGGTCTGGACTCCAGCGCCATGGCTGGACTGGACCAGGCACGCTGGCAGAAGCTGGTGTGGAACGCACCCTACAACGGCCTGGCCGTGCTGCTGGGCAGCGATACCACAGCCTTGATGGGCAATGCCGACAGCCGCGCGCTGATCGAGGCGATCATGCAGGAAGTAGTGGACGCCGCCAGCGCCTGCGGCCATCAACTGCCAGCCGGCTTTGCCGGCAAGCTACTGGCCGCCACCGACCGTATGCCCGACTACCTGCCGAGCATGTACCACGACTTTGTCCTGCACAGGCCCATGGAACTGCACGCCATCTACGCCGTGCCCCTGGCCGCCGCCGCACAGGCGGGCTGCGCCATGCCGCGCACCGAGATGCTCTATCAGGCCCTGCGCTTTCTCGAACAACGTCCGCGATAGGAACAACGCCATGAGCAAGGGATTAGGCGACAAGCTGGTGCTGGCGATTTCCTCGCGGGCGCTGTTCGACCTCAGCGAAAGCCACCGCATCTACGAAAGCCAGGGCGTCGAGGCCTACCGCCAGTACCAGATCGAGCACGAGGACGAAATCCTCACGCCGGGCGACGCCTTTCCCCTGGTGGAAAAACTCCTGAGCCTCAACAAGGCCCTGCAACAACAACGGGTGGAGGTGATCCTGGTCTCGCGCAACAGCGCCGACACCGGCCTGCGCGCCTTCAACTCGATTCAGCATTATGGCCTGGGCATCTCCCGCGCCGCCTTTGTCGGCGGCCGCAGCCCCGATCCCTACCTGGCCGCATTCGGTTGCCAGCTGTTTCTCTCCACCCACGCCGAAGACGTACGCAGCGCCCTGGTTGCCGGTTTCGGTGCGGCCACCATTCTTTCCGGCGGTGCCCGGCGCGCGGCCAGCAACGAACTGCGTATCGCCTTCGACGGCGACGCCGTGCTGTTTTCCGACGAGTCCGAGCGGGTCTATCAGCAGGCTGGCCTGGAAGCCTTCCAAAGCCACGAACGTCAGTCCGCGCGCGAACTGCTCGGTGGCGGCCCGTTCAAACCCTTCCTCGCCGCCCTGCACCGCCTGCAGCAGGAATTTCCGGAAGAACAGTGCCCGATTCGCACCGCCTTGGTCACCGCCCGCTCGGCCCCGGCCCACGAGCGAGTGATCCGCACCCTGCGCGAATGGAATATCCGTCTGGACGAATCCTTCTTCCTCGGCGGCCTGGAGAAAGCCGCGATCCTGGAAACCTTCGGGGCCGACGTGTTCTTCGACGACCAGGCCGGCCACTGCGAAAAGGCCCGCGAGGTGGTCGCCACCGGCCATGTGCCCCACGGCGTCAGCAACGAACCGCAGCCCTGAACGGCAACAGACCGCCTGCATATATAACCATTCGTCCTCAATAGCGGCGCTTTCTTGGACTTATCTAAGGCGCTGCTAAGCTCAAATCAGGCCCGCCCCTCAGGCAGTCAAGGAGGCCGGATGATCCGCACGATTCTCTATGCAACCGATCTGGGTCTTTATGCACCCTATGTGCTGCAGCACGCCCTGGCGCTGACCCGTGCCTTCCATGCCAATCTCTATGTGATCCACGCCGTGGAACCCATGGGCCTGTTTGCCGAGTCGGTGCTGCAGACCTACCTCGACGAAGCCAGGCTCAAGGAGCTGCGCAAGAACGGCCTGAGTACGGTCATGGCCAGTATCGAACAGCGGGTGCTGGAGGGTTTTCGCGACGAGGTGGGCGAGACCTGCCAGGACCTTGATCTGATCAAGGCGGTACGCGTGGTGCAAGGCGACCCACCGCGGGTGATTCTCGAGCAGATGCAGCAGCTCGGGGTGGACCTGCTGGTTCTGGGTAGCCACAGCCACGGCACGGATATGGACATCCCGTTGGGGCGCACGGCCTCGCGCCTGGTTCAGCTCTCCGAAGCACCGGTCTACCTGGTGCCCATGCTGCAACACCGCAGCCGCGGGGAGCTTTAGCAAGCCGATGAAAAACCACCTAGCTTGCCGATACGGCGTTAATAACAGGCGCGAAGCGAATAAAACGGCACATTTAAATATCTGGTCTAGATTTAAGGCTTGACCCATTAATATGGTTATATAAAAACATGCCGGTAACCTGAACGGCCTCGACCAGCTTTGAGGGACTTTTATGAAGCTTCAGCAACTGCGCTACATCTGGGAAGTCGCGCATCACGACCTCAACGTATCCGCCACAGCGCAGAGCCTCTATACCTCGCAACCGGGCATCAGCAAACAGATCCGCCTGCTCGAGGACGAACTGGGCGTGGAGGTCTTCGCCCGCAGCGGCAAGCATCTGACGCGAGTGACGCCGGCTGGCGAACGGATCATCAACACCGCCGGGGAAATCCTGCGCAAGGTCGAAAGCATCAAGCAGATTGCCCAGGAATTCTCCAACGAGAAGAAAGGCACCCTGTCGATTGCCACCACCCATACCCAGGCGCGCTACGCCCTGCCCCCGGTGATCAGCAGCTTTATCAAGCAATACCCGGATGTCGCCCTGCATATGCACCAGGGCACGCCGATGCAGATCGCCGAAATGGCCGCCGACGGCACCGTCGACTTCGCCATCGCCACCGAAGGCCTGGAGCTGTTCAACGACCTGATCATGATGCCCTGCTACCGCTGGAACCGCTGCGTGGTGGTGCCCCAGGGGCATCCGCTGACCAAGCTGCCGAAGCTGACCCTGGAGGCCCTGGCCGAATACTCCATCGTCACCTATGTGTTCGGCTTTACCGGTCGTTCCAAGCTGGACGAAGCCTTCAGCCACCGCGGCCTGACGCCCAAGGTGGTGTTCACCGCCGCCGATGCCGACGTGATCAAGACCTATGTGCGCCTGGGCCTGGGGGTGGGCATCGTGGCCAAGATGGCGGTCGACGCCAAGCTCGACCCGGACCTGGTGGTACTGGATGCCGGCGAACTGTTCGAAGCCAGCGTGACCAAGATCGGCTTCCGCCGCGGCACCTTCCTGCGCGGCTTTATGTGCGACTTTATCGAGAAATTCGCCCCGCACCTGACCCGCGACGTGCTGGCCAAGGCCGTGCAATGCCACACCAAGATCGAGCTGGAGGAGTTGTTCGAAGGGGTTGAGTTACCGATTCACTAAGCTCGCACACGCCCGCGCAGGCTGCGGGCTCTTGGCGCGCACCCTACCGTTACCCAGCGTTTAGACCTCACATAACCATGCAAAAGGGCAGCTAGAAGCTGCCCTTTTGCATTGCGCCAACCCGATCAGATCGCGGTCGCGCCGCCATCCACTGCCAGGGCCTGGCCGGTGGTGAAGGCGGCGTTATCGCAGCACAGGTAGAGCACCGCGGTGGCGATTTCCTCGACCTTGCCGATGCGCCCGACCGGGTGCATGGCGGCGGCGAACTCGGCCTTCTTCGGGTCGGCCTCGTAGGCGCGGCGGAACATGTCGGTGTCGATCACCGCCGGGCACACCGCGTTGACGCGGATTTTCTTCTTCGCGTACTCCACCGCCGCCGACTTGGTCAGGCCGATCACCGCGTGCTTGGAAGCGGCGTAGATGCTCATCTTCGGTGCCGCGCCAAGGCCGGCGACCGAAGCGGTGTTGACGATGGCACCGCCACCCTGGGCCAGCAGCAGAGGGATCTGGTGCTTCATGCACAGCCACACGCCCTTGACGTTGACGCCCATGATGGCGTCGAACTCGCTCTCGCTGCCCTCGGCCAGCTTGCCCTTCTCGATCTCGATGCCGGCATTGTTGAAGGCATAGTCCAGGCGGCCGTAGGCGGCCAGCGTGGCGTCCATCAGCGCCTTGACCTCGGCATCGCGGGTCACGTCGCAACGTACGAAAGTGGCCTGGCCACCGGCGGCGCAGATCAGCTCGACAGTGCCCTCGCCGCCCGCCACGTCGACATCGGAAACCACCACCTTGATCCCTTCGTTGGCGAACGCCAGGGCCGTCGCCCGGCCGATACCGGCAGCGCCGCCGGTGACCAGGGCAACCTGGCCGGAAAAGCTCAAACTCATCTGTGTGTCCTCGCAAGGCGTGAAAGTCTGCGCCGAGTCTAGTCAGAGCAGCGCCCCGGGCGGCAGCACTATTCGGGCAGCGGTTATGGCTCCATGCAAAATAATGATTAAGATCCCGGGGTCGCTATCACCCTAATGGATTGACCGCCATTCGGCCCAAGGGCAAACCTTGCCGATCGGGCCAGCAGGGGCTATCACAAGTCTTTCCGCTCACCGAGTAACGACCATGACTGCCAACCTGAATCGCCAATTTCTCCTCGCCCAACGCCCGATCGGCCTGCCCAGCCGCGACACCTTCAGCTATGTGGAAAGCGCCATCGGCGAGCCCGGTCCCGGGCAGATCCTGGTGAAGAACCTCTACCTGTCCCTCGATCCGGCCATGCGCGGCTGGATGAACGATGCCAAGTCCTATATCCCGCCGGTCGGCATCGGCGAAGTGATGCGCGCCCTCGGCGTCGGTGAGGTGATCGCCTCGCAACACCCGGATTTCGCCGTCGGCGACCACGTCAACGGAGCCCTGGGCGTACAGGACTACTTCCTCGGCGAACCCAAGGGCTTCTACAAGGTCGACCCCAAACGCGCGCCGCTGCCGCTGTACCTGTCCGCCCTGGGCATGACCGGCATGACCGCCTACTTCGCCCTGCTCGATGTCGGCGCGCCGAAGGCCGGTGAAACCGTGGTGATCTCCGGCGCGGCCGGCGCGGTGGGCAGCATTGCCGGGCAGATCGCCAAGCTCAAGGGCTGTCGCGTAGTCGGCATCGCCGGCGGTGCGGACAAGTGCAAGTTCCTGATCGACGAACTGGGCTTCGACGGGGCCATCGACTACAAGAACGAAGAGGTGATCGCCGGTCTCAAGCGCGAGTGCCCGAAAGGTGTGGACGTGTACTTCGACAACGTCGGCGGCGACATTCTCGATGCCGTACTCACCCGCCTGGCCTTCAAGGCGCGGGTCATCATCTGCGGCGCGATCAGCCAGTACAACAACAAGCAGGCGGTCAAGGGCCCGGCCAACTACCTCAACCTGCTGGTCAACAGTGCACGCATGGAAGGCATGGTGGTGATGACCTACGCCCCACGCTTCGCCGAAGCGGCTGCGGAGATGGGCGGCTGGCTGGCCAGCGGCCAGCTGAAGTCCAAGGAAGATATCGTCGAAGGCCTTACGACCTTCCCGGAAACCCTGCTCAAGCTGTTCAGCGGCGAGAACTTCGGCAAGCTGGTGCTCAAGGTCGAGTAGCGCCCTCCCGTAGGATGGGTTAGCCGCCAGACGATGTTTGCTAAAACCACATTGCCTGGGCGGCGTAACCCATCAATACGCTATTGGCTGCCATTGCCATGATGGGTTACGGCGCTACAAGAATCTCGACGGTTCAAGATCAGACCAAGCGCCTAACCCATCCTACGCAACCGCCACTTCCTCACTTTCCTGCTTGATCGGCCGCCAGCGGCGCAGCAGCAGATACAGGGTCGGAATCACGAACAGGGTGAAGAAGGTGCCGACCAGCAGGCCGCCAACGATTACCAGGCCGATCTGCTGACGGCTTTCCGCCCCCGCGCCGCTGGCAATCGCCAGGGGCAAGGAGCCCAGGACCATGGCCCCGGTGGTCATCAGGATCGGTCGCAGGCGCTGGACCGAGGCGTCTATCACCGCGCCGCGCAGTTCATGGCCCTGACGCAGCAACACGTTGGCGAATTCGACGATCAGGATGCCGTGCTTGGTGATCAGGCCGATCAGGGTCACCAGACCGATCTGCGAGTAGATGTTCAGGGTGCCGCCGAACAGGGTCAGGGCCAGCAGGGCACCGGCCATCGACAGGGGCACGCTGAACAGGATGATCAGCGGGTCGCTGAAACTCTCGAACTGCGCCGCCAACACCAGAAAGATAAAGGCCAGGGCCAGGGCGAAGATCAGCCCGATACCGGCGCTGGACTCCTTGAAATCCCGCGAGGTACCGGTGTAGTCGTACTGGGTCTCGGCCGGAAACACCCCGCGCGCGGTGCTTTCCAGGTGCGCCAGGGCCTCGCCCAGGGTGTAGCCGGAACCGACGTTGGCGCTCACCGTCACCGCCCGCAACTGGTTGAAGTGGTTGAGTTCGCGCGGTGCCACCGTTTCGCGCGCCTCGATCAGGTTGGACAGTTGCACCATGCTGTCGTCGCGGCCGCGCACGTAGACGCGGTCGAGGTCCTGCGGATTGCTGCGGTCGACGTCCTGCAATTGCACCATCACGTCGTACTGCTCGCCGTTCTGCTTGAAGCGGGTCACCTGGCGACTGCCGAACAGGCTTTCCAGGCTGCGGCCGATGGTCGCCACGTCCGTGCCGACCGCCACCGCCTGTTCGCGATTGATCGTCACCTTGAGCT
>JBFJZW010000143.1:0-11012 GCA_041621875.1 Pseudomonas sp. | reverse complement strand
CCGAACAGCAGGCAGAGAATGCCGCCCATCACCGGCACCGGGATGCTCTGCAGCGCCGCACCGAACTTGCCGATAAAGGCCAGGGTCATGGCGATCACCGCCGCCCAGAGCATCACCTTGGGGTTGAAGTTCTTGGTCAGCATCACCGCCCCGGTAACTTCCGAGTAGGTGGTGTTGGGTGGCCCGCCGAGCAGGCCGGCGGCCGAGGTGGCCAGGCCGTCGCCGAGCAGGGTGCGGTGCAGGCCGGGTTGTTTCAGGTAGTTCTTGCCGGTCACCGTGCCGATCGCCAGCACGTCACCGATATGCTCGATGGCCGGCGCAATGGCCACCGGCAGGATAAACAGGATGGCCCCCCAGTGCAGCTCGGGCGCGACGAAGTTCGGCACGGCCAGCCAGGGCGCGGCGGCCACCGGGCTGAAGTCGACCACGCCGAACAGCCAGGCCAGCGTATAGCCCACGGCGATGCCGCAGAGAATCGGGATCAGGCGGAAGATGCCGCGGCCGACCACCGCGACGATCAGGGTGGTGAGCAGCGCCGGCAGGGAAATCATCAGGGCGATGTCATAGGGCACCAGTTGCGCGCTGGCGTCGCCGGCCTTGCCCATGGCCATATTGGCCGCCACCGGGGCCAGGCCCAGGCCGATGGCCATGATCACCGGGCCGATCACCACCGGCGGCAGCAGGCGGTCGATAAAGCCGGTGCCCTTGAGCCTCACCGCGCCGGCCAGGAGCATATAGGCGACACCGGCGGCGACCAGGCCGCCGAGGGTGGCGGGCAGGCCGAAGTCGGCCTTGGCGGCGAGGATGGGGGCGATAAAGGCGAAGCTGGAGGCGAGAAACACCGGTACCTGGTTCTTGGTCACCAGCTGGAAGATCAGGGTGCCGAGCCCCGCGGTAAACAGCGCCACGTTGGGGTCCATGCCGGTGATCAGCGGCATCAGCACCAGCGCGCCGAAGGCCACGAAGAGCATCTGCGAGCCGGCCAGGGCCTGACGCCAGGTGGCGTCCTGCATATGATCGGACATGCTCAGGCGTCCTTCTGCTTGGTGCCGAAGATCTTGTCGCCGGCATCGCCCAGGCCGGGAATGATATAGCCGTGTTCGTTCAGGCACTGGTCGATGGAAGCGGTGAAGATCATCACGTCCGGATGGGCGTCGTTGACCACCTTGATGCCTTCGGGAGCTGCCACCAGGACCATGGCGCGGATTTCCTTGCAGCCGGCCTTCTTCAGCAGGTCGATGGTGGCGACCATGGACCCGCCGGTGGCGAGCATGGGGTCGATGATCATCGCCAGGCGCTCGTCGATTTCCGGCACCAGCTTTTCCAGGTAGGTGTGTGCCTGCAGCGTTTGCTCGTTGCGCGCCACACCCACGGCGCTGACCTTGGCCCCGGGAATCAGGCTGAGCACGCCGTCGAGCATGCCGATACCGGCGCGCAGGATCGGCACCACGGTGATCTTCTTGCCGGAGATCTTTTCCACCTGCACGGTGCCGCACCAGCCTTCGATTTCGCAGTTTTCCAGGGGCAGGTCCTTGGTCGCCTCGTAGGTCAGCAGCGCACCGACTTCCTGGGCCAGCTCGCGGAAATTCTTCGTGCTGATATCGGCGCGGCGCATCAGGCCGAGCTTGTGGCGGATCAGCGGGTGGCGGATCTCGAGGATGGGCATGGCGGGGTCTCCGGCAGGACGGGTAGAAAACTGGCCTAGATTAAAGCATTGGCGATTCCAATTGCTGCCTCGGGCCCGGGTGAAATCGGCAATTAGCGTCTAAATTTCGCCTGTTGCCGACAATTTGCCCTGTTTGTCAGCCAGCCCTTGCCCTGCTTGCCGCAGATGGGTACCTTTGCCGGCTTTTATTTTGACGTATCGATCAGCTTTTCTGCTGCGTGTCGTCCCGCTCCCAAGAGGAAACAGCATGTCCGTCGATCTCGCGCATATCCGCCAAGTCATGGCCGAAGCCGATTGCCTGCACAGTGAGGCCGAGGTGGAAGCGGCCATCGATCGGGTCGCCCTGGCGATCAACGGCGAACTGGCCGAGCGCAACCCGGTGGTGTTCTGCGTGATGAACGGCGGCCTGATCTTCTCCGGCAAGCTGCTGCCCAAGCTGAATTTCCCCCTGGAACTGTCCTACCTGCACGCCACCCGCTACCGCAACGAAACCAGCGGCGGCGAGCTGTTCTGGAAGGCCAAGCCGGAAATCTCCTTTATCGACCGCGACGTGCTGATCGTCGACGACATCCTCGACGAGGGCCATACCCTGGGCGCGATCATCGACTTCTGCCGTCACGCCGGTGCCCGCGCGGTACACACCGCGGTATTGGTCGACAAGGACCACCAGCGCAAGGCGCGCCCGGATCTGAAGGCCAATTACGTCGGCCTGCCCTGCACCGATCGTTACGTCTTCGGCTACGGCATGGACTACAAGGGCTACTGGCGCAACGCGCCGGGGATCTACGCGGTCAAGGGCCTGTAAGCGCGGCTCGGTAGGGTGCGCTGTGCGCACCGCGTCTGCGGTAGGCCTCGAATCGGCACTGCCCTAAGGTAGCCCGAATGCAATCCGGTGGATGTTGGTGCGCACGGCGCACCCTACCGGTTCGGTGCCAGCCCGATGCTCAAGCGCTGTCGCCTGGGTCCAGCCAGCGCAGGGCCTTTTCCCGGGCCTGGACCAGGTCGCGCACGTAGGCCAGATGGCCTTCGACGCGCTGGATGCCGGCGCGCCGTAGTTGCAGGCGCACATGGGGCACCGGGCCGCTCAGGATCAGGCCGACGCCCTGGGCGCGGTAGTCGCGCAGCACATTGTCCAGCGCTGCCAGGGCGGTCATATCCAGCAGCGGTACGGCGCTGATATCGACGATCACCACCTTGACCCCCGGGGTAAAGCGGCGCAGCACGCTCAGGGCCTTTTCCGCCGCGCCGAAAAACAGCGGGCCACGAATGGCGTACACCAGCACATGCTCGGGCAGATCACTCAGGGCCTGGTGAAAGTTTCGGGGCAGGCTCTCGGTGTCGGTCAGGTCACTCATGCGCTTGATAAACAGCCCCGCCGCCAGCAGCAGGCCGACCCCCACCGCCAGCACCATATCGAACAGCACGGTCAGGGTCAGGCAGGTCAGCAGCACCAGTACGTCGCTGCGCGGGGCGATGCGCAGGGTGTGCTGCACATGCCGCACCTCGCTCATGTTCCACGCCACCATCAGCAGCAGGGCGGCGAGGGCGGCCATCGGCAGGTAGCTGAACAGCGGTGCGAGAAACAGGATGGCGATCAGCACCACCGCCGAATGGATAATCGCCGCCAGCGGCGAAAAGGCCCCGGCGCGCACATTGGCGGCGCTGCGGGCAATCGCCGCGGTGGCGGTGATGCCGCCGAAAAGGGGCGCGAGCAGATTGCCCAGGCCCTGGCCGATCAGCTCGCCATTGGGGTCGTGCTTGCTGCCGGTCATGCCGTCGGCGACCACCGCGCACAGCAGCGACTCGATGGCTCCGAGCATGGCGATGGCGAAGGCCGGGGCGAGCAGCTGGCGGAACAGTTCGAAGCTGATTGCCAGGGGGTGTCCGTCGGGGCCGGGCAGCAGCCAGGGCCAGGTGAAGCTCGGTAGAAAAGGCGGGATGCCCGGGTACTCGACACCCTCCAGGCTGTAGCTGAAACGTTCGCCGATGGTCGCCACTGGAATCTGCAGGCTTTCCAGCAGCAGGCCGAGCAGGGCACCCAGCGCCAGCGCCGCCAGATGCCCCGGCACCCTGGGTACCCAGCGCGGCCAGATCAGCAGCACCGCCAGGCACACCAGGGCCACCAGACTGTCGCCCAGTTGCAGGCTGGGCAGGGCTTGCCACAGCCCCTGCAGCTGCTCGATATAGTTGCTCGGCTGGCCGGCCAGGCTCAGGCCGAGCAGGTCCTTGAACTGCAGGGTGGCGATCACGATGCCGATCCCGGCGGTAAAGCCCAGGGTCACCGGGTAGGGGATAAATTCGATCAGGCGGCCAGCGCGCATCAGGCCCAGGGCAATTAGAATCAGCCCGGCCATCAGGGTGCACAGCAGCAGGCCGCCGAGGCCGAATTGCTGGGTGATCGGCAGCAGGATCACCACAAAGGCCGCGGTCGGGCCGCTGACATTGAAGCGCGAACCGCCAAACAGGGCGATCAGGCTGCCGGCCACCAGCACCGTATACAGCCCGTGTTGCGGCGGCACGCCCACGGCAATCGCCAGGGCCATGGCCAGGGGAATGGCGATGATGCCGACGGTGAGGCCGGCACCGAGGTCGCCGCGCAGAGCGCGCCAGGAGTAACCGGCACGCAGGGTTTGACGCCAGGCAGCGAACAGCGGCGGTAAGGGCAGCGACATGATGGCTCCGCGGTGGATACGGGAAGTATAGGGGCTGCGGCGGCGGCTCAGGGTTGACCTAAGTCGGCTATCCCGGGCCCCGTGGCCATGCTAAAAAGTCCGGCTGGCTGGCGATGCGTTGAGCCCTGGCCCGCGCCGGGGGTAAACTGCCGGCCCCGAGGCCCGGTATGCTGGAGTTGATGATGCGCAAAGACAAGAAACAGGTGATTGGCGAAGAAATCGGTGACGAGCCGATCAAGCTGTTCCTTAGTGTGGAGCCGGCCGATGCCACGCCGCCCTCGCTGCACAAACTGGTCAAGGCCTACCGCGGCCTGCGCATCGACGACTTCGCGCGCTTTGTCGACTTCTTCGTCGCCGCCGGCTACGACCTGAACGCCAAGGATGCCCAGGGCAACGACTTTATCGCCCTGATCCAGGACCAGCGTTTTGCCGAACCCTATATTGAAGTGATCAAGGCTGCCCGCGGCTGATCCCCCTCCGCCAGGCCGTCCCTTTTGGCCTGGCTTCGCGTTTTGCTCCATATAGAGCGCTGCGCTCCATTCTGTTGTTGCTTCTCAGCTATCGCGGGCATGGCCCGCTCCTACGGACGTTGACACCCGTAGGAGCGGGCCATGCCCGCGAAATCGTATGGTCGCCAAATTACCCGCTCAACTTCTTGCGGCTAATCACGCAAATCAATAGTGCTGGGCGAGCGAGACGACCGGTCATATTCTGCCCGGCATGAACTCAAGCATCCGACTCGACAAGCGTGACCTGATCCTCGCCAAAGGCGCAGAGGTGATGACCCGGCGTGGTTATCACGGTGCCGGCGTGCAGGAGATCGTGCAGGCGGCGGGGGTGCCCAAGGGCTCCTTCTACCACTACTTCGCCAGCAAGGAAGACTTCGCCCTGCAGGCCCTGCAGCAGGTCTATCAGCCGCGTCTGGCGCGATATGCCGAAGCCCTGGCCAATCCTGCATTGAGTCCGCGCGAGCGCATCCTCGGTTATTACGCCGAGCTGGTGGAGCACTTCGCCCGCCAGGAACGCCTGGAATACCACTGCTTTATCGGCAGCCTGAGTTTCGAGATGGCCGAGCTGTCGCCGGCCCTGGGCGCGCAGGTCGATGCGATCCTGCAGCGTTCGGCGGACATCCTGCAGGGCTGCCTGGAGCAGGCCCAGGCGGCCGCTGAACTGCCCGTCGATGAGGATTGCCGCAACCTGGCGAGCTTTATTGCCAATGCCTGGCAGGGCGCGTTGACCCGCCTCAAGGTGTCGAGCAATACCCGGGTGCTGGAAGACTTTATCCAACGTCTGCAACTGCTGTTGCAGGCCTGATGTTTCAAAAACACCGCTAACGAGACGACCGGTCGCCTGGCCGACCAGAGGAATGATGATGACCGATCCAGTTAAAGCCCTGTTCCAACCCTTCAGCCTGGGCGCATTGGAGCTGCCAACCCGTGTGGTCATGGCCCCCATGACCCGCTCCTTCTCCCCAGGCGGGGTGCCCAACAGCAAGGTGATCGAGTACTACCGTCGCCGTGCCGCCGCCGGTGTCGGCCTGATCGTCAGCGAAGGCACCACGGTCGGCCATAAGGCCGCCAACGGCTACCCGAACGTGCCGCGCTTCTACGGCGAAGACGCCCTGGCCGGCTGGCAGAAAGTGGTCGAGGCGGTGCACGCCGAAGGCGGCAAGATCGTGCCGCAGCTGTGGCACGTGGGCAATGTGCGCAAGCTCGGCACCGAGCCGGACGCCAGTGTCCCAGGCTATGGCCCGAGCGAGAAGGTCAAAGAGGGCAACGTGGTTGTGCACGGCATGACCCAGGACGACATCAAGGAAGTGATCGCCGCCTTCGCCCAGGCTGCCAAGGATGCCAAAGCCATCGGCATGGACGGCGTGGAAATCCACGGTGCCCACGGCTATCTGGTCGACCAGTTCTTCTGGGCCGGCAGCAACCAGCGCACAGATGAATACGGCGGTGACCTGGCCCAGCGTTCGCGCTTTGCCATCGAACTGATCCAGGCCGTACGCGCCGCGGTGGGCCCGGAATTCCCGATCATCTTCCGCTTCTCGCAGTGGAAGCAGCAGGACTACAGCGCCCGTCTGGTGGAAACTCCAGAAGCTCTGGAAGCTTTCCTCAAGCCGCTGGCTGACGCCGGCGTGGATATCTTCCACTGCTCGACCCGGCGTTTCTGGGAGCCGGAATTCGAGGGCTCCGAGCTGAACCTGGCGGGTTGGACGCGCAAGCTGACTGGTAAGCCAACCATCACCGTCGGCAGCGTCGGCCTGGATGGCGAGTTCCTCCAGTTTATGGTCAACACCGACAAGGTGGCCCAGCCGGCGAGCCTGGAAAACCTGCTGGAGCGCCTGAACAAGCAGGAGTTCGACCTGGTGGCCGTAGGCCGCGCGCTGCTGGTCGACCCGGATTGGGCAGTGAAAGTGCGCGATGGCCGCGAGCAGGACATTCTGCCGTTTAGTCGTGATGCGCTGACCAGCCTGGTCTAAGAACCTATCTCGAATCTGCTGCGCGTCGGCGATACAGCGTTAAAAACAGGCTCGGCAAGCCGCTTGCGGCTAACGCGCTTCAGCGCGACCCGAAGGGCGAGTGAAACGAGTAATGCTCATGTACAGCTCGTACACTCCGCTTCCTCGCCTGTTTTTGCCTTGTCTCGCTCTAGCTCGCGAGATCCGAAACAGGTTCTGATATACCGCTTTATCGTACGCGCCGCAAAACGGCGCGTTACCTCTCAAGCCCCGGCACATCGGGGCTTTTTTTCGTCTGCACAATCGCCACGGCTGGGTGGCGTAACGGCCGGGGGAGTTTTCCGCGGGCCGCCGGCTGTGGCTGCTTATATGCAAACGAAGTAAAAAGTTCCCCTGTCATCAAATATTTATATATCAGCAACTGCGCTGAAATATCCCGCCGCCAAGATTCCCTCCAGCACGAACGAGCCCCCAGCGCTCGGGTGTTTTCAACACTAAAAGTTTATTAGAGGAATCTTCGATGATCCGTAAGCACAGCTTTCGTGGAGTAATGGCCGGCTTCGCAACCAGCGCTCTGGCTCTGGCCGTTTCCGCCCAGGCTTTCGCCGGCACCGTTACCACCGACGGTACCGATCTCGTGATCAAGACCAAGGGCGGCCTGGAAGTGGCCACCACCGATAAAGAATTCAGCTTCAAACTGGGTGGCAAGCTGCAGTGGGATGCCACCAACTTCGACGGCCTGATGGCTGCTCGCCAGAACGAACCGTTCGATGACACCTTCAATACTTACATCCGTCGCGGTGAAATCGGTTTGGAAGGTGTGGCCTACAAGGACTGGGGCTGGGGCGTGCGTCTGTCCTATGACGGCTTCGCAGACGGTACCGATGTTGATCGTGCCTATATCACCTACACTGGCCTGGAAGTTGTCGATGTGACCATTGGCCGCTTCGGTGTTGATTACGGCCTGGAGGGCACCACCAGCTCGTCGTGGATCACCGCCATCGAACGCCCATTTATGTACGACTTTCTCCACGGTGATGAAGACGCCCAGTTTGGTGTGAACGTCAAACACTCTGGCGACAACTACGGCCTCATGGCCCAGGTTGCGACCTACGATGAAAGCGACAACAACAACAACTACGAAACCGATGGCAACGACGAGCTGTTCGGTTACACCCTGCGCGCTCACTGGGCTCCGTATCTGAACGGTACTGACGTTGTCCACCTGGCTGCCAACTACCACGACAGCAGCTCGGACGACGACCGTGCCCGCGCTCGTACCCGTATGGGCATTCGCAGCGATGACGATATGCGTCTGACTTTCGCTGATGTGGATGTGGCAGACAAAGACAGCGAATGGCTGCTGGAGTCGGGTGTTCAGTTCGGTGGCCTTCGTGCTCAGGCTGAATACTTCCAGCGCAGCATCTCTGGTGAAACAGATCTCGGTGCTGATTCCGATGCGGATCTGAGCGGCTACACCGCGCAGGTTTCCTACATGTTCGGCGCAGCTCGTGGTTACAAAGGCAGCGATGGCAAGTGGGACAAACCGACCGATATGAAAGGCACCTGGGAAGTCTTCGCTCGTTATGAGAACACCGAGGTTGACTCCGATGCGAACGCCATTCCAGGCAACCTGGGCCTGACTGGCATCGTGGCTGCAGATACCAGCGATGAGTTCGAAGCCAGCGCCATGGTCGTCGGTGTCAACTACTTCGCCACTCCTGCTGTACGCATGAGCCTGAACTACGTTGACTACGAAGTAGACAACGTCAATACCAACTCGCAGGTCGGTGGCGAAGACGTGCAGGACGACGGCAAGGCCATCGTAGGCCGCCTGCAATACGTGTTCTAAGCAACACCGCTTAATCGCTGCTCCTTACTTTGAGCCCCGCCTTGTGCGGGGCTTTTTTTCGTCGCGATTTATCTTCCACCTGGCCTGCGGGTCGCTCTGCGCGCGTTCGCCCGTAGCGTCATGCGGGCTGTCTGGCGCTATAGTGCAGCCTTGCCCGACTCGCCGAGCTGCCGATGTTGCCGACCCGCCTGAACTCCATCCATGAAATTGCCGCCAGCCAGTGGGATGGCCTGCTGACCGAGGGGCAACCTTTCTTGCACCACGCTTTTCTCTCTGCGCTGGAGGACAGTGGCAGTGTTGGCGGACGCAGTGGCTGGCAGCCCGCCCATGTGGTGCTGCCGGGCGAGGCGGGCCTGGTCCTGGCCGCCATGCCGGCCTATGTGAAAAGCCACTCCTATGGCGAGTACGTGTTCGACCATGGCTGGGCCGATGCCTGCCACCGTGCCGGTATCGATTATTACCCCAAGCTGCTCGGGGCCATTCCCTTCTCCCCGGTGACCGGTCAGCGCCTGCTCGGCGAGCCCCTGGCCGCCGGGCGCTTGCTCGATGAGCTAAGTGCCGGCCTGGCAGAACAGGGCTTGTCGAGCCTGCATATCAACTTCACCAGCGCGGCCGACGATGCCCTGCTGCAGGGCCGCGACGGCTGGTTGCAGCGTCTCGGCTGCCAATACCACTGGCACAACCGCGATTACCGGGATTTCCAAGACTTTCTCGACGCCCTCAGTTCGCGCAAGCGCAAGCAACTGCGCAAGGAGCGCGAACAGGTGGCGGGGCAGGGCATCGACTTCGACTGGCGCGAAGGCCATCAGCTCAGCGAGGCCGAGTGGGATTTCGTCTACCTGTGCTACGCCAATACCTACCGCGTGCGCGGCCAGTCGCCCTACCTGAGCCGGGCCTTCTTCAGTCTGCTGGCCGAACGCATGCCCGAGATGATCCGTGTGGTGCTGGCCCGCCAGGGCGGCAGGCCGGTGGCCATGGCCTTCAGCCTGATCGGTGGCGACAGCCTGTATGGCCGCTACTGGGGTTGCCTGGCGGAATTCGATCGGCTGCACTTCGAGACCTGTTTCTACCAGGGCATGGACTATGCGATTGCCAGTGGGCTGCAGCGTTTCGACGCCGGTGCCCAGGGCGAGCACAAGCTGATCCGCGGCTTCGAACCGGTGATCACCCGCTCCTGGCATTACCTCTGCCATCCAGGCCTGCGCGCGGCGGTGGCAGATTTTCTCCAGGATGAACGCCAGGGCGTGCAGGGCTACGCCGAGGGCGCGCGGGGGCTGTTGCCGTATCGGCAGGGCTGAGGATTTTCGCGGCCAGGGGCCGCTCCTACAAAAGCAGCGCGTGCCTCTATACCGTAGGAGCGGGCCATGCCCGCGAAGCGATATCGGAGACACCAACCATCGCTGAGCCTTGTCAAAGCCAGGCGGCATTCCAGAACGGATAACCGCCGATCCGTGAAACCAAACCTGCCCGCAATGGATTGGCCACGATGTAACGGGCGACGGCTTGCAGGTCTTCCTCTTTGCGTAGGGCATGATCGTGAAAGGCTTTTGACCAGAGCGGGCCCGTTCGATTCAGGGCTCGGTTGGCGTTGCGGGAGCTGGCGGATTTGAGCCGGCCTATCACTTCATCGAGGTTGTCGGTCTCGCCAAGCCGAAGCAACCAGTGCGCATGATCCGGCATTAACACCCAGGCCAGCATGCGGCTATTCCTGAGCAAGGTGGCGTCTTCAAAACAGCGCGCGGCCGAGCAGGCCGCAGGAAAATGGGTGAACAGCGGTTTGCGGTTTTGGGTTGTTGTGGTGATCAGATAAGCCGTATTGCAGATAGATGCACGGCCCCTACGCAAGGCCGCGTTGCCCTGTGTTTTGTAGCTGTAGCGCTCATCCATAAGCGTTCTCCTTGAGAAATTCGCGGGCATGGCCCGCTCCTACAGGAGGATAGTCTGACAATACGCATCAACCGTCGCGGCCCATGGCCGCGATCTGCGGTTTACTCCACCCCGACAAAGCCCCCGGTCTGGTGTTGCCAGAGCCGCGCGTAGAGGCCGCCTCGTTCGATCAGCTCACTGTGGCTGCCGGTTTCGACGATACGGCCCTGGTCGATTACCACCAGGCGGTCCATGCGCGCGATGGTCGACAGGCGGTGGGCGATGGCGATCACGGTCTTGCCTTGCATCAGGGTATCCAGGCTTTCCTGGATGGCCGCTTCGATTTCCGAGTCCAGCGCCGAGGTGGCTTCGTCGAGCACCAGGATCGGTGCGTCCTTGAGCAGCACGCGGGCGATGGCGATGCGCTGGCGCTGGTCGCCGGAGAGCTTGACCCCGCGTTCGCCGACCTGGGCGGCGAAGCCGCGGCCGCCCTGG
>JBFJZW010000142.1:0-11023 GCA_041621875.1 Pseudomonas sp. | reverse complement strand
GGAGAAGCAGGCCGCCAACAAGGCAGCGCTCTGCAGGTTGAAGCCGTATTCCTCGACGTAGTACTTGGTCATCCACAGGGCCAGGGCCACATAGCCGCCGAAGACGATCGAGTAGTACTGGCAGTAGCGCATCACCTTGGGGTCTTTGAGGCTGCGCAGCTGATCGGCCAGGGACACGTTGCTGCGCACCCGATGGCCCTTGTTCTCGTAGGTGCAGAACCAGAACAGCAGCGCGGTGACGAACATGATCAAGGAGTAGATCTTGGGCACCATCTGCCAGCTGGCCGCGGCGATGATCGCCGGCGCGACGAACTTGGTTAGCGCCGCCCCGGCGTTACCGGCCCCGAAGATGCCCATGGCAAAACCCTGGTTCTGCTTTTCGAACCACTTGGCGACGTAGGCGATGCCCACCGAGAAGGAGCCGCCCGCCAGGCCGACGAACAGCCCCAGGACCAGGAAGTGCCAGTACTCGGTGGCCAGGCTGATCATGTAGATCGGCAGCACACAGACCAGCATCAGCACAAAGAACACGATGCGCCCGCCGAACCTGTCGGTGAGCATGCCCAGCGGCAGACGCACCAGGGACCCGGTCAGCACCGGCGTGGCGGCCAGCAAACCGAACTGGGTATCGTTGAGTTGCAGTAACTCCTTGATCGGAACGCCGAGTACGGCGAACATCATCCAGACCATAAAACAGATGGTGAACGCCAGGGTACTCATGCCCAGAACCAGACCCTGTTGTGTTCTCAGACTTGCCATCGCGACCCCCTAATCCCCGAACCATGGGCGGCACACTAGATAGGCAAAGGGTCGATTCACTTGATCTGGGTCAATTAACTCCAAGCGGTTTTGGCCAGCCCCTACCCCGTCTACCTCTTAAGTGGTAGCCCGGGAATTAGAATAAAAATCCTTTAAAAACAGATAGTTATAAATTATATAAATCCGTGCCCGCAGCCCCGCAGGCCGCTCGAGTTCTTTAGAGGTAGTCAGTGCCATGTTGAGATGGATGCGCAGTTCACTGCCGGTCAGAGCCGGTCTGGCAGTGACCCTGATCGCCATACTGGCCCTGGGCAGCTCGCTCAGCGCCGGGCTGATCGCCTGGTTCAGCGAGGACGACGCGGCGGCGATCAATACCGCCGGTTCCCTGCGCATGGCCACCTACCGCCTGAACTGGAAACTGGAGGCCGCTGCGCCCGCGGACAGCATCGCCGCGCTGCGCGACGACCTGCAGCAGCGCCTGGACGGCAGCCTGCAGCAGCACATCAGCGGCAGCCCGAACGCCCCAATACCCAGCGCCTACCGCGATATTCACCAGCTATGGCAGGAGCAGCTGCGCCCGGCCCTGGATCGCGGCGACAAGCTGGCCTTCCAGCAGCACAGCGAAAGCTTCGTCGCCCAGCTGGAGCATTTCGTCATGCTCCTGCAGAAACAGAGCGAACGCCGTCAGGGCTGGCAACAGAGCATCCAGGGCGCGGCCCTGCTGATTACCGTGATCATCCTGCTGGTGGGCATGTACGAACTGCAGCTCAATGTGATCAGCCCGCTGCAGGAGCTGGTGCGGGCCGCCGAACGCTTCCGCAACGGCGATCATGGCGCGCGGGTCGAATTCCGCTCGGATGACGAACTGGGGCAGATGGCCGAGAGCTTCAACGCCATGGCCGAGGCCATCGAGGAGTCGCACCGCACCCTGGAAAGCCGGGTGGCGCAGAAGACCCAGACCTTGGCGCAGACCAATGCGGCCCTGGAACTGCTCTACCAGAGCAGCCGCAGCCTGGCCACCCGCCAGGCCAACGCCGAGCGCCTCGACGAGCTGATCAACCGTTTCCAGCAGCGCCTGCCTGGCCTGCGTCTGACCCTGTGTCTGGAGGACAATATCCAGGCTCCCGCCGAGCATCTGCTGGCCCTGCATGGCAGCGAAACCCGGGAAATCTGCGCGCGCAGCGATTGCGACACCTGCGAACGCAAGAACAACCCAGACCAGGCCACCTTCGTCATCAGCAACCAGGGCATTAACCTGGGCGAACTGAAAGCCTACTTCCGCGACGGCCACAAGCCGCAGACCTGGGAAACCGCGCTGATCCAGGCCCTGGCCAACCAGGTCGGCACGGCGCTGTCGCTCAAACGCCAGCGCGAGCAGGAACACCGCCTGCTGCTGCTCGACGAGCGCACCATCATCGCCCGCGAGCTGCACGACTCCCTGGCCCAGGCCCTGTCTTATATGAAGCTGCAAGTCAGCCGCCTGCAGACCCTGATCCGCCGCGGCGAAAACGCGCAAACCCTGGAAACCGTCAGCGACGAACTGCGTGACGGCCTGAATACCGCCTACCGGCAGCTGCGCGAGCTGCTGACCACCTTCCGCCTGCAGATCCAGGACGGCGGCCTCGACCAGGAGCTCAAGGACACCCTGGAGGAGTTTGCCAAACGCGGCGACTTCAGCGCCGAGTTGCAGATCGACCGCCTGGCCTTCCAGCTCTCGGCCAGCGAGCAGATCCATCTGTTGCAGATCGCCCGCGAGGCGCTGTCCAATTGCGCCCGCCACGCCCAGGCCAAACACGCCTGGCTGCACCTGCGCCAGGTCGGCGAACAGATCGAGCTGTCGGTCGAAGACGATGGTTGCGGCCTGGTTGCCGGCTTCGACCCGCGTCAGCACCACGGCCTGACCATCATGCAGGAGCGTGCGCGCAGCCTGCATGGCCAGCTCGATATCGAACCCCGGATGCCCACGGGCACCCGTATCCATTTGCAATTCCGCCCCGAATTTCTCGGGCGGCAAGAAGAAGGTAGCGTTGCATGAACTCGCCGATTCGCCACAGCATCCTGCTTGTCGATGACCACCCGATGATGCGCCGCGGCATGCGCCAGCTGCTCGAACTCGAAGATGACCTGGAGGTTATCGGCGAAGCCGGACATGGCCAGGAGGCCCTGGATCTGATCGACCAGCTCCAGCCCGAGCTGATCCTGCTGGACAACAACATGCCGACCATGAACGGCCTGCAGACATTGAAGCGCCTGCGCGAGCTGAATTTTGCCGGCAAGATCCTGATCTTTACCGTGTCCGACTCCGAAGACGACATCCGCGACGCCATGCGCCTGGATGCCGATGGCTACCTGCTCAAGGACATGGAGCCGGAACTGCTGATCCAGTCGATTCGCGACGCCCTGCAAGGCAACCTGGTGGTCAGCCCTACCCTCACCCGCATCCTCGCCCAGGCGCTGCGCTCCCCCCACACCAGCTCGCAGGTCGACCTTACCGACCGTGAACGCCAGGTCCTGAAAACCATCGCCGCCGGCCATAGCAACAAGGTTATCGGCCACAAACTCGGCATCACCGAAGGCACGGTTAAGGTTCACGTAAAAAACCTGCTGCACAAACTCGGCCTGCGCTCGCGGGTGGAAGCGGCGGTTTGGGCGATGGAGCATTTGCGCTAGGGGGTGCGACGTCGCTGTCCTCTCTCGTCACCATGAGAAGGCCTGCACCCTCCAGAGCAATCCCACACCAGCAGCCAGATGCTGCAACAGGAAGCGGCGCATAGCCGACCCTAGAGCCCGCCGACAAACTTGCTGACTCAACGGGTGGAAACCGCAAAGCGTTTCCACCACGGCCAGCCGAGCCTCAAAAAATGCCATCCTTTTGCCATCCTGGCTGGTGACGATCGCGGTAAAAGCCGATATAACGGGCACCAATGCAGCCACGATTCAAGGGAGTCTGGCCGAGCAATTAAGGCTTTTATCGTTCATGGTCTATAACTTCCCATTGTGACACCCCATCCGCTGCACGGCCCATTCTAGAGCGGACACCAGATAGGACACGGAATGTTATCCACCACGCCCGTAAAAGCGTTATCACATCATTTGGTGTCTATTTAACGTTATACACAGTCCACGTGCAGGAGTTATGTAGTGGCAAGGAATGCATTAAGGCCAGTTGCGGCTTGGATATTATTCATCTTTTCCATAATTCTTATTACCCCAACAACATTAACCTACTTCCCAGCCTCGCTATATCTTTTCATGGGAATACCTGAAGCTCCGGGGTTAATTTTATTCATTCCACTCGCTGGCTACGGGCTTTATTGCTCGTGGTGCATCACTCTAAAAATGGATGAGTACACTCTGTTCGGAGCACCACCCAATATATACATAGGGGTTGCAGCAGGCACCATTGCTCTAATCATGCTTACAAAAATATTCGGCATCCATAGATCAATTCACGAAATAATAGAAAATCCATTTTCTGCAATAATTTCCGGCTACGGCCCCCTCATTTCATCGTACATTTCACTGCTAGTTATTTATTTCATGCGGCGCAACGCTGTTAGCCACGGGTAGCGTGTATAACAACTGGTTAAAATCGTTCGCTTCGCTCACTGGGACGGGCTAAAGCCCGCCCCTTAACCAAACGTTAGGCACATTGAAATCCAACTAGGAACTCAAATATATGCGTAGATTAACCACTCCACAACCATTCATCTTCATGCTCGCCGCAGCCTGCATACTTGCCTTATCGGGGTGCGTATCCATGCACACCGACGCAATCGGTAACGGTAATTTCAAAAATTACAGTAGAGCCTATATTGAGTCGCTCGCAAAAGATGAATTTCAAATATATAGCGCTTTAGCTTATGAAATGAACGACATGGAAATGGAAGTGGTTGCAATCCCTATCAGGAATCCGAAGGAAACTGATTTAATTGTAAAATATAGTTATGAGGAAGGCTGGGACATCACACCATACTTGCAGTCATTTCAATTTCAATTTATTGACGCAAAAACTGGCAGAGTCGTAGCAACCCAATCATACAAGTCTCGCGGAATTTGGCACGGTGTACGCGATGGACGCCTTGAAGCGGCATTTAACGAACTCAGGGAGAAAAATGGATTCCCTCCATCCAAGCAGTTCAACTAAGTTAGCCGGCATTACGGATTACGTGGCCGGCCTAATAAACGGTTCAAACCGCTCGCTCCGCTCACTGGGACGGGCTAAAGCTCGCCCCATAACCATATCGCCACTAACCCAACCTACGGGCTACCCCTGGTGCGCACGGCGCACCCTACCCGGCTCCACGGGCATCGCGCTCTTGCTCCGTAGGATGTGCAGGCCCGCCTAGGCCGTGCGCACCAGGCGTTTACGACGGCTGCCGGGCCCATTCACTGATCGTAAAGAAAGCTGTCGTCGAGCTGATTCGCCCCGCTGACTGTTACGTCCAGGTCGTTGACCAGGCCATCGGTCAGTCCGTAGATCCAGCCGTGCACGGCCAGGGGTTGGCCGCGTTTCCAGGCGTTCTGCACTATGGTGGTGTGGCAAACGTTGCGCACCTGGCGCTGTACGTTTAGCTCGCACAGCAGATTGACCTGCTCTTCCGCTGCCAAGCCGCGAAAGCGTTCTAGGTTCTGGTGATAGAGCGCCTTGAGCGCGCGCAGCCAGTTGTCGATCAGGCCCAGGGCTTCATGGCCCAGGGCCGCGCGCACGCCGCCGCAGCCGTAGTGGCCGCAGACGATCACCTGTTTGACCTGCAGCACATCCACCGCGTACTGCAGCACCGAGAGAAAATTCATATCGGTGGCCACCACCATATTGGCCACGTTGCGGTGCACGAACAGCTCACCGGGCATCAGGCCAACTACCTCGTTGGCCGGTACCCGGCTGTCCGAGCAGCCGATCCAGAGGAACTCCGGCCGTTGCTGGCGGGCCAGGTGGGCAAAGAACTCAGGTTCGCGGGCCTTGAGTGATTCGGCCCAGAAGCGGTTATTGGCCAACAGTTGTTCTACGTCCATAGCGGCTCCCGATCTCCCCTGCGACAGCAAGGGCATGGCGCAGGATAGCCATGCTCCACCCGGGGCAGAATTGTCGGCAGTCAAGAAGCGCTCGGCCTGCCTCCTCTTTATCGCACTGCCTCTAAAGAGGTAGTGCCGAGGAGGAATGTTGCCGCCCGGCAGGCGCGCCTAAGATGCTGCCTACTGAGGTGAACCATGCTGAGCGACATCACTACCCTGACCATCCTGCGCGAGCACCCACTGTTCGACAGGCTACCCGACAGTGCTTTTCATGAAGTCGCCAACCTGGCGAATCATCGACGCCTGCACAGCCTCGATGTCCTTTTCCATCAGGGCGATCTGGCGGAGCGTTTCTACCTGCTGCTGGAGGGGCAGATCATCCTGACCCGCGTGCTGCCGGAAGGTAACGAAAAGCTGGTCGAGGTGATTCAGCCGGGGCAGATCTTTGCCGACTCCCTGCTGTTCTGCGACAGCCGCCACTACCCGGTCACCGCCAGCGCGCTGAAACCCAGCTGTCTGGTGAGTATCGACGGAGCCCACTACCGTCACCTGCTGGAAGGGCAACCGAGCATCTGCCTGAAACTGCTGGCCAGTTTCAGTACCCGTCTGGACCAGCGCCTGGCCGAGATCGACACCCTGGCCGTGGCCAATGCCAGCCGCCGGGTGGTGCGCTACCTCTGCCAGGAACAGGAGGCCAGCAATGGCCAGATCAAGCTCAGCGTGCCGAAACGCCTGATCGCCTCGCAGCTGGGGATCCAGCCGGAAACCTTCTCGCGCATTCTGCATCGGCTGATCGATGCCGGGCTGATCGCCATGGAGCGGCGCAATATCCGCATCATCAATACGCCCCGGCTGGCCAGCTACTGCGAATAAGCGAAGCCGTCTCTGCACTAGCGCCGCCTTGCCCTGATGGGCAGTGCGGCTCTGCCCATCGTTCAGCCATCAATCCTGCAAACGAAAACGCCCGGTCAGCGACTGCAGCCCATCCATGCTGCGGGTGATGGCCTGGCTGGTCGATGCGGTATCGCGGGTGGACACCGCCGCCTGATCGGCGACCCCGGCGATATGGGTCAGCGAGCGGTGCATCTCGTCGGCCACCTGGCACTGTTCCTCGGCCGCTGTGGCGATCTGGTTGGTCATGCCGCGGATGGTCTGTACCGCTCCGACGATATTTTCCAGCGCGCCCTGGGCGGCCTCGATCTGCTGCAGGGTGGCATCGCTGCCCCGCCGCGACTCGTCCATGGCCCGACTGGCACGCCCGGTCTGCTGCTGCAGGCGGCCGATCAGCTCGCTGATCTCGCCGGCAGACGTCTGGGTTCGCGCGGCCAGGCTGCGCACCTCGTCGGCGACCACGGCAAAGCCGCGGCCCTGCTCCCCTGCCCTGGCGGCTTCGATGGCGGCATTCAGGGCCAGCAGGTTGGTCTGGTCGGCAATCGCGCTGATCACCTCCAGCACCCGGCCGATTTCCTGACTGTCGGCGGCCAGCTGCAGCATCAGCTCGGATAGCCCCTCGACATGCCCGGACAGTTGGCGAATGGCGGTGACCGAACTGCGCATCACTTCACGGCCATTGCCGGTCTCGTCGTCGGCGGTATCGGCGGCCGTTGCCGCCGCCACGGTGCTGCGTGCCACCTCCTGGGCGGTGGCGAGCATTTCCTGCATGGCGGTGGCCACCTGGTCGATCTGGGCCTGCTGGCCGACCACGCTGCGGGCACTCTCGTCGGCCACCGCAGCCATACGGCTGCAATGGCCATCGGCCTGATTGGCAGCCAGGCGCACCGCGCGAATCATATCGCCGACCTGCTGCAGTAGGCGGTTGTAGGCGTTGCCGATCTGGCCCAGTTCGTTGTCGGCATAGGCCACGGCCAATTGCTGGGAGAAGTCGCCCTGGCTGACCCGTTCGAGCCGGCCGCGCAGTTCATCGAGCTGGCGCATCAGCCAGCTCATCCCGGTCACCCGCCCGAGTATCACCAGCAACAGGATGGCCAGGGTCGAACCCAGCGCCACCCAGAGCTGCACGGTGGCGCTGCGGTTGGCCGCAGCGGACATCAACAGCACCACTTCATTGCTCGCGGCGAGCAGGGTTTCCGAGTCGCTGGCCAGCGTTGGCAGCGCGGCGCTGTCGCCCTGGGCCACGGCCAGCACCAGGGTGCGGTAACGGCTCCAGGCCTGATCGACCTGGCGCAGACGCTCCTGGGCGGCGGGCAGTTCCACCGCGGCGATGCCCTGCCCCGGATCGCCCTGTACCAGCAGGCGATGGGCGCGTTCGAAGCGTTGCAGGGTCGCCTCCAGGCTGGCCAGTGGCAAGGCCCCTTGGGCGACCAGCAGGCTTTCCTTGGCCATCTTCTGACTGAGCATGCGCTGCGCGCCGGCCATATCCAGTTGCCGGGCATCCTGGTCGGAGCTGAACAGCACTCCGGCGGTGAGTGCCGCGCAGAGAAAGATCAGGCTGTAGGAAAGGAAGAACTGGCTGTTGAGGGTGCGCAGGCCAAAACCGCGCAGTAGCCGCTGAATTCCGTGCGCCAAGGTGTCAGACATTTCGAGCCCTTTTGCATCATGCAGTTTGATGGATCATCGTCTTAAGCTCGCCACGTCATCGCAATCACACTTTAGGCGTAGTCGCTCACGCAACCACTTCGGCCTTGGCCTGCGCCGGTGGTATGGCAACCGCCTCGCCCAGTGCGCAGATCAACTGCCACAGGCGCGGCGGCAAGCCGTCGGGGTCGAGGCTGTCGAGCAGGTTCTTGATGCCCAGGCCGAGGTCGGTGTCGCCTTCGATCATCAGGCGGCGGCGGAAAAACAGGGTATCCGGGTCCTCCTGACGGCTGGCCAGCAGGAGGAACTCGCGCCAGTTGCCGCGGATGCAGACATCCACCGGTGCCTCGGCGGCGATGCGCAGGCCGCTCTGGTCGCGGGTCAGGCACCAGGCCAGCTGCAGATCGCTGATTTCCAGACGCAGCCAGCGGCCCTGCAGCAGGTCGAATTCGCCCTCCGCCAGGGGCTCGGCAAACAGCCGGGCAATGACCTTTTCCAGCACCAGACGCTGCAGCGGGAACGGCACATGGCGGCCCAGCGGCAAGAGTGGCGGCGCGACCCGCATGGCCAGGCGGGCAAAGGTCTTCATAGCACCACCTCGTCGCCGCGCAGCATGCCGGGGCGGCCGTGCCAGTAGCCGTTGCAGCCTTCCACTGCCAGGGGTGGCAGTGCGCCGCAGCGCACCGTGTCGAAGGCCGCGATGACTCCGGCCATGCCTTCGGCGCGCGGGCTCAGGCGCAGCAGATCGGCACCGGCCGCAGCCAGCTGGGCATAGTCGGCAAGCAGGTTGTTGACCTTGGCCGACATGGTCTGGATGCCGTTGAGGGTAAACAAGGGCTCGCCCTCCTGGCTGTGCAGCACTATGCCTTCGGGGAAGCGCTCGCAGCAGATCTGGCAATCGTCCTTGGGCCGGTTTTCCGCGCGGGCGGTAAAGCAGCGCGCCGAATAGGCCAGGGGCAGATGCCCGTAGGCGAACAGCTCCACCTGCGGCCGCGCCAGGCCGAGGCTGTCGAGTTGCTCCAGGGTGTTGCGGATCAGCGCGCCGGAGCATTCAACCGGCGGCACCCAGCGCTGCAGGCCGCAGTCGATCAGTTCGGCCAGGGCATAGCCGTTGTACAGGTTTAGGGCGGGGCCGGCGACAAAGGGCAGCTTGCGCTCGCGCAGCAACTGCACCGCGCCCATATCGTTGGCCTCCACCAGCACTTCGCCCTTGTCGCACAGGCGCTTCAGGCTCGACAGTTCGGACGCCGCCTCAACCAGCGCCAGGCCCGACAGCACCAGTTCGGCGTGTGTGCATTCGCCCAGCTCGCGGGCCAGGCCGAGCCAGTCATCCAGGCCGAGGGCGCGGCGCTTGGAGCACACCGTCTCGCCCAGGTAGATGACGTCGAGGGGCTGCTCGGCCATTTCGGCATAGAAATCCAGCAGCTTTTCGCGGTTCCAGTAGAACAGGACGGGGCCCAGACTGAGCTTCATGATGATCTCCTCATTGCCAGGAACGGTGGTAGGCACCCAGGGTGGTCTGACTGCCCTCGGACAGGCTGTCCAGTGCGCTGCGCCACTGCGGCTGCACCGTGTAGGTCTGTGGCGCTCGGGCGTAGGCATCCAGCGCCGAGCGCCAGACCCGGGTGACCTGCTCGACATAGGCCGGGCTGCGCTGGCGTCCCTCGATCTTCACCGCCGTTACGCCGATGGCGGCGAGCTGCGGGATCAGATCGAGGGTGTTGAGGCTGGTCGGCTCTTCCAGGGCATGGAAGCGCTGGCCATTGACCAGAAAGCGGCCCTTGCACAGGGTCGGGTAACCAGCCGACTCATCCTTGCCATAGCGATCGATCAGCACGCCATTGAGGCGCGAGCTGAGTCCCTCGGCATCTTCCTGCCAGCGCACCGCCTTGGCCGGCGAACAGACGCCGCAGAGGTTGGGCGATTCGCCGGTGAGATAGGACGACAGATGGCAACGGCCCTCGGCCATGATGCACAGGCTGCCGAAGGCGAACACCTCGATCGGCACCGGACTCTTCTCCGCCACCTGACGCACCTGGGCCAGCGACAGCACCCGCGGCAGCACCGCGCGGTGGATGCCGTAGCGCTGCTGATAGAGCGCAAGAGCGGCGGCATTGGTGGCCGAGCCCTGCACCGACAGGTGCAGGTTGAGGTCGGGATGGCGGCGGCTGGCATAGGCCAGCACCCCCGGGTCGGCGGCGATCAGGGCATCCACCCCCAGCGCCGCGGCCTGGTCGACCGCCCGCTGCCAACGGGCCCAGCCATCCGGCTGGGCATAGGTGTTGACCGCGATATAGAGCTGCCGACCCTGCTCACGGATCAGCTGCAGGCCGCTGTCCAGTTGCTTGTCGTCGAGGTTCAGGCCGGAGAAATGGCGGGCATTGGTGTCATTGCGAAAACCGACATAGACGGCGTCGGCACCCTGCCGAACCGCGGCCTTGAGGGCAGGCAAACTGCCTGCTGGGCAAACCAGTTGCATGAAAACTCCTTCCGGGCGGAATACTGTCGGGCACTTTAGGGGGTGGCTGCGGGCTAGGCCTTGATCGCGGTCAACAAGCCTCGACTCGCCAGGCCATGGTTACTGGGTCGAGCCGAATATTCGCCAGATCACCTGGCTTGTAGGAGCAACCGCTCCGTCTTCGACGCTGCGCTGTCACGCAGCCAACTGGAGGCAAACCTGTCTGTCGACTTGTGGATACCTGTAGGAGCGGGG
>JBFJZW010000141.1:0-11039 GCA_041621875.1 Pseudomonas sp. | reverse complement strand
TGAGGAGTCTGCATGAGCAACCTGAACGTCGAGCGTGTACTCAGCGTCCATCACTGGAACGACACCCTGTTCAGCTTCAAGACCACCCGTAATACCGGGTTGCGTTTCGAGAACGGTCAGTTCGTGATGATCGGCCTGCAGCAGGACAATGGCCGTCCGCTGATGCGCGCCTATTCGATTGCCAGCCCAAACTACGAGGAGCACCTGGAGTTCTTCAGCATCAAGGTGCAGGACGGTCCGCTGACCTCGCAGTTGCAGCACCTCAAGCCTGGCGACGAGCTGATGGTCAGCCGCAAGCCCACCGGCACCCTGGTACTCGACGACCTGCTGCCGGGCAAGCACCTTTATCTGCTCAGCACCGGCACCGGCCTGGCCCCCTTTATGAGCGTGATCCAGGACCCGGAAACCTACGAGCGTTACGAGAAGGTGGTGCTGGTGCACGGCGTGCGTTACGTCAACGAAGTGGCCTACCGCGAGTTCATCACCGAGCACCTGCCGCAGAACGAATACTTCGGCGATGCCTTGAGGGACAAGCTGATCTACTACCCGACCGTGACCCGCGAAGAGTTCGAGAACCAGGGCCGACTGACCGACCTGATGCGCAGCGGCAAGCTGTTCCGCGATATCGGCCTGCCGCCGATCAACCCCCGGGACGACCGCGCGATGATCTGCGGCAGCCCGAGCATGCTCGACGAAACCGCCGCGGTGCTCGACAGCTTCGGCCTGAAGATCTCGCCGCGCATGGGCGAACCCGGCGACTACCTGATCGAGCGCGCCTTCGTCGAGAAATGAGGAGCAGCGAGGTTCGGGCAAAACCGAATGCCGCTCACTCGAAAGGGTGAGCGGCATTTTTTCTAGGGCCCTCAGAACCGACCCGCGGGCTACGGCGTATCGCCGCCCAGGTGTTTTTCCAGCCCTAGCTGATAACGATTGCCGCCGTTTTTCTTCGCCAGGTACATGGCATTGTCGGCCTGGATCAGCAGTTGCTGGGGATCGTCGGCATGTCGCGGATAGAGGGCAATGCCGATGCTCGGCAGTACGCGCTGCGGCTGACCCTCCAGGTTGTAGGGCAGATTGAGGGCCAGGCGGATCTTCTCGGCAACCTGGATGGCGTGATCGGCGGCATGGAAATCCTCCAGTAGCACCACGAATTCATCCCCGGCAAAGCGGGCGACGGTATCCACTTCGCGTATGCACTGCTGGATGCGCCGGGCGACCTGTTGCAGCAGCTGGTCGCCCATGGCGTGGCCGAGGGTGTCGTTGATCAGCTTGAACTTGTCCAGGTCGAGAAACAGCAGGGCCAGCTGCCGCCGCTCGCGACGCGCCCTGGCCATGGCAATCTGCAGGCGGTCGCGCAGCAGTTCGCGGTTGGGCAGGCGGGTCAGCTGGTCGTATTGCGCCATAAAGTGCAGGCGGTCGAGCATCTGCAGGCGCTCGATGGCCGATGCCACCTGGGTCGAGACGAACTGCAGCAGTTCCTTGTCGCTTTCGCTGTAGCGCGCGGCGTGGGAGTAGCTTTGCAGGATAAGCGCACCCATGACCCCCTTTTGCGAGTTGAGCGGGGTGCCGAGCCAGTCCAGCGCGTCGCAGTCGAGGGCGCGGATATGGGCGGGCAGCTGGTCGAGATGCTCCAGGTTGCGCAGCAGCGTCTGGCCGCTACGTATCACCTCGGCACTCAGGGTCCGGGCGTCGAGTCCGTGCGCTGCCGGTACCGGCTGTTGCTCGTCGACGTGGTAGGGGAAGCTCAGCTGGTCATGCTGCGCATCGTAGAGCGCCACCGAGAAATTGCTCGCCGGGAGCAATTGGCCAATGATCCGGTGCACCTGCTGGAACAACCCAGGCAGATCCCGGCTGCCATGCGCTGCCTCGGAGATCGCATACAACGCCGCCTGCAGGGATTCGCTGCGCTTGCGCTCGCTGATGTCGTGGGCGACGGCTATGCGCAGCTGATCGTCCTCCGACCAGCGCGCCGACCAGAGGATGTGCACGATCTGGCCGTCCTTGCGCATATAGCGGTTCTCGAAACGCGGCTTGCTGTCGCCCGCCATGATCTCGCCGGCGGCCTGCAGGGTTCTCTCGCGATCCTCCGGGTGAACCATGTCGATCATCGGCGTGCCGATCATCTCCGCGGCGCTGTAGCCGAAGATGCGCTCGCAGGCGGCACTGACAAAGACGAAGTGCCCGCTCCTGTCGACCACGCAGATGGCGTCGAGGAGGAGGTCGACAAGGTTGCCAGAGGGCACAAAAGGCGTGCGTTTCATCGTCTGCGCATACTTCACTGAGACTGTATGAATGGGCCTGGGGTAAGAGGCGGATCCTGCTGCCGGCACAGTTAACCATAGGTCATGTGCTGACCGGCTGTAAGCGGTTGTAATCTTTTGTGTGGGCAGGGGCGGATCAGAGCGGGGCGGGCGAACTGCAGCGCTGCCCGGAGATCGCCGGGTGGTAGATCGGCTGCACCTTGTTGCCGGCCGGGTCGAGCAGGTGAAAGCTGTGCGCGCCGTCGCCATGGGCGAAGGGGCGGTCGAGCAGGGTCACGCCCTGTTCCTTGAGGTAGGCATGCCAGGCGTGCAGCTCCTCGATGCTGTCGACGACAAAACCATAGTGATCCACCGCCTGCACGCCGCTGCTGTCGGCATAGGCGCGGCCCAGGGAGAGGTTGTCGTTGCCGCAGGTCAGGTAGACCAGATCCGCGTTGGCGCGGTGCAGCACCTGCATGCCGAGAATATCCACATAGAAGCGCTCGCAGGCTTCCAGATTGGGAACCAGCAGGGCGATATGGCGCAGACCATTGAGGCGACCGGGGCGTTCGAGCATGGTGAGAATCCTATTTTGTATACATGTTTCTTGTAAATATAAGACAAAATTGCTGCTCGGCCTATCCGCGCGTACAGGCTGGCGCGAACTGGATCAGCCGGCCGGCACGACTTCCAGCACACGGATGCTGCCCGGCTGCGGGTAATGCCAGTGCACATCGACATCCCAGAAGCGCACGCCATAGTGTCGCTCCGGGCCGGGTTGCTGGTAGGCCGGGCGCGGGTCCTGGGCCAGGCACTGTTCGATCAGTTCGACCAGAGGCTCTTCCAGACGCTGGCCATGGCCATGGGCCTGGGTCAGCGCACTGTCCTGCCAGGTCACCTCGATCAGTGCCGGCGCGCTGTCGGCGATACGGTTGTAGGCCGCGGCCACGCTGTCGGCATAGGGCACATAGGGTTTGATATCCAGCACCGGGGTGCCGTCGAGCAGGTCGATGCCCGATAGCCACAGCTTGCCGGGCTCGACCCTGTCCAGCTTGACCACCGACTGGCCGATGCCGTTGGGCCGGTGGGTGGCGCGGGTGCTGAACACCCCGACCGACTGGTTGCCGCCCAGGCGCGGCGGACGCACCTTTAGCCGCGGCTTGTCTTCCAGGGCCTGGTGAAACAGAAACAGCAGCCAGACATGGCTGACCTGCTCCAATCCTTGCACCGCATCGCCGTTATCGAAGGGCGCAACCAGTTCCAGTACACCACGGGCCGCCGGGGCGAGTTGCGGTTGACGGGGAATGGCGAACTTCTCCTTGAAGCAGGAGCGGACAAAGCCGATGGGCGATACGGAGTAGGACATGGCGGCGCGGCTGATGGGGGCGGGGCGGCCATCTTAACCCGCAATACGCGCCGCCGCGCAGGTCGCTAGCCGAGCAGCAGCAACAGGCTCCAGGCGATCAGCAGCAGCCCGCCCAGGCGCGCGAGCCAGGGGCCCAGGGGCAGGGTCTTCTCCAGCAATACATAGGCGGCGAGCAGGGCCACCCACAGCAGGTTCATCACCCCGACCACGAATAGCAGGCCCATCAGCGCCCAGCAGCAGCCCAGGCAATACGCGCCATGGGCCAGGCCCATGCGCCAGCCGCCGAGCAGGCCGGGTTGCCAGTAGCCGAGGAGAAAGTGCAGCGGCCCGCGGCAGTGTTCCAGGCAGGCCATCTTGTGCGGCAGCCACTGGTAGATACCCGCCGCCAGCAGCAGAGCGGCGGCCAGCAGGGTGCTGCTGCTGCGCATCTCGGGGCTGAGCAGGGCGAGTTGTTCGAGGGCCCATTGCAGGGCCGTGGCGGCCAGGGCGAAGCCGGTCCATACCAGGGCATAGGCGGCGCAGAACAGCAGCAGGGCCAGGTGACGGCGCGCCGTCGGCATGCGTTTGCGCAGCAGCTGCTGATAGAGCAGCAGCATGGGCAGGGCGCTGGGCAGCATCATGCCGATCATCATTACCGCCCACATGGCGAACATCAGCAGGGCATCGCCCAGGCTCCAGGGCATAAGCATGCCGGCCATCGCGGCGTCGGCCATGCCGCCGGGGCCGCTCATGCCGCTGGCCATGCGTTGCAGCGCCAGCCAGGCGAGGGCAGTCAGCGTGAGCAGGCAGAGCAGGAACAGCAGCTGTTCGCCGCTCAGTCGCCTGCTCGCCGTGGCGGCCTGCAAGTCGCTCACTTTCAGGGCTCTATGCCATGGCCGGTGAAGTGCACATGGGCCAGGTGGCTGTGGCTGTCCTTGGCCTGCAGCTTGAGCGCGGCCTGGGTCTGGAAGCTGCCGCTGGCCACTTCCGCCTCGAGGAACTCGAAGCCATTGGGCAGGGCGATACGGGCGCGCTGGGGTGAGCCGTCGACGGGACTGCGGATCGGTTCGCCGCTGGCCTGCAGCACGCCTGGAATATCCAGGTGGGCGAGGCGTTGGTCGACGTCGAGCGAAAGGCTGATGGGCACGAACAGCGGCTCGAACATCTCGCTCATGGTGGTGCTGAACACCTGGAACACGTTGACCCCGGGCTCGCTCTCCTGGCCGGAGAGAATAGTCAGCAGAGCCTGGCGTTGCGCCTCGTCGGCACGTTCATCGATAAACACCTGGCAGCTGCCATTGCCTTTATGGATGGCCTCCGGCCAGGCAAAGGTGGCCGCCCAGCACAGGCCGTCGAGCACCACCTGCTCGAAGTGTCCGCGCTCGATGCGCATCGATGCCACCGCCTGGCAGTTGCCGTGGGTCGGCGGTGCGCTGAATTGACAGGGGCAGCCCCAGTTGCAGTTGCAGGCAATGAATTCGACGCCCTGCATGCGCCAGTCGGCGATAGCCATGACCAACCTCTTTTCCCCCGCTGGCGAAACGAAAGTTGTTAGCTGTCCCCCTCGATAAGTTAACGCTAGCAGAGCCCGGTGGACGAATACGGGCGGCCGACCAAAGGTCCGGCCTGCCCGTGGGCGCTGTAGTGGCCTGTACGGCGAGTTGGTTAACTCAAGTTCGGATGACTGAGGTTCTGAGGCAAGGCGCTGCAACGAGTCATAGCGGGCTATGGCGAGGAGCAGCAACGCAGTATCAGGGCCTCAGGAGCCGAAATTGACTAATTGAACTCGCCACACAGGCCACTAGAGGTGGAAGCCGCCGTCGATGGGGATGATGGTGCCGGTCATATAGGCACCGGCGGTGCTGGCCAGGCTGATCGCCAGGGCGGCCATTTCCTCTTCGCGGCCCCAGCGCTGCATCGGGATCAGCGCGCAGTCTTCGGCCATGGCCGCCTCGTCCTGAGCGATGAACTGGGTCATCTTGCTCGGAAAGCGCCCCGGGGCGATCACATTGACGTTGATATGCTGGCCGACCAGTTCGCGGGCCAGCATGCGCGACAGCTGGTGCAGCGCCGCCTTGCTCGGGCCATAGGCGTAGGCGTCTTCGCCGTGGGAGGTGATGCCGGCCACCGAGCCGATATTGATCACCCGCGCCGGATTGCTCGCCGAGCCGGCCTTGCGCAGCAGCGGCAGCAACTGCTGGATGCAGCTGAACACCGAGGTCACATTGAGCTGCATGACCTTCTCCCAGCCCTTGGCCGGGTAAGACTCGAGCGGCGCGCCCCAGGTGGTGCCGGCGTTGTTGACCAGGATATCCAGCTGGCCGATTTCGCCGGCCAGTTGTGCGGCCAGGGCCTGCACGCCTTCTTCGCTGGCCAGGTTGGCGGCCATGCCGTGGCAAGTGCCGAAGGTCGAGAGTTCGGCGGCGGTCTGGGCACAGGCCTCGCCGTCACGGGCGCAGACGTAGACCGTTGCGCCGGCCTCGACAAAGGCTTTGGCGATCATCTTGCCGATACCGCGGGTGCCGCCGGTGACCAGGGCAGTGCGGCCCTGCAGGGAGAAATAAGGGTGCATGGCGAATCCTTTTAACGGATGAGTGCCACTACCCTAATCGTCCGACTGCGCCATGGCAGTCATCATTGCCCCCGGAAATACGCCGCCATGCGGTCAGGCATGGCAGCGCGGACTTAGAACCTGTTTACGATCTCGCGAGCTAGAGCCAGGCAAGGCAAAAACAGCCGAGGAAGCGGAGTTTACGAGCTGTAAATGAGCATTCCGAGGCTGTTTTTAACGCCGGATGGCCGACGCGCAGCAGGTCGTAAGCAGGTTCTTAGCCGCGAACGCGCAGGGTCAGGCCCTTGAGGAAATTGCGCAGAAACTGATCGCCGCAGGTGCGGTAGTTGCTGTGGCCGAACTTGCGGAATAGCGCGCTCATCTCGGGTTTGGACACCGGGCAGTCGACGCTGTGCATGATCGCGTGCATGTCGTCTTCCTTCAGTTCGAAGGCCACGCGCAGTTTCTTCAGCACCATATTGTTGGTCACTGGCAGCTCGAACGGCTGGGGCGGACGGCTGTCGTCCTTGCCGCGCTTGAAGTACACCAGGCCGTCCAGGGCATGGGCCATCAGCTCGTCGTCGCAGGCGACAAAGCCGTCTTCATCTTCTTTCTTGAGCATGGCCGCGAGGTCGTCGAGGGCGACCTGCTTGCCGCTGAGCTGGATGATTTCGCTCAGTTGCGCATCGCTGACGTCGAGCATATAGCGCAGGCTGCGCAGTACATCGTTATTAAGCATGGGGGTGTCCTGAAGAGGGCTGCTGCACAGACGGCGGCAGCTGAAAAAAGTTAGAAGCGTTCTTTCGCGGCCAGGTAGCGCCATTGTCCCGGCTGGACCTTGGCCATGGGCACGCCGCCGATGCGGATGCGCTTCATGCCCAGCACCTTGAGATCGACGCTGTTGCACATAAAGACGATCTGGCCGGGCAGAGGGTTCTTCAGGGCGAAGCGCAGGCGGGTTTCGTTCTGCCAGCTGACCTTGCAGGGGGGCAAGGCCACACCGTTGAAGATCAGGCCGTGAGCCAGACGCTTGAGCTGGCTGGCGCTCAAGGTGCCAACGACCTCGACCACGTATTCCTGCTCCAGCTTGCTCAGGTCTTCCTTGAGCTTGCGCTCGATGCGCCAGTCCTGGGTCAGCACGTGCAGGCCGTCGGCCCCGGCCTGCAGTGGAATGCAGGAGGTGAGGCGGGCGAAATGGCTTTTCAGCGGGCGGATGCCCGAGCCGTCGTCGGGCCAGTGGCTGGCCGGGCTGATGCTTTCTACGGCGCGATCGGGCGAGTGCCCGTTAGGCACATTGAGCAGCAGGGTAACTGGCTCGACCGGGGCCAGCACGGCATCGGGCAGCAGTTCGACGCGCTGCGCGCCGACCTTGAACTGCGGTTCTTCGACCACCACGCCGTCGACCAGCACCCAGCCGCCCTCGATATAGAGTTCGGCCTCGCGGCGCGAGCAGCCGATCTCTTCGATCAGGCGTTTGGACAGGCGTATCGGCTCGGTCATGGAAGCACGCAGCGGCAAAAAAGGGCGACCATTGTAACTGGCCGGGGGCGCGATGCACGCAGCAATGGTCGAACGGCGGGCGGCGAAGATAAATAAATGGCCGTGAGCCATCTTTAACGTCGCGCAACGACGGCCATAAAAAACCGCTCCGAGGAGCGGTTTCGATTGAGCAAGGTAAGTTTAAAAACGTAGCGAGCGACGGTCAGGCTAGGCGAAAGCAGACGAAAAAGCGGAGTGTACGTCTGTACATGAGCATTTTGAGTCTGTTTTCAACGACGCATGACCTAGCGCAGTAGTTTTTAGCCGCCCAGGTAGGCGTCGCGTACCTTCGGGTCGTTCAGCAGGTCATGGCCGCTGCCCTGCATGACGATCCGGCCGTTCTCCAGCACATAGCCGCGGTCGGCCAGCTTGAGCGCCTGGTTGGCGTTCTGTTCGACCAGGAAGATGGTCACGCCGTCCTTGCGCAGCTGTTCGATGATGTCGAAGATCTGCTGGATGATGATCGGGGCCAGGCCCAGGGAGGGTTCGTCGAGCAGCAGCAGCTTGGGCTTGCTCATCAGCGCACGGCCGATGGCGAGCATCTGCTGTTCGCCGCCGGACATGGTGCCGGCACGCTGGCTGAGGCGCTCCTGCAGGCGCGGGAACAGCTGCAGGACCTTGTCCAGCTGCTCCTGGAACTCGGCCTTGGCGGTGAAGAAACCGCCCATCACCAGGTTCTCCTCCACGGTCAGCCGGGAGAACACCCGGCGGCCTTCCGGGACCACGGCGATGCTCTTGCGCATGATGTCCGGGGTGTCCTGGCCGACCAGTTCCTCGCCCTGGTAACGGATGCTGCCGCTGGCCGCGTGCGGGTTGCCGCACAGGGTCATCAGCAGGGTCGACTTGCCGGCACCGTTGGCCCCGATCAGGGTGACGATCTCGCCCTGACGCACTTCGACGCTGACGTCGTGCAGCGCCTGGATCTTGCCGTAGAAGGTGGAAACCTTGTCGAAGTACAGCATCAAGCTTCCCCCAGATAGGCTTTGATCACGTCCGGGTTGGCGCGGATCTGCTCCGGCGTCCCGTCGGCCAGGGGCGTGCCCTGATTGATCACGTAAATGTGGTCGGAAATGCTCATGACCAGTTTCATGTCGTGTTCGATCAACAATACGGTGACGCCATGTTGGTCGCGCAGTACACGAATAAGGGCCTTGAGGTCATCGGTTTCCCGCGGGTTGAGACCGGCGGCCGGTTCGTCGAGCATCAGGATGCTCGGTCGGGTCATCATGCAGCGGGCGATTTCCAGGCGGCGCTGCTGGCCGTAGGCCAGGGTACCGGCCGTGCGGTTGGCGAAGTCGGTCAGGTTGACCTGCTCCAGCCAGTGCGCGGCAAAGTCCATGGCCTCGCGTTCGCTCCTGCGAAACGCCGGGGTCTTCAACAGGCCGGCGAGGAAATTGGTGTTGAGGTGGCGGTGCTGGGCCACCAGGAGGTTTTCCACCACGGTCATTTCCTTGAACAGACGCACGTTCTGGAAGGTCCGCACCACGCCCTTGCGGGCGATCTTGTGGCCCGGCAGGCCCTCGATCTGCTCGCCGTTGAGGCGAATATTGCCGCTGGTGGGTTGGTAGAAACCGGTCAGGCAGTTGAACACCGTGGTCTTGCCGGCACCGTTGGGGCCGATCATCGACACCACCTGCCGCTCGTTGACCTGCAGGCTTACCCCGTTGACGGCCAGCAAGCCGCCGAAGCGCATGGACAGGCCGCTTACTTCTAGAATCGGGCGGCTCATTGTTTCAGCTCCAGGTGCGGGCGTTGCATGGGCAGCAGGCCCTGCGGACGCCAGATCATCATCAGTACCATCAGGGCACCGAACATCAGCATGCGGTACTCGTTGAATTCCCGCGCCAGCTCCGGCAGCAGGATCATCACGATGGCCGCCAGGATGATGCCCAGCTGCGAGCCCATGCCGCCCAGCACGACGATGGCGAGGATGATCGCCGACTCGATAAAGGTGAACGATTGCGGGCTGACCAGGCCCTGGCGGGCGGCGAAGAAACTGCCGGCGAAACCGGCGAAGGTGGCACCCAGGGTGAAGGCCGAGAGCTTGATCACGGTGGGGTTCATGCCCAGGGCGCGGCAGACGATCTCATCTTCGCGCAGGGCTTCCCAGGCGCGGCCGATGGGCATGCGCAGCAGGCGGTTGATCACGAACAGGGTCAGCAGCACCAGCACCAGGGCGATCAGGTAGAGGAAGATCACCTTGTTGATCGAGGCGTAGGCCACGCCGAAATACTCGTGGAAGGTCTGCATGCCCTCGGCGGCCTTGCGGTCGAACGACAGACCGAACAGGGTCGGCTTGGGGATCGAGCCGATGCCGTTGGGGCCGCCGGTCAGCCAGGTCATGTTGTTCAGCAGGATGCGGATGATCTCGCCGAAACCCAGGGTGACGATGGCCAGGTAGTCGCCGCGCAGGCGCAGCACCGGGAAGCCCAGGATGAAGCCGAAGAACGCCGCCATCAGGCCGGCGATCGGTAGGCAGATCCAGAAGCTCAGGCCGAAGTAGAACGACAGCAGGGCGTAGCTGTAGGCACCGACGGCGTAGAAGGCCACATAGCCGAGGTCGAGCAAGCCGGCCAGACCGACCACGATGTTCAGGCCGAGGCCGAGCATCACGTAGATCAGGATCAGGGTGGCGATATCCACCGCCCCGCGGCTGCCGAAGAACGGCCAGGCCAGTGCAACGATGATCAGCCCCATGATCACCCAGCGCTGGGTCGAAGGCTGGGTGAGGAAATCGCTGGCCTGGCTCGGTACGCTCGGCAGCTTGGGCGCATGGCTCCAGACGGCGCGCAACTGGTCACGGAACAATTGCCAGAAGAACATGGCGATGGCGCAACCGCCGATGGTCCACAGCACCGCCGGGCTGGCACCCTCGACCTGCAGCTTGATGCCGATGGTGGAGAGCTTCAGACCCATTACCGGGTAGGCCACGGCCAGCACCAGCAGGGCGCTGAAGAACGCGGTTTTGAGGTTTTTCATTATTGACGAACTCATACCTTTTCAACCTCCGGACGACCGAGGATGCCGGTCGGACGGAACAGCAGCACCAGCACCAGCAGGCTGAACGCCACCACGTCCTTGTATTGATCGCCGAAGATATCGGCACCGAAGGCTTCGGCCACGCCGAGCACCAGGCCGCCGAGCACGGCACCGGGGATGCTGCCGATGCCGCCGAGCACCGCCGCGGTGAAGGCCTTGATCCCGGCAAGGAAGCCCAGGTGCGGGTTGATCACGCCGTACTGCATGCCCAGCAGCACCGCGGCCACCGCCGCCAGGGCGGCACCGATGACGAAGGTCAGGCTGATGATGTTGTTGGTGTTGATGCCCAGCAGGTTGGCCATCTTCAGGTCTTCGGCGCTGGCCC
>JBFJZW010000140.1:0-11062 GCA_041621875.1 Pseudomonas sp. | reverse complement strand
TGCCACCGTGACTGCGAACAATCCGCTGCTGCAAGATTTCGACCTGCCGCCCTACTCCGCCATTCGCCCGGAGCACGTCGAGCCGGCCATCGATAGCATTCTCGCCGACAACCGTGCGGCCATCGCCGCCCTGCTCAGCCGTCAGACCGACCAGCCGAGTTGGGGCGGACTGGTGCTGGTCCTCGACGAGTTGAATGCGCGCCTGGGCCGCGCCTGGAGCCCGGTCAGCCACCTCAATGCGGTGTGCAACAATGCCGAGCTGCGTGCAGCCTACGAGGCCTGCCTGCCCAAGCTGTCGGAATACGCCACCGAATTGGGGCAGAACCGTGCGCTGTTCCAGGCCTACGAGGCATTGGCGAGCAGCCCGCAAGCCGAAGGCTTCGAGGTGGCGCAGACGACCATCCTGGAACACGCCCTGCGCGATTTCCGCCTGTCCGGTATCGATCTGCCGGAGGCCGAGCAGCAGCGTTACGGCGCGGTGCAGATGAAACTCTCGGAGCTGGGCAGCAAGTTTTCCAACCAGTTGCTCGACGCCACCCAGGCCTGGACCAAGCAGGTCAGCGACGAAGCGGCGCTGGCCGGGCTGACCGATTCGGCCAAGGCGCAGATGAAGCAGGCGGCCGAGGCCAAGGGCCTGGACGGCTGGCTGATCAGCCTGGAGTTCCCCAGCTATTTCGCGGTGATGACCTATGCCGACGACCGCGCCCTGCGCGAAGAGGTGTATGCCGCCTACTGTACCCGAGCCTCCGACCAGGGGCCGAATGCCGGCCAGCACGACAACGGCCCGCTGATGCTGGAAATCCTCGCCCTGCGCCAGGAGCTGGCCAAGCTGCTGGGGTTCGCCAACTACGCCGAGCTGAGCCTGGCGAGCAAGATGGCCGAGACCACCGATCAGGTGCTGCACTTCCTGCGCGACCTGGCGGTGCGCAGCAAGCCGTTCGCCGCCCAGGACCTGGAAGAACTCAAGGCCTTCGCTGCCGAGCAGGGCTGCAATGACCTGCAGAGCTGGGACGTGGGCTATTACAGCGAGAAGCTGCGCGAGCAGCGCTACAGCATTTCCCAGGAAATCCTTCGCGCCTATTTCCCGGTGGACAAGGTACTCGGCGGCCTGTTCGCCATCGTCGAGCAGCTCTATGGGATTCAGATCGAGGAATTGAGCGGCTTCGACAGCTGGCACCCGGACGTGCGCCTGTTCGAGATCAAGGAGAACGGCCAGCACGTCGGACGCTTCTTCTTCGACCTCTACGCCCGCGCCAACAAGCGTGGCGGTGCCTGGATGGACGGTGCGCGCGACAAGCGCCGCGACGCCAGCGGCACGCTGATCAGCCCGGTGGCCAATCTGGTGTGCAATTTCACGCCTAGCGTCGGCGGCAAGCCTGCGCTGCTGACCCACGATGAAGTCACCACCCTGTTCCACGAGTTCGGCCACGGCCTGCATCACCTGCTGACCCGCGTCGAGCATGCCGGCGCGTCGGGGATCAACGGCGTGGCCTGGGATGCGGTGGAGCTGCCGAGCCAATTCATGGAGAACTGGTGCTGGGAGCCCGAGGGCCTGGCGCTGATCTCCGGCCACCATGAGACCGGCGAGCCGCTGCCCCAGGACCTGCTGGACAAGATGTTGGCGGCGAAGAACTTCCAGTCCGGGCTGATGATGGTGCGCCAGCTGGAGTTCAGCCTGTTCGACTTCGAACTGCATGCCACCCATGGCGACGGCCGCAGCGTGCTCGAGGTGCTCGAAGGCATCCGCGACGAAGTCTCGGTGCTGCGCCCGCCGGCCTACAACCGCTTCCCCAACAGCTTTGCGCATATCTTCTCCGGCGGTTACGCGGCCGGTTACTACAGCTACAAATGGGCCGAAGTGCTCTCGGCGGATGCCTTCTCGCGCTTCGAGGAAGAAGGCGTGTTCAACCGCGACACTGGTCGCGCCTTCCGCGAGGCGATCCTGGCCCGTGGTGGTTCGCAGGAGCCAATGCAGCTGTTCGTCGACTTCCGCGGCCGCGAGCCCTCCATCGACCCGCTGCTGCGGCATCTGGGGCTGAGTCAGGAGGCCGCGTAAGCGGATTAACCATGAGTATTTCCAAGAAGCGCTTTATCGCTGGTGCCGTATGCCCGGCGTGCAGCGAGATGGACAAGATCCAGATGTGGGACGAGGGCGGCGTGCCGCACCGCGAATGCGTGGCCTGCGGCTATGCCGACACCCTCGACGAGCGTGGCAACTCGGTGCCCCGTGAACTGTCGACCCGGGTCAACGTCAGCGCCCTGAAACCCAAGGCCGCCGACCCCAAGGTGCAGGCGGTGCAGTTCTTTCCCAATCCCAAGCTGAAAAAATAGCCGGGAGCTATTTTTAACGTCGCCTAGCGACGGCCCCGGAGGGGTGGCCGCCAGGGATGGCAGGCCATAGCTGACCAAGGAGGGCTTATGTGGCATCTGGTGTGTGGTGATAACGCGGTAGCAGGTGTGACCCATGTAATAGATGCGCACGAGGCCGAAGCGGGTTTGCGCGTGCTGCGTGACGATCTCGCCGTCGGCCCGCTGGCGGATGTGGACACGCCACCCTGCGCCGTTCGCGCTGCCTTCTGGCGGGCGCTGTGGCCCGAGTCGGTGCGCCCGGTGCCGGATTTCGCCACGGTCCTGCCCGCGGATGCGCGCTGGATTGCGGCCCTGGCCGAACAGTCGCGGCCGGCCACCGTCTGGCATGGCGACAGTGCCTCCGAGCAACTGCTGCTGGCGCGTGTCGCACACGCCCTGGCGGACAGTGCATTGCCGTTGTGGGAAGTGTGCTGCGGCACTGGCGACAGCCGTGTCGCCAGCCGCCGCGCGGTAGCCATGCATACGCCCGAGGCGCTGGCGGCCTTGGCCAAACCGCGTGAGGTTGATGCCGCGCGACGTCGGCAGCTTGCCGGCCAGTGGAGCGCGGCATTGCTGGACCAGGCCCAGGTGCACCGCTGGCACGCCGGCACCTTCCAGGGCGAGGATTTCAGCCGTATCGATGCCAGCCTGGTGCAATTCTGCCCGGCCGAAGGCAAGCCGCTGGCGCGGGTGATGGCCGATGTCATGGCGCACTGCGACGGGTTTTTCGCCACCGACTACTTGCTGTTCTGGCGCGCCCGCGAACTGGCTGCGGCCGGGCAGATCGTGCTCAGTGGCGAGGCGGGTGACCATGGCTATGGCGGGCTGCAGGTGCGGCTGGCCTGAGTATCCGTTCGGGTTTGTGCCGTTTGGCGAGGCTCTATCCCCGCAATGTGCCGCGCTTAGACGGCGGCGCATAAGTGCGAAGGGGCCTGATTTTGTAGGGCGCGCTGCAGACCCTTGGTGCGCACGGCGCACCTTACCGATGGCGGCCTCTGCAAGCGTCGTCATGGCTGCATCCCTCGACGCTCCGACGTGGGTACGATCAACACGGCAAGAGGTTTATATGCACGGTCCCGATCCCCGCAATCCGCATCCCATGGCCGGATTTCCCCAGGTCTGTTTTCTCAACAATGTGCTGAACAATCCGCAGATCGAAGTCGGCGACTACAGCTATTACGACGACCCGGACGGTGCGGAGAACTTCGAGCGCAATGTGCTCTACCTGTTCCCCTTTATTGGCGACCGGCTGCTGATCGGCAAGTTCTGCGCGCTGGCGCGTGGGGTGAAGTTCATCATGAATGGTGCCAACCACAAGCTGTCGGGCTTCTCCACCTACCCCTTCCAGATCTTCGGCAATGGTTGGGAGGCGGTGACGCCGGCGCTGGATGAGCTGCCGAACAAGGGCGATACGCGGATCGGCCATGACGTATGGATCGGCTACGACAGCCTGATCATGCCTGGCGTGCAGATCGGCCATGGTGCCATCGTCTCCTCGCGCTCGGTGGTCATCCGCGATGTAGCGCCCTATACGGTGGTCGGCGGCAACCCGGCGCAGCCACTCAAGCAGCGCTTTAGCGACGAGGTGATCGCGCGTCTGCTGCAGATCGCCTGGTGGGACTGGCCGGTGGAAAAGATCAGCCGCAACCTGGCGGCGATAACCGCCGCCGATCTCGAGGCGTTGGAGCGCTGCGCCTAAGCGGCCGACAACGGGCGAGGGTGGTGCGGACACACGGATAGCGCTCGGCGCGGCGGCGACCGCCGGCACTTGGTGTTCGGGATAAATATACTGTATTTTTATACAGTATATTTAGGAGCCTGCCATGTCAGCCACTCTGCCGCCGCGCGGTCGCGGTACCGCCAGCAACCCGCATAACCGCTTCGCCCCGACCCGTTCGGTGGCGGAGGACGACGGCTGGCTGCAGGAGGTGCCGCCCAGTCGCGTCACCGAGGTGCGCAGCGAACTGGCGAAGACGGTGATCAGCCGTAACAGCTCGCCCGATGTCGGTTTCGACCGTTCGGTGAACCCCTATCGGGGCTGCGAGCATGGCTGCATCTACTGCTTCGCCCGGCCCAGCCATGCCTACTGGGATATGTCGCCAGGCATCGACTTCGAGACCAGGCTGATCGCCAAGACCAACCTGGCCAGCCGCCTCGAGGAAGAACTGCAAAAGCCCGGCTATGTGCCGCAGCCGATCGCCCTGGGCATCAACACCGACGCCTATCAACCGATCGAGCGCGAGCAACTTCTGACCCGCCAGGCTCTTGAAATTCTCCTGCGCTACAAGCATCCGTTGCACATCATCACCAAGGGCTCGCTGATCCTGCGTGACCTCGACCTGCTTGGCGAGCTGGCCAGCCAGCGCCTGGTCAGCGTGGCCTTCAGCCTGACCACCCTCGATGACGAGCTGAAACGCATCATGGAGCCGCGCGCCGCTTCGCCGGGGGCGCGCTTGCGTGCCATGCGCACCTTGCACGAGGCCGGCGTGCCGGTCAGCGTGATCTGTGCGCCGATGATCCCGATGATCAACGACATGGAGCTGGAACACCTGCTCGAGGCCGCTCGCGATGCCGGTGCGCGCTCCGCCGGTTACGTGCTGCTGCGCCTGCCGCTGGAGATCGCAGAATTGTTCGAGGAGTGGCTGCAGGCGCACTTTCCCGAGCGCGCCGAGCATGTCATGAGCCTGATCCGCCAGTCGCGCGGCGGCAAGAACTACGACAGCCGCTTCGGCAGCCGCATGCGTGGCGAAGGCCCGTTCGCCGAGTTGCTGGCCCAGCGCTTTCGCCTGGCCAGCCGCAAGCTCGGCCTGGACCGCCGCGATACCCAGGGCCTGGACTGCTCGCAGTTCTGCCCGCCAGGGGCGCAGCTGAGCCTGCTCTGATGGGTGTGCCAGGGCGAGCTAGGCAATTTGTATGGCTATGTACCAATTAAGTGTTGCCAGCAGTGCTTGCGGGTGCTGCGAACCCTGTAGGAGCGGGCCATGCCCGCGATGTTTTTCTATTGAGCCACGATTCGCGGGCCCGCTCCTACAAGGGCTGAGCATGCCGACAACAGCTAACTCAGACAGAGCCATCTGTATTGATGTCCGCGCTGCCGGGAAACCCGTCGCAGGCCGTCAGCAAGCGCCCGCGCAGGCCGCCATCAAAGCGAGGCGCGGATGACCAGCGGGCAGTCCACCCGCTGAGTCCCGCTTGTGTCGAGGGCCTCGATCAGATGGCGCGCGGCGCGCTGGCCGATTTCGTAGTAGGGCAGTTGCACCGTGGTCAGCGGCGGCAGGAACAGTTCGGCGATGCCGATCATATTGTCGTAGCCGAGCACGGCGACGTCCGTGGGGATCTTCAGGCCGCGGGCCAGCAGCACCTGGTAGGCGCAGAAGGCGATACGGTCGTTGCCGCAGATTAGGATGTCGAATTGCGCACGGCCCTCGACGATATGCCGGTCGAGGATCGTCAGCGTCTCGCCATAGGCATCATGGGCCGAGAGGTCGTACTGCAGCAGGTCCCCGGGCACCAGGCCGAACTCGTCGAAGGCCCGTTGCATGCCCTTCTGACGCAGTTCCCAGGCCAGGCTCTGGCTCGGCAGGTTGATGCACAGGGGGTGTCGATAACCCTGGCTGAGGGCGTGCTGCACGGCGCGGTATTGCCCTGCCTCGTCATCCGGCACGTAGCTGGTCAGGCTGCGGTCCTCGGCCAGGCAGTTGGCGAGGATCAGCGGTTTGCTCTTCAGGCGCTCGGGAATGTTTACCCGGCGTAGCCCCATGGCGCTGAAGATCAGGCCGTCGGGACGGTGCGAGAGCATCAGGTCGATGCTCTGCTCGCTGGGTGAGTCGCTCAGCAGGTTGAGTACGAAGACGTTCCAGCCGGCCTCTTGCGCGGTCTGCTCGATGGACAGCAGCAGCTCCACGGCAAACGGCGTGGTCGCGGTATCCAGGGCGAACACGCCGATGGTTCGGCTCTGCAGGTTGTCGCCGCGGATCTTGCGGGCCGACATGCTGGGCACGAACTGCAGTTCGTCGATGGCGCGGCGCACCCGCTGGTAGGTCTCGGGGCTGAGCTTTTCCGGACTGTTGAGCGCCCGCGAGACCGTCATCAGGGACACGCCGGCCAGCCGTGCAACGTCTTTCACTGAAGTCATGCAATGCAACCTGGCAGTGTGAGTCGTGAATCATGCCACAGCGACGCCGCCTGTCAGCAGGCCATTGCAATGGCGATGTACCTGCCCGGTGTTGCGTTCAGGTCGCGGCGCTTAAGTGGAGGGGCTGACTTTGTAGGGTGCGCCGTGCGCACCGGCGTCGGCGTAGATTCCTGGTGCCCACGGCGCACCCTACATTACGGCCTCTGCAAGCCGCGCCAGCAGCCGATCAGACCCAGCCGCTGGACAGCTGCCAGGCCTGGTGTACCGCCACCTGCCCGCCGCCGCTGCCGAACAGTGCCAGCCCCAGGCTGTGCGGTTGCGGGTAGATGCGGCTGCTGAGGCTGAAGCTGCCATCCGCGGCAAACACCTCGATGGAGGAGCGGTCGAGGAATATCCGCAACCTCAGTGACGCCTGGGTCGCTGCCAGTGCCACGCTGCGTTGGCCGCTGACCCCCGCGCCCGAGCGGCTGCGGTCGAGCACCAGGCGCTGCAGCTGGGCGTCGTAGTAGAGCAGGGTCTGTTCCTGGCCATCGGCGCTGCAGCGCAGGGCGATGCCCAACTGTCCCTCGCGGCAGCCTGCCAGCTCCAGTTGCAGCTCGATTTCCAGCCTATCGCCACTCAACCCGGCAAGCGGCTGGCTGCCTGAGCGGTCCCAGCACAGCGCGCCGTCCGCCAACAAGGGGTGTTGGCGCAGAGCCGCCAGCTCGCGCGCGGGGTAGCTGTGCAGGCGACCCTTATGCAGTTGCAGTTCCCGCGGCACGCCGAGCATGCCGCACCAGTGCTGGGCCTGGCTCGGCATCGGGCTGTCCCACATGTCCAGCCAGGCCCAGAGCAGACGCCGGCCGTCGGCGGTCAGCAAGGTTTGCGCGGCGTAGAAATCATGGCCGTTATCCAACTCGATAAAGGACCCGCCAGTGAACTGCCAATTGCTGTCGAGCTGGCCGACCCGGTAGCCGGTCTGGAATTTGTTGAGCCGCTCGTAACCCTCGGGTTGCATGCCCTGGGGGGAGTACAGCAGCACGTCCTGGCCGCCGAGGCGGAACAGGTCCGGGCATTCCCACATATAGCCGTCGCCCTCGCCGCCGCGGCTCACATAGGCGAGGAACTCCCAGGCGCGCAGATCCGTGGAGCGGTACAACGGTAGCAGCGGCATATCGCCCAGGCGCGCGCCGGCGATCAGGTACCAATGTTCGCCGTCGCGCCAGACTTTGGGGTCGCGAAAATGCATGATCGCGGCGTCCGGCGCGGCCTCGATAACCGCGCCGTGCTTGACGAAATGCACGCCGTCGTCGCTGGTGGCCAGGCACTGGACCTGGCGGATGCTGCGCTCGTCGCCCACCTCGCCAAGCCAGGTATGCCCGGTGTAGAGCAGCGCCAGGCTGTCGCCGCAGACTACGGCGCTGCCGGAGAAGCAGCCATGCCGGTCGAATTCGTCGCCCGGCTCGAGGGCGATGGGCAGGTGCTGCCAATGCACCAGGTCGCGGCTCTTGGCATGGCCCCAGTACATCGGCCCCCAGCTCGCATCGAAGGGATGGTGTTGATAGAACACATGGTATTCGCCGCGGAAGTACACCACGCCATTCGGGTCGTTCATCCAGCCGGTTGGGGGGGCGAGGTGGTAGCCGGGCCGATAATCGGGGGTGGGGGGCGCGCTACCCTCGCTCAGCGGGCGCTGAGCGAGGTCGAGGGAAACAGGCATGCAAGTGCTCGTTGGATTGATGGAGTGGGTCATGCTCAACCTTGGCGAACGGCGCGCAGGGCTACGCCGTCGTCGGCTGCTAGGGGGCGGTGTGGCAGGGCCTTGTCGTCGCCATCGAACAGATGCAAGTTGTCGATATCCGGACGCAGCTCGACGCGGTCGCCATGACGCCAGTCGGCATTCGCCGCGCAACGACAGATCAGCGGCTCGTCCTGGCCGACATCGAGGTGCACATAGGTTTCGCAGCCCAGGTACTCGACACCGACCACCAGCAAGCCGGCGTCGCCTTGGGCTTTTTCCAGGCTCAGGTGCTCGGGACGGATACCCAGGGTCAGCGGGCTGCCAGCCGCCAGCGCGCTGCTGTCGAAGGGTAGGGCCGCCAGATGGCCGAGGGCCGGCGTGGCGATCGCGCTATGCACGCCCGGCGTGAGCAGCTGCGCCGGGAGGAAATTCATCTTCGGTGAGCCGAGAAAGCCAGCGACGAAACGGCTGACCGGGCGTTCGTAGAGTTCGCGCGGCGAGCCGACCTGTTCGATGCGTCCAGCATTGAGCACGACGATCTTGTCGGCCAGGGTCATGGCCTCGACCTGGTCGTGGGTCACGTAGATCATGGTGGTGCCCAGGTTGGCGTGCAGCCGGGCGATCTCGTTGCGCATCTGCACGCGCAGGGCCGCGTCGAGGTTGGACAGCGGCTCGTCGAACAGCAGGATGTCCGGCTCGCGGGCCATCGCCCGGCCCATGGCCACGCGCTGGCGCTGGCCGCCGGAGAGTTCCTTGGGTTTGCGCTGCAACAGCTTGTCCAGCTGCAGCACGCGGGCGGTTTCCAGCACCCGTTCACGCAGGCTGCGTTTGTCGGTCTTGGCCAGCTTGAGGCCGAAGCCGATGTTGTCGTAGACGCTCATATGCGGGTACAGCGCATAGGACTGGAACACCATGCCGACCCCGCGCTCGCGCGGTTCCAGGTTGTTGACCCGGCGGCCGTCGATCAGCAGATCGCCGGCGCAGATCGACTCCAGCCCGGCGATCAGCCGCAGCAGGGTCGACTTGCCGCAGCCCGAGGGGCCGACGAACACCACGAATTCGCCGCTGGCGATCTCCAGGCTGATATCGCGCAGGATGCGCAGGCCGCCCAGTTGCTTGTTCACTTTGTCGAGTTTCAACTTGCTCATGCTGTTGTTCCTTATTCTTGTGGGCTCAGCCCTTGAGCGCGCCAGTGGTGAGGCCGGAAACGATGCGCCGCTGGAACACCAGCACCAGCAGCACCAGGGGTACGGTGACCATGACCGAGGCGGCCATCAGCAGGCCCCAGGGCAGCTCGTGCTGGCTGCCGCCGGAAATCAGCGCGATCGCCACCGGCACCGTGCGTTCCTGGTCGGTCAGGGTGAAAGTCAGGGCGAAGAGAAACTCGTTCCAGGCGGCGATAAACGCCAGCAGGCCGGTGGTCACCAGCGCCGGCCAGAGCAGCGGCAATAGCACCCGGGTCAGCGCCACCCAGGGTGAGGCACCGTCCATGATCGCCGCCTCTTCCAGTTCGCCGGGCAGTTGCCCGATAAAGGTGGTCAGCACCCAGACGGTGAACGGCAGGGTGAAGATGGTGTAGCTGAGGATCAGCGCCCAGGCGCTGTTGTACAGACCCAGGGCGCGGATCACCTCGAACAACCCGGAGAGCACCGCAACCTGCGGGAACATCGACACCCCCAGCACCAGCAGCAGGACAGTCCCGCGGCCGCGGAACTTGACCCGGCCCAGGGCGTAGGCGGCGGTCAGGCTGAGAAACAGCGCCAGGGCCACCACGCAGAAAGCGACGAACACCGAGTTGCCGATGGCCTGCAGAAACGAGGCCTGCTGCAGCACCGCGGTGTAGTTGGAGAAGTCCGGCTTATCGACCCAGTAGCTCACCTGGAACAAGGCGCTGGACGGCTTCAGCGAGGTCAGTACGGCGTAGTAGAAGGGGAATACCGCGTACAGCAGCAGGATGCCGATCGCGGCCCAGAAACCCAGACGCAGCAGTGCTTTTTTCAGTAGACGCAGGTTCATCAGCGGACCTCCATTTGACGGCGGCCGAGGTAGAGGTAGAGCACGGCGATCACCGCGACTATCAGGAACAGCAGGGTCGAGGCGGCGCTGCCGTAGCCGACGTCCTGGAACTCCACCAGTTGCTGACGGGCGTAGATCGACATGCTCATGGTCGACGAGGAGTTCGAAGTCAGCACATAGATGACGTCGAATACCCGCAGCGAGTCGAGGATGCGGAAGATCGCCGCCACCAGCAGCGCGGGCATCAGCAGCGGCAGGGTGACCCGCCAGAACACCTTGAGCGGATGCACGCCGTCGACCCGCGCGGCCTCGTAGCAATCGCCCGGCAGCATCTGCAAGGCGGCCAGCATCAGCAGCGCGACGAAGGGCACGGTCTTCCACACATCGACCATGATCACCGCCCACATCGACAGGCTGGCGTCGGCGGTCCAGGCCAGGGGTGCGTCGATCAGCCCGAGGCCGAGCATCAGGTGATTGATGATGCCGAACTGGTCGTTGAGCATCCACGCCCAGATCTTCGCCGAGACAATGGTGGGAATCGCCCAGGGGATCAGGATCATCGCGCGCACCAGGGCTCGGCCGGTGAAGCGGACATTGAGCAGCAAGGCCACCGCCAGGCCGATGATGATCTCCAGACCGACCGACACCACCGTGAAGTGCAGGGTGTTGCGCACCGCCTGCCACCACAGCGGGTCGACCAGGACGCCGGTCCAGATATCGCCATCGTGGGCCAGGTAGTTGCTCAGGCCGACGAAGGCTCCGGCACCGCTGTCGCTCAGGCTGGTATCGGTGAGGCTGAACCAGAAGGTGCGCAGCAACGGCCAGCCCGCCACCAGCAGCAG
>JBFJZW010000139.1:0-11123 GCA_041621875.1 Pseudomonas sp. | reverse complement strand
GTTGATAAAACACTATCTGTAAATGATACTTAGCCGGAAATTTGAAGAAACTTTAGAGCTTGGCAATACTGGCTGAGTTGATTGCTGGATGGGGCGACACCTTCGGGTGATGCAGGCAGCAATTTCCAAGATCCTCTCGCCTGGCGAGAAAAAAAGATAAAACAAGGGATAACGCTATGGTTCGGGTTCGCAAACTGGTGCTGGCAATCGCAGCTGCTTCGGCACTGTCCTCCGGTATGGCGCATGCGCTGGGGCTGGGCGAGGTGACCTTGCAGTCGGCGCTGAATCAGCCGTTGGTGGCTGAAATCGAATTGCTTGAAGTGCGTGACCTGACTTCCAACGAGTTGCGGCCCAGCCTCGCGTCTCCCGAAGAATTCAACAAGGCGGGTGTGGATCGCCAGTATTTTCTGACCGATCTCAAGTTCACTTCGGTACTCAAGCCCAACGGCAAGAGCGTTATCCGCGTCACCTCGAGCAAGCCGCTGCGCGAGCCCTACCTGAACTTCCTAGTCGAGGTGTTGTGGCCTAACGGTCGTCTGCTGCGTGAGTACACCCTGCTGCTCGATCCGCCACTTTATAGTCCGCAGGCCGTGATCCCCGCCGCACCGCGGCTGCCGGTTGCTGCCCCTGCGCCGCGCCCGCAAGTCGCGGCTGCGCCGCGTCCGACCCAGGCCAGCGGTGCGCCGCTGGCCCCGGCCGCGCCTGCCGCGCCACGGGCCCTGGACGGCAACGAATACAAGACCACCGCCAATGACACGCTCTGGGAAATTGCCCGCCGGGTACCGGGCGGTAGCGTGCATCAGACCATGCTGGCCATCCAGGCGCTGAACCCGGATGCCTTTATCGGCGGCAATATCAATCGCCTGAAGAGTGGTCAGGTATTGCGCCTGCCGGAAGCCGAGCAGATCAAGAGCCGGGGTCAGGCCGAGGCCATTGCCCAGGTCGCCGAGCAGAACGCCGCATGGCGTGAAGGCCGTAGCCTGGCAGGCGGCGCGGCGCGCCAGCTGGATGCAACCAAACGTACCGTGGCCGGCGACGCGCCTGCCAAGGCGGCGGCGGGTGACAGTCTGAAGCTGGTCGCGGCCGATACCGGCAAGGCCACCGCCGGTAGCGATACCGGCACTGCCGATAGCAAAGCCCTGGCCGACAAGTTGGCGGTGACTCAGGAAAGCCTCGACTCCACTCGCCGGGAAAATACCGAACTGAAGGATCGCATGGGCGATCTGCAGAGTCAGCTCGACAAGCTGCAGCGCCTGATTCAGCTCAAAGATGATCAGATGGCCAAACTGCAGGCCGACCTGGCAGCCCAGGGACAAGCCCCGGCAGTGGCCCCGGCGGTCGAGGCCGTTGCGCCGGAGCCGGCCCCTGAGCCCGCTGCCGAGCCTGAGCAGGCGCAAGCCCCCGCCGCTCCGGTGTTGGCTAGGCCCGCTGAGCCAGTAGCCGAGCCTGAGCAGGATTTCAATTACAGCGAGGAGCCAGCCCCGGCCGCTCAGCCTGAGGCGGTTGCGCCGCAAGTCAGCGAGCCGCCAGCGCCGGTCAAGCCGGCTCCGGTCAAGCCGGCAGCCCCCGTGGTTGCCGTTGCCCCACCAGTGGTAGAGCCGCCGGTCGAGGCCAGCCCGCTCGATGAGCTGCTGGCCAATCCGATGATGTTGGGCATCGCCGGTGGCGGTGCTTTGCTGGTTTTGCTGCTGGCACTGATGATGCTGTCGCGTCGCAACGCCCTCAAGGAAGCCGAGCTGCAGGAAAGTCTCACCGCGGACGGGCAGGGTGTTGATCTGGGGGGCGATATGGCCCTGCCGGACGATAGCTTCGACGCATCGGATGATCTTGCTGGCGAGCAGGCGTCTGCCCCGGCTGAAGAGCGTGTGGCCGCGCAAACCGGCGATGCCCTGGGCGAGGCCGATATCTATATTGCCTATGGTCGCTTCAATCAGGCGGCGGAGTTGCTGCAGGGGGCCATCAACGATGAGCCGCAGCGCAGCGACCTGCGCTTGAAATTGATGGAAGTTTATGCCGAGCTGGGCGATCGCGATGGCTTTGCCCGTCAGGACAATGAACTGCGTGAAATCGGTGGCAGTGCTGCCGAAGTCGATCAGATCAAGGCCAAGTACCCCGCCATGCTCGCCGCTGCCGGGGTTGCCGGTCTCGCGGCGGCTGCCGATGCCGGGGACGATGACCTGAGCGACTTCAGCTTCGACGACCTGGCGCTGGATGAGCCGACTGCGCCAGCCGCAGGCGGCGATCTGGACGATGCCTTCGACCTGAGTCTGGACGATCTGGAAGCCGATCTGGAACGTGATCTGCAAGAGGCCGGTAAAGCGGCTGGGTCGAGCGATATGGACAGCCTGTCGCTGGATGGCGACATGGACTTCAGTGCGCCGGCCGAGCCTGAGAGCAAAGCGGACGATGAGCTGGGCTTCGATCTGAGTCTGGACGAAGCGGCGGGCGAAAGCCTGGCGGCGGAAGATGATCTGGCCGATTTCAGTCTGGATCTGGACGCGCCGCTTGAGCTTGAAGAGGCCGCCGACGATGAGTTTCTGCTGAGCCTGGACGATGAGCCGAGTGCCGCGCCGGTCAAGAACGAGCTGCCCGCAACGCCCCCCGAGCCTGCAGCCGAAGAGGTTGGCAACGACTTCGATCTGTCGGCCGATTTCGATCTGTCGCTGAATGACGAGTCGCCCGCCCAGCCGAGCGGCGACAGCTTTGCCGCCCAGCTCGACGAGGTGAATGCCGAACTCGACCAGCTGGCCGGTGATCTGGACCAGCCGGATGATCTGTCATCCACCCCCGACTTGTCCGATTCGGGAATGGATGGCGACGACGACTTCGACTTCCTCTCCGGTACCGATGAAACCGCGACCAAGCTCGATCTGGCGCGCGCCTATATCGATATGGGCGACACCGAAGGTGCTCGCGACATCCTCGATGAAGTCATCGCCGAAGGTAACGATGGTCAGCAGCAGGAAGCCCGCGAGCTGATCGCTAAACTGGTTTGATACATGTCTGATGGTCTCACTACAGCGGCAGCCGATTCGGCTGCCGTTGGCGTTTTCAAAATCGCCCTCGGGGTCGAATACAAAGGCTCGCGCTACCGTGGCTTTCAGCGCCAGCGGGCGGGCGTGCCCTCGATTCAGGAATCCCTGGAAAAAGCCCTGTCGAAGGTCGCGGGCGGCGCTGCGGTTACCCTGAGCTGTGCCGGGCGCACCGATGCCCTGGTGCATGCCAGTGCCCAGGTGGTGCACTTCGCCACCAGCGTCGAGCGCTCCATGCATGCCTGGGTGATGGGGGCGAACATGAACCTGCCCGCCGATATCAGCGTGACCTGGGCCAAGTCGATGCCGGCGCATTTCGATGCGCGCTTCTGTGCCATGGCGCGGCGCTATCGTTACGTGATCTACAACGACCAGATCCGCCCGGCGCATATGGCCGAAGAAGTGACCTGGAATCATCGGCCGCTGGATATCGAACGTATGCGCGAGGCGGCCAGGGCTTTTGTCGGCACCCACGACTTCAGCGCCTTTCGCGCCCGCCAGTGCCAGGCCAAGTCGCCGATCAAGACGGTGCATCACCTGGAGCTGCTGCAGCACGGGCGTTTTATCGTGCTGGATATTCGCGCCAATGCCTTCCTGCACCATATGGTGCGCAATATCGCCGGGGTGCTGATGACCATCGGGGCAGGGGAGCGGCCTGTTGAATGGGCCCAGGAAGTGCTGGAAACCCGCGTGCGGCGTACCGGTGGAGTGACGGCGCATCCTTACGGCTTGTATTTGGTGCAGGTCGATTATCCGGCCGAGTTCGATTTGCCCAAGCGTTATCTGGGGCCGCATTTTCTCTCCGGCTTGGCGGATGTGGCGGCTGACGTCTGAAGGGCTATTTGTTAGCATCCGGCTCTGGTTGAATTTCTTGAGGTGATCCTGTTGTCAGTCGTTCGCAGCAAGATCTGTGGCATTACCCGCATAGAAGACGCATTGTCGGCCGCCGAGGCGGGTGCGGATGCCATAGGGCTGGTGTTCTATGCCAAGAGCCCGCGCGCGGTCAGTGTGCAGCAGGCGCAGGCCATCATTGCCGCCTTGCCGCCCTTCGTGACCACGGTGGGGCTGTTTGTCGATGCCGGCAGGCAGGAACTCGGCGAAATTCTCGCGGCCGTTCCCCTGGACCTGTTGCAGTTTCATGGGGATGAGAGCCCGGCCTTCTGTGAGGCCTTGCAGCGGCCCTATATCAAGGCGCTGCGGGTCAAGCCCGGTGACGATCTGGCGGCTCGGGTCGCGGCCTATGGCCAGGCGTCCGGAGTCTTGCTCGATACCTATGTACCGGGTATTCCCGGTGGCACGGGCGAGGCCTTCGACTGGTCGCTGGTGCCGCAAGGCCTGAATAAGCCGATTATCCTGGCCGGTGGCCTGGTGGCGGAGAATGTGGCAGCGGCGATCAGACAGGTGCGGCCCTATGCGGTCGATGTCAGTGGCGGCGTCGAGGCCCGCAAGGGCATCAAGGATGCAGAAAAGATCCGGGCGTTTATGCGTGCGGTCAAGGCGGCCTGAAACAAGCCGTTGGGTGATGTGACGACGCGCTGCCCTTGGCCGTCCATAACCCTGTTGCAGGTGTTGCATGAATACTGCAGGCAGTCGAAGTGCAGGTGGCGGGTTTGTTGCGTGAATAGCCCGATAGGCGCGTACGCCGGCCCCTGACATGGCTGCCCTCGTGAATTTGCCTGGATCGGCCTGGCGACCTGGCGTCGCAGGCTTGCCCGGCTTTACCGCTTTGGAGAATCAAGAGCATGAGCAACTGGTTAGTAGACAAACTGATCCCATCGATCATGCGATCCGAGGTCAAGAAGAGTTCGGTGCCGGAAGGTCTCTGGCACAAGTGCCCGTCGTGCGATGCGGTGCTGTACAAGCCCGAGCTGGAAAAGACCCTGGATGTCTGTCCCAAATGTAATCACCACATGCGGATCGGGGCTCGTGAGCGCCTGGATATCTTTCTCGATGCCGACGGGCGCGAAGAGCTGGGTGCCGACCTGGAGCCGGTCGACCGCCTGAAGTTCCGCGATGGCAAGAAGTACAAGGATCGTATTGTCGCGGCGCAGAAGCAGACTGGCGAGAAGGATGCGCTGATCGCCATTCGCGGCACCCTCGAAGGCATGCCGATCGTGACCTGTGCCTTTGAATTCTCCTTTATGGGCGGCTCCATGGGCGCGATCGTCGGCGAGCGCTTCGTGCGTGCGGCCAACGCCGCGCTGGAGCAGCGTTGCCCGCTGGTGTGCTTCTCCGCTTCGGGCGGCGCGCGCATGCAGGAAGCGCTGATTTCCCTGATGCAGATGGCCAAGACCTCCGCGGTATTGGCGCGCCTGCGCGAAGAGGGCATTCCCTTTATCTCGGTGCTGACCGACCCGGTGTATGGCGGGGTTTCCGCCAGCCTGGCCATGCTCGGCGATGTGATCGTGGCAGAGCCCAAGGCCCTGATCGGCTTTGCCGGCCCGCGGGTGATCGAGCAGACCGTGCGCGAGAAGCTGCCAGAAGGCTTCCAGCGCAGCGAGTTCCTGATCGAGCACGGAGCCATCGATATGATCATCGACCGTGCCGAGTTGCGCCCGCGTCTGGCGCGTCTGCTGGCTCAGTTGATGCGTCTGCCATCACCAGTTGCGCTGCCGGTCACTGCATGACCGAGCGTTCCCTTGCCGAGTGGTTGGCGTATCTGGAGCAATTGCACCCCAGCGCCATCGATATGGGCCTGGAGCGCTGCGCCGAAGTGGCGCAGCGGCTGGGCCTGACCCGGCTTGCGCCGCGGGTGATCACGGTGACCGGCACCAATGGCAAGGGTTCGACCTGTGCGTTTATTGCCGCCTTGCTGCAAGAGCAGGGGCTCAAGGTCGGGCTGTACAGCTCGCCCCATCTGTTGCGTTACAACGAGCGCGTGCAGATCGCCGGCGTCACCGCCAGCGACGCCGCACTCTGCCAGGCCTTTGCCGTGGTCGAGGCGGCGCGCGGCGATATTTCCCTGACCTATTTCGAAATGGGCACCCTGGCGGCGTTCTGGCTGTTCCGCGAGGCGGGCCTGGATGCGGTGGTGCTCGAGGTCGGCCTGGGTGGTCGGCTGGATGCGGTCAATCTGATGGATGCCGATATCGCCCTGGTCACCAGCATCGGTATTGATCATGCCGACTGGCTGGGCGATACCCGTGAGTCGGTGGCGTTCGAAAAGGCCGGGATCTTCCGCGCCGGCAAGCCGGCGCTGTGTGGCGACCTCGAACCGCCGCAGCCTTTGCTCGATCGCGTGGCCGAGTTGGATGCGCCGTTCTTTCTGCGCGGCCGCGACTATGACCTGAGCGTCGAGGCGCGGCATTGGTCCTGGTATGGCTTGAATGACCAGGGCGAAGTGCTGCAACTCGAGCGCTTGCCGCTGCTCGACCTGCCCATGGAAAACGCCGCCCTGGCCCTGCAGGCCTATGCCCTGACGGGACTGCCCTGGCAGGCGGAGCAGATCGGCGGTGCGCTGCTGCGCACCCGGGTAACCGGCCGACTGGACCGCCGCGTTGTGAATTGGCAGGGTAAGCCACTCACACTGCTGCTCGATGTTGGGCATAATCCCCAGGCGGCCGAGTATCTGGCCCGGCATCTGGCCGATCGGCCAGGGCGGGGGCGTCTGGCGGTATTCGGTCTGCTCGCAGACAAGGACCTGGCGGGGGTGGTGAGGCCGTTGCTGAGTGAGGTGCAGGCATGGGCCGTGGCCCCGCTGCCGACCGCGCGCAGCCGTGATGCCGCTGAGCTGCAGGCCCAGCTGCACAATAGCGGTGCCCGGGTAGCGGCCTATGCCGACGTGCAGGCGGCGCTGCAGGCTCAGTGCGAGCAGGCGGCAGCCGGTGATGAAATACTGGTGTTCGGATCTTTCTACTGCGTGGCCGAGGCCCTGGATTGGCTGGCCCGCCAAGCCAATGGGGGCGTGCAGGATGGCTTTGCTGGATAAAGGATTGAAGCAGCGGATGGTGGGGGCGCTGGTGTTGCTGGCGCTGGCGGTTATCTTCCTGCCGATGCTGTTGTCGCGTGAAGATGAGCTGCCTCGTGTGGTGGTCGATGCGCCGTCCATGCCCGCTGCGCCCGCCATGCCGCAAGTCGAGATGCAGCCAGTGGTGGTCCCCGAGCCGCAGCCGTTGGCGGATGAGTTGCCCGTCGCTGGCGACGATGTTCAGGCCCCCGAGCCGTCTGCGGTTCCCGAGGCCGTCCCTGCGCCAACGCCTACTGCCAAGCCCGTCGCGCCCGCTGTGGCGCAGGCCAAGCCGAGCGCGCCGACGCCAGCGCCCGCCAGTCGCCTGGATGGCAACAGCCTGCCGATCAGTTGGTCGGTGCAGCTGGCCAGTCTGTCCAGTCGCGATGGCGCACAGGGCCTGCAGAAAACCCTGCGCAGCCAGGGCTATAACGCCTATATCCGGACCGTGGACGGGATGAATCGAGTCTTTGTCGGTCCGCTGATCGAGCGCGGCGAGGCCGATCGTCTGCGTGATCAGCTCAATCGACAGCACAAGCTCAACGGTTTTGTCGTGCGTTTCCAGCCAGAATCCAGCTGAATCGCTCAGGCCGGGCGCGCCAGGTCGACCTGGAGGGCCCGGCTTTTTGGGCATTTCGGCGGGTGCGCAATCCTTTGCTTACCCCAGCTCGGGGGCTCTGCTAAAATGCAGCGCCTTTTCCGTCGGTAACCCGCATCGTGATATTTACCTGGGTCGATTGGGCGATAGTCGCCGTTGTCGCCATCTCCAGTCTGATCAGCCTAAGCCGAGGCTTCGTCAAGGAAGCGCTGTCGCTGCTGACCTGGATTATTGCCGGCGCGGTGGCCTGGATGTTTGGCGGCGCGCTGGCACAGCATCTCGGCGAGTTTATCGAAACACCTTCGGCGCGGGTTATCGCCGCCTGCGCCATCCTGTTCGTGGTGACCTTGTTGGTCGGCGCGTTGATCAATTACCTGATCGGTGAGCTGATTCGGGTGACCGGATTGTCCGGTACCGATCGTCTTCTCGGCATGGTGTTCGGCGCTGCCCGTGGCGGCTTGCTGGTGGTGGTCCTGGTCGGCCTGATCAGCCTGGCCCCGGTGCAGCAGGACAGCTGGTGGCAGGAGTCGAGTCTGCTGCCACATTTTTTGCTGGTGGCCGACTGGTCGAAGAACCTTATCCTGAGTCTGTCCAGTCAGTGGCTCGCCAGCGGCGTAAGTGCGCCGGTTGAATTACCGTTCAAAGAGGCGCTGCAGCAGCCTAGACTGCCGTAAGTGCATTCAGAATCATCCTGTTTCATTGAGTAGGGGTTGCGTCACATGTGCGGCATTGTCGGTATCGTCGGTAAATCGAACGTCAATCAGGCGCTGTATGACGGGCTCACCGTCCTCCAGCACCGCGGCCAGGATGCTGCCGGTATTGTCACCAGCCATGATGGCCGCCTGTTCCTGCGCAAGGATAACGGTCTGGTGCGCGATGTCTTTCAGCAGCGTCATATGCAGCGCCTGGTTGGCCATATGGGCATCGGCCATGTCCGTTATCCCACCGCGGGCAGCTCCAGTTCGGCCGAGGCGCAGCCGTTCTACGTCAACTCGCCCTATGGCATTACCCTGGCGCACAACGGCAACCTGACCAACGTCGAACAGTTGGCCAAGGAGATCTACGAGTCCGACCTGCGCCACGTCAACACCAATTCCGATTCTGAAGTGCTGCTCAACGTGTTCGCCCACGAACTGGCCCAGCGCGGCAAGCTGCAGCCGACCGAGGAAGATATCTTCGCCGCGGTCAGTCAGGTGCATGAGCGCTGCATCGGCGGTTATGCGGTGGTGGCGATGATCACCGGCTATGGCATCGTCGGTTTCCGCGACCCCAACGGCATTCGTCCGATCGTCTTCGGTCAGCGCCATACCGATGAAGGCGTGGAGTACATGATCGCCTCGGAAAGCGTATCGCTGGACGTGCTCGGCTTCACCCTGATCCGCGACCTGGAGCCGGGCGAGGCGGTGTATATCACCGAAGACGGCAAGCTGACCACGCGCCAGTGCGCGAGTAATCCGCAGCTCTCGCCGTGCATCTTCGAACACGTCTACCTGGCCCGCCCCGACTCGATCATGGACGGCGTGTCGGTGTACAAGGCGCGCCTGCGCATGGGCGAGAAGCTGGCCGACAAGATCCTTCGCGAGCGGCCGGAGCACGATATCGATGTGGTTATCCCGATTCCCGACACCAGCCGCACCTCGGCGCTGGAGCTGGCCAATCATCTGGGCGTGAAGTTCCGCGAAGGCTTCGTCAAGAATCGCTATATCGGCCGCACCTTTATCATGCCGGGCCAGGCTGCACGGAAGAAATCGGTACGGCAGAAGCTCAACGCCATCGAACTGGAATTCCGCGGCAAGAACGTGATGCTGGTGGATGACTCCATCGTGCGCGGCACCACCTGCAAGCAGATCATTCAGATGGCCCGCGAAGCCGGGGCGAAGAACGTCTACTTCTGCTCGGCCGCGCCGGCGGTGCGCTATCCCAACGTGTATGGCATCGACATGCCCAGCGCCCATGAACTGATCGCCCATAACCGCAGCACCGAGGAAGTGGCCGAGCTGATCGGTGCCGACTGGCTGGTGTATCAGGACCTGCCGGACCTGATCGAGGCGGTCAGTGGTAGCAAGAAGATCAAGATCGAGCATTTCGACTGCGCGGTGTTCGACGGCAAGTACGTCACCGGCGATGTCGACGCGGCTTATCTGGACAAGATCGAGCAGGCGCGCAACGACGCCTCGAAGGTCAAGTCCCAGGCGGTCAGCGCGATTATCGATCTGTACAACAACTAAGCGGCAAGCCGGTAGCCCGGGTTGCTCCGGGCTGCGCTGGCATGAGGTAGGGATATGAGCGAAGAATGGCAAGCAGGGCGTCTGGACAGCGATCTGGACGGCGTAGGTTTCGACACCCTGGCGGTGCGTGCCGGGCAGCATCGCTCGCCTGAAGGCGAACACAGCGAGGCGATCTTCCCGACTTCCAGCTATGTGTTCCGCACCGCCGCCGACGCCGCCGCGCGCTTTGCCGGCGAGGTGCCGGGCAATGTCTATTCGCGTTACACCAACCCCACGGTGCGCGCCTTCGAAGAGCGCATCGCCGCCCTGGAAGGGGCCGAGCAGGCGGTGGCCACCTCGTCCGGCATGTCGGCGATTCTGGCCATGGTCATGAGCCTGTGCAGCGGCGGCGACCATGTACTGGTGTCGCGCAGCGTGTTCGGTTCGACCATCAGCCTGTTCGAGAAGTACCTCAAGCGCTTCGGCGTCGAGGTGGACTATGTGCCGCTGTCCGACCTGGCTGCCTGGTCGGCGGCGTTCAAGGACAATACCCGGCTGCTGTTCGTCGAGTCGCCGTCCAATCCTCTGGCCGAGCTGGTGGATATCGCCGCCCTGGCGGAGATCGCCCATGGCAAGGGCGCGCTGCTGGCGGTGGACAACTGCTTCTGTACCCCGGCGCTGCAACAGCCACTCAAGCTCGGGGCGGATATCGTCATGCATTCGGCGACCAAGTATATCGACGGTCAGGGTCGCAGCATGGGCGGGGTGGTCGCCGGCAAGGCAGAACTGATGAAGGAGGTGGTGGGCTTTCTGCGTACCGCCGGGCCGACCCTGAGCCCGTTCAATGCCTGGATCTTCCTCAAGGGCCTGGAAACCCTGCGCGTGCGCATGCAGGCTCACTGTGCCAGCGCCCTGCAGCTGGCCCAGTGGCTGGAGCAGCAGCCCGGGGTCGAGCAGGTCTACTACGCCGGGTTGCCCAGTCATCCGCAGCATGAGCTGGCCAAACTGCAGCAGAGTGCCTTTGGCGCGGTGGTCAGTTTCGAGGTCAAGGGCGGCAAGGAAGCGGCCTGGCGCTTTATCGACGCCACCCGGGTGATCTCCATCACCACCAACCTGGGCGATACCAAGACCACCATCGCCCATCCGGCGACCACCTCCCACGGCCGTCTGACTCCGGCTGAGCGCGCCAATGCCGGCATCCGCGACAACCTGATCCGCGTCGCGGTGGGTCTGGAAGACCTGGTCGATCTTAAGGCGGATCTGGCCCGCGGCCTGGCGGCGCTCTGAGTCGGTAGATAGCAAGCCTGCAGCAAAAAGGCCTCGGTAAAAACCGAGGCCTT
>JBFJZW010000138.1:0-11145 GCA_041621875.1 Pseudomonas sp. | reverse complement strand
GGCGATCTTCGGCATCTTCGCTTCGGCCTACTACTGGCTGCCGAAGTGGACCGGGCACATGTACGACGAGACCCTCGGCAAGCTGCATTTCTGGATGAGTTTCGTCGGCATGAACCTGGCGTTCTTTCCGATGCACTTCGTCGGCCTGGCCGGCATGCCGCGACGCATCCCGGACTACAACATGATGTTCGCCAACTTCAATATGGTCTCGAGCATCGGTGCCTTCATGTTCGGCGCGACCCAGTTGCTGTTCCTGTTTATCGTCATCAAGTGCATCCGTGGCGGCAAACCGGCCGCGGCCAAGCCCTGGGACGGTGCCGAAGGCCTGGAGTGGACGGTGCCGTCGCCCGCGCCGTACCACACCTTCCAGACCCCGCCGGAAGTGAAGTAAGGAGCCGTGGCCATGAGCGCAACCCTGACGACTCGCCGCCTGGTAATCCGCCTGTCATTGGTGGTGGTGGCGATGTTCGGCTTCGGTTTCGCTCTGGTGCCGATCTACGACGTGATGTGTCAGGCCTTCGGCATCAACGGCAAGACCGCCGGTGCCTACGAGGCAGGGGAACAAGGCGTGGATGCATCGCGCCAGGTGCGGGTGCAATTTCTCGCCACCAACTCGGCGGATATGGTCTGGGAATTCCGCCCGCTGGCCGATGAGGTGGCGGTGCACCCCGGCCAGAGCACCGAGATGGTCTATGTGGCCTACAACCCCACCGACAAGCCGATGAGCGCCCAGGCCATCCCCAGTGTCGCGCCCTCCAAGGCCGCCGCCTACTTTCACAAGACCGAGTGCTTCTGCTTTACCCAGCAGGTTCTGCAGCCAGGCGAACGCATCGAAATGCCGGTGCGTTTTATCGTCGACCGCGATTTGCCGGCCGATGTACGCCACCTGACCCTGGCCTACACCTTGTTCGATATCACTGCGCGCAAGCCGCCGGTGGCCCAGGCGACTCCATAAGGAGAACAACAATGTCGAGTCACGAGAGTCACGAAAACTACTATGTTCCGGCCCAGAGCAAGTGGCCGATCATCGCTACCCTCGGCCTGCTGATCTCGGTCTACGGGGTCGGCACCTGGTTCAACGACCTGACGGCCAATCGCGAGGGCTCCAACGGTCCGCTGATCTTCTTCGTCGGCGGCCTGTGCCTCGCCTATATGCTGTTCGGCTGGTTCGGCAACGTGATCAAGGAAAGCCGCTCCGGCATGTACAGCCCGCAGATGGACCGCTCGTTCCGCTGGGGCATGAGCTGGTTTATCTTCTCCGAGGTGATGTTCTTCGCCGCCTTCTTCGGCGTGCTGTTCTACGTGCGCACCTGGGCCGGACCCTGGCTCGGCGGCGAGGGCGACAAGGGGGTGAGCAACATGCTCTGGCCGGGCTTCGAATACACCTGGCCGTTGCTTAACACGCCTGATCCGAAGCTCTATCCGGCACCGAGTGGCACCATCAGCGCCTGGGGCCTGCCGCTGCTCAACACCGTGCTGCTGGTCAGCTCCAGCTTTACCCTGACCTTCGCCCACCACGCGCTGCGCAAGAATCACCGCAAGCCGCTGACTCTCTGGCTGGCGCTGACCCTGATCCTCGGCGCGGCGTTTCTGGTGTTCCAAGCCGAGGAGTACATCCATGCCTACACCGAACTGGGCCTGACGCTCGGCTCGGGCATCTATGGTGCGACCTTCTTTATGCTCACCGGCTTCCACGGTGCCCACGTGACCTTCGGCACGATCATGCTGACGGTGATGCTGGTGCGGGTGATGCGCGGCCACTTCAGCGCCGAGCAGCACTTCGGCTTCGAAGCCGCCGCCTGGTACTGGCACTTTGTCGATGTGGTCTGGCTGGGCCTGTTCGTGTTCGTCTACGTGCTGTGATTCCGCTGCCAGATTGCGGGGCCGTAGCAGCGGCCTCGCGCCTTACCAGGTAACAGTTGTACCCAGTTGGCCCGTGTAAAAGCCCCAGGCAATAAGGGCGACGGTCAAGGCCGTGAGACTGACGCGCAGTGTCAGTGCGTTAACCACCTTGGAGGTCTGACCTTCATCCTTGACCAGAAAGAACAGGCCACTGAATAAGCTGACCAGAGTAGCCAGTAGTAACAGGATGATCGCGGCCTTGAGCATGCGTAACTCCGGGGGAAGCAAATGGGGTGCAGGTGCAGTATAGCCAGCTTCGGCAGGCCTTCAGGGAGGGTGTTATGAGCGCTTTCCGCCCCGGTCTGCTGCCCAGCATTCTGGTTTTGTTGCTGTTGCCCGGGCTGATTGCCTTGGGGTTCTGGCAACTGGCCCGCGCCGAGGAAAAGCGCGAGCTGCTGGCCGCCCACCAGGCCCGGCAAAGCGCCGTCCCCATCGAACTGAGTGAGCTGGAGCGGCTGGCCAGCCCGGCTTACGTGCGGGTGCGGCTGCAGGGCTTCTTCGATGCCCGGCACAGCCTGCTGCTGGACAACCGCACCCGTGGCGGCAAGGCCGGAGTGGAGGTGTTGCAACCTTTCTATGATCAGGCCAGCGGCCTCTGGCTACTGCTCAACCGCGGCTGGCTGCCCTGGCCGGATCGGCGCATCCCTCCGACCTTTGCCACCCCTGACACGCCGCTGCGCCTGCAGGCCTCGATCTATGTGCCGCCGGGCGAAACCTGGCAACTGCAGGCCGACCAGCCCGGCAGCGACTGGCCACGGCTGGTCAGTGCGGTCAGTCCCGATACCTTGTGGCAGCAACTGGGCCGCGGCGGACTGGCCTACGAGGCGCGCCTGGAACCCGGGCCCGCCTCATTCCAGACCGACTGGCCGGTGGTGGCCATGAGCCCGGACAAACACCTCGGTTATGCCGTGCAATGGTTCGCCCTGGCGGTGGCCCTGCTCGGTTTGTTCATCTATTTTGGTTTGTATAACGCGCGGGAGACTCGCCATGAACCCAGCCATCACTCTGCCTGAGGCAACGCCCGCACAGCGTCGTCGCGGGTGCTTGCAGTTGATCCTGATCCTTGCCGTGGTGATCGCCCCGATGATCCTCGCCAGCGCCATGTACCAATGGCGCTTCTGGGTGCCGGAAACCCGCAGCTACCATGGCGAGCTGATCGGCACCGGGCAGAGCCGCGCGGACCTGGGCATCGCTGACGCCACGGAAACTCGCTGGCAGTTACTGGTGACGGTGCCGCAAGCCTGCGACAGCGCCTGCAAGGAGCTGGTGTTTCTCGCCCGGCAGATCCATATCGGCCTGAACCGGGATGTGTCCCGCGCCAGCCATGCCCTGGCCGTTGCCCAGCCCCTGGCCGCGGACTATGACGCTCAGCTGCGGCGCGAATACCCGCAACTGACGCGCTACCGGCTGGAGCCCGATGCCTATGGTAAAACCGCCGGCGAGGCCTCCGGCGCGCAGCTCTGGATAGTCGACCCCCACGGCAATCTGGTGCTGCGCTACGACGCCACCAGCAAGGGCAAGGCGATCCTCAACGATCTGCGCCATCTGCTGAAAATCTCGCAGATCGGTTAACCCATCGGCGCGTGATGGGCTGTACCCATCCTGCGTAGTAACAAGGAGTCCCTCGATGGCTAGACCCGGTTACCGCTTTGCCCAGTTCGCCACCCTGCTGGCGGTCGTGGTGGTCATGCTCGGGGCCTACACCCGCCTGACCCATGCCGGTCTCGGCTGCCCGGACTGGCCCGGCTGCTACGGCTTTCTCGGCGTACCCATGAGCGAACACAAGCAGACCCTGGCCGAGGCGCGCTTCCCAGAGGCTCCGGTGGAAGTGGCCAAGGGCTGGTACGAGATGGTCCATCGCTATTTCGCCGGAGCCCTGGGCCTGGTGATCCTCGCCCTGGCCGTGCAGGCCCTGCGTCGCCGCGGCGAGCCCGGGCAGCCGTTGAAGCTGCCGCTTTGTCTGCTGGCTCTGGTGTGTCTGCAGGCGGCCTTCGGCATGTGGACCGTGACCCTGAAGCTCTGGCCGCAGGTGGTCACCGCTCACCTGCTCGGCGGTTTCGCCACCCTCAGCCTGCTGTTCCTGCTGACCTTGCGTCTATCCGGCAGGGCGGCGCTCATGCCCAGGCTTTCCGCCCGGCTGCGCAGCCTGGCGGCGCTGGCGCTGCTGTTGGTGGTCGGCCAGGTGGCCCTCGGCGGCTGGGTCAGCAGCAACTACGCGGCGGTGGCCTGTGTCGACCTGCCGACCTGCCATGGCGAGTGGTGGCCGGCGATGGACTTCGCCAACGGCTTCCACCTGACCCAGCATATCGGCCCCAATTACCTAGGCGGCCAACTCGACAGCGACGCGCGTACCGCCATCCATATGAGCCACCGCCTGGGCGCACTGCTACTGACCCTGGTATTGCTGCTGCTGGCCTGGCGACTCAGGGCCAACGGCCTGCCGCGCCTGGCCGGCCTGCTGCTGCTGGCACTGGCGCTGCAGATCGGCCTGGGCATCAGCAACGTGGTTTTCCACCTGCCGCTGCTGGTGGCGGTGGCGCACAACCTCGGCGGCGCGATGCTGCTGCTGACCCTGGTGCTGATCAATTACCGGGTGCGCAGCGCCGTAGCGCTGGCATCCCAGGTGACAGGCGCGCAAGCTGGCCTTGCCCCGTTGCCAGGCAAATAACAAGAACAATCGAGGAGAGACCCGATGGCTACTCTACTGCGTGAACAGCAAGCCCACGCCACTTGGCGCGACTACCTGGAGCTGACCAAGCCCAAGGTGGTGGTGCTGATGCTGATCACCTCGCTGGTCGGCATGTTCCTCGCCACCCGTGCCGGGGTGCCCTGGCAGATTCTGCTGTTCGGCAACCTCGGCATCGGCCTGTGCGCCGGTGCGGCCGCGGCAGTCAATCATGTGGTGGACCGGCGCATCGACTCGATCATGGCGCGCACCCACAAGCGGCCGGTCACCAGCGGCCGGGTGTCCCCGGTCGCCGCCCTGGGCTTCGCCCTGCTGCTGGCCGTCAGCGGCATGGCCCTGCTGCTGATCTTTACCAACCCGCTGGCGGCCTGGCTGACCCTGGCCTCCCTGCTCGGCTATGCGGTGATCTACACCGGCTTCCTCAAGCGCGCCACGCCGCAGAATATCGTCATCGGCGGCCTCGCCGGTGCCGCGCCGCCGCTGCTCGGCTGGGTCGCGGTCACCGGTGAGCTGACCGCCGAGCCCCTGCTGCTGGTTTTGATCATCTTCGCCTGGACCCCGCCGCACTTCTGGGCCCTGGCCATTCACCGCAAGGACGAGTACGCCAAGGCCAATATCCCCATGCTGCCGGTGACCCATGGCGAGCACTACACCAAGGTGCATATCCTGCTCTACACCTGCATGATGTTCGCCGTCACCCTGCTGCCCTACGCCATCCATATGAGTGGCCTGCTCTACCTGGTCTGCGCCATCGGCCTGGGCGCGCGCTTCCTGCACTGGTCCTGGGTGCTGTACCGTGACAGCAAACCGCACGCCGCGATCAATACCTTCAAGTACAGTATCTGGTACCTGTTTCTGCTGTTTATCGCCCTGCTGGTCGACCACTATCAGTTCATTTAGAAGCTACTGCGCTAGGCTATGCAGCGTTGAAACCAGCCTCAGAATGCTCATGTACAACTCGTACACTGCGCTTCTTCGGCTGATTTCGCCTTGCCTAGCCGTCGCTCGTGACGCTTCTAAATGATCTGAGCCTTGCTGCTCAACCTGTAATTGTTGGTGCCATGACCCGAACCCAGATCACCGTTTTTGTTCTCGTTGCCATTGTGGCGCTCGTCCTCGGTCTGACCGTCAACAAGGTCCTGAACGGTAAAGGCCAGGGCGATCCCACGGTATTGCTCGACGCCGGTATCGTCCTGCTGCCCCAGAGCCGCAAACTGCCGGAGCTGAGCCTGACCAATCAGGACGGTCAGGCCGTGGCGGTCGACCAGCTCAAGGAGCAGTGGAGCCTGCTGTTCTTCGGTTACACCTTCTGCCCGGATATCTGCCCGGCGACCCTCGCCCAGTTGCGCCAGTTGCAAGGCCTGCTGCCGGAGGAAACCCGCGCCAACCTGCGTATTGTACTGGTCACGGTCGACCCCAACCGCGACACCCCGGAGCAGTTGAAAAAGTACCTGGATTACTTCGATGCCGGCTTTATCGGCCTGACCGGAGAGGAGGCGACCCTGCAGAAACTCGCCAATGCGGTGAGCATTCCCTATATCCCGGCCGACACCAGCCAGGAAAACTACACCGTCGACCACAGCGGCAATCTGGTGATCATCGGTCCGGACGGCACCCAGCGCGGCTTTATCCGCGCGCCCATCAACAACGCCAAGCTGGCGGCGCAGCTGCCCGGACTGCTGGAGCGTCCATAGCCCGCTATTTGGCGAATAGCTGGCCGATATCCTTGAACGCCTTGAACTCCAGGGCGTTACCGCAGGGATCGAGCAGGAACATCGTGGCCTGCTCGCCCACCTGGCCCTGGAAGCGTATATAGGGCTCGATGACGAAACGAGTGCCCCGGGCCTTCAACCGCTCGGCCAGTTGCTGCCAATCCTCCCAACCCAGCACCACACCGAAATGCGGCACCGGTACGTCGTGGCCGTCCACCGGGTTGCTGTGGGCATCCTGCTGGTAGGCCATCTTCGGGGCCTGGTGGATCACCAGTTGATGGCCGAAGAAGTCGAAATCCACCCAGTGCGCGCTGCTGCGGCCCTCGGCGCAGCCGAACACTTCGCCATAGAAGTGCCGTGCGGCCGCCAGGTCATATACGGGAATAGCCAGGTGAAACGGGGCGAGTGCCATAGGGTGACTCCTTGGAATTGCGGTCTGTCGATTCTCAGCAGCAGCGATACTGATTAAAAGCGAATATTCTTGCTCGCAAGCACAAATAAAATCGATCAGTCGGGGCCTCGATGCTGCGTGAGTTGAAAACCTTTGTGGCGGTGGCTCGCCATGGCACCTTCGCTGCGGCCGGCCAGCAGGTTGGCCTGACTCAGTCGGCGGTGAGTGCGCAGATGCGCGTGCTGGAGCAGGGCCTGGGTGTGCGGCTGTTCGACCGCAGTGGGCGCTCGGCGGTACTCAATGCCGCCGGCCGCCATGCCCTGCCCCTGGCGCAGCAGATGCTCGGGCTCTATGGGCAGATGGCCCTGCCCACTGCGGCAGCCGAGTGGCAGGGCGAGCTGAAGGTCGGTGCGATTGCCACGGTGCAAACCGGCCTATTGCCCGAGGCGCTACCGCCGTTTCGCACGGCCGCCCCGCGGGTCGAGCTGAAGCTGGTGCCGGGGGTGTCGCTGAACCTGCTGAGCCAGATCGATGCCGGTGAGCTGGACCTGGCGCTGCTGATCAAGCCACCCTTCGAGTTGCCCAAGGAGTTGTTGCAGATCAGCCTGACCCGCGAGCCTTTCGTGCTGATCACCCCGCTCGCGGTGAGCGCGGACGACCCGCTGCAGATCCTCGCCGAGCAACCCTTCGTGCGTTACGACCGGCGCTCCTTCGGCGGCCGGCGGGTCAGCCAGTTTCTCCGCGAGCAGCGCCTGAACGTGCAGGAAGCGCTGGAGCTGGACGAGCTGGAAGCCATCGTGCGTATGGTCGAGTGCGGTCTGGGCGTGTCGCTGATTCCGCGGGCCGGTCTGTGGCTGCAGCGACCGACGCAGTTGCGGGTGATCGAACTGGGCGAGCTGACCTTTCACCGCGAGCTGGTGGCGGTACTGCGCCGCGCCCAGCGCCAGCCGGCCCTGGGATGTCTGCTCGACTGCCTGCTGGCAGCGGGTGCGCGCTGCCAGCCCCACGACGCTGTGTAGGCTGTGCAAATTCTTGGTGCGCACGGCGCACCCTACCCATTGCGGCTTCTGCAAGCAGCGTCAGGTTTCCCCACGTGCTCCTTGCCTCGCGTAATGGGCATATAGCCAACAAAAAGCCCGCACGGGGCGGGCTCTCTGCAGCGTAAAGCGGGTGTTCGGCTTAGAACGCCGGCACTACAGCACCCTGATACTTCTCGGCGATAAAGGCCTTCACCTCGGCGCTGTTCAGGGCCTTGGCCAGCTTCTGCATGGCGGCGCTGTCCTTGTTGTCCGGGCGGGCCACCAGGATGTTGACGTAGGGCGAGTCGCTGCCTTCGATCACCAGGGCATCCTGGGTCGGGTTGAGCTTGGCTTCGAGGGCGTAGTTGGTGTTGATCAGCGCCAGGTCGACTTGGGTCAGCACCCGCGGCAGGGTGGCTGCTTCGAGCTCACGCACCTTGATGGCTTTGGGGTTTTCCACAATGTCCTTGGGCGTGGCGAGGATGCCCGCTTCCGGCTTGAGGGTGATCACCCCGGCCTTCTGCAGCAGCAGCAGGGCACGGCCGCCGTTGGTGGCGTCGTTGGGGATGACCACGTTGGCACCCTGGGGCAGGTCGGCCAGGCTCTTGTGCTGACTGGAGTAGGCACCGAAGGGCTCGACGTGCACGCCGGCAACGCTGCTCAGCTCGGTGCCGCGGCTCTTGTTGAACTCGTCCAGGTACGGCTGGTGCTGGAAGAAGTTGGCGTCCAGGCGCTTCTCGGCGACCTGTACGTTGGGCTGCACGTAGTCGGTGAAGACCTTGACGTTCAGTTCCACGCCCTCGGCGGCCAGGGCCGGTTTGACGAACTCGAGGATTTCCGCGTGGGGGACGGCGGTGGCCGCCACGCTCAGGCTTTCGGCCTGGGCGGAGAAGGCTGCCAGGGCAGCGACTGCAGCGATCAGTTTTTTCATCATAAAGCTCCTTGTTGAATAGGGTTTGGGCGGTCGGTAGCCGCACCACGTCAAAAAATCTATTTGCGGGAAAAGTGCACCACCAGCCGATCGCCGACGCTTTGCAGGATCTGCACCAGCACCAGCAGCAGAATCACCGTCACTGCCATCACGTCCGGCTGGTAACGCTGATAGCCGTAACGCACCGCCAGATCGCCCAGACCGCCGCCACCGATCAGGCCGCTCATGGCGGTGTAGGACACCAGGGTGATGGCGGTGACCGTCACGGCGGCAAAGATGCCCGGCAGCGCCTCGGGCAGCAGGGCGTTGAACACGATCTGGCGGGTGCTCGCCCCCATGGCCTGGGTCGCCTCGATAATGCCGCGGTCAACTTCACGCAGGGCGGTTTCCACCAGCCGTGCGAAGAACGGCGTGGCCCCCACCACCAGTGGCGGAATGGCCCCGGCGACCCCCAGCGAGGTGCCGGTGACCAGCACGGTGAAGGGGATCATCAGGATCAGCAGGATCACGAAGGGCACCGAACGCAGAATATTCACCAGCAGCGACAAGCCGCCGTAGAGCGCCTTCTGTTCGAACATCTGGCGCGGGCCGGTAAGGAACAGCAGCACCCCCAGGGGCAGGCCGAGGATCACGGTGAACAGCAGCGAGCCACCGAGCATGCTCAGGGTGTCGAGGCTGGCGTAGCCGATTTCCGCCCAATCGACGTTCGGCAGCAGACGGGTCAGTAGGGCGTCCATCAGCGCAACACCTCCAGGTGTACGTCGGCGGCGGCAAAACGCGCCTGGGCGGCGTCGAGGTCGCCGCCGGTCAGGGCCAGGGTCAGCTGGCCGTAGGGGGTGTCCTTGATGCGGTCGATACGCCCGGCGAGGATGCTGTAATCCACCCCGGTTTCCCGCGCCACGCTACCCAACAGCGGCGCATAGGTGGCCTCGCCCTGGAAGGTCAGGCGCAGGATACGGCCCTGCACATGGGCGAAATCGTCGCGCTGCTCGTTCTCGTCGACCTGTTCGGCTTCCTGGACGAAGCGTTTGGTGGTGGCATGTTGCGGGTGCAGAAACACCTGGGCCACCGGGCCCAGCTCGACAATGCTGCCGGCATCCATCACCGCCACGCGGTCGCAGACCCGGCGGATCACGTCCATCTCGTGGGTGATCAGGACGATGGTCAGGCCCAGCTCGCGGTTGATCTCGGCCAGCAACTGCAACACCGAGGCGGTGGTCTGCGGGTCGAGGGCGCTGGTGGCCTCGTCGCACAGCAGGATCTTCGGTTCGGTGGCCAGGGCGCGGGCAATGCCGACGCGCTGCTTCTGCCCGCCGGAGAGCTGTGCAGGGTATTTATTGGCGTGCTCCTGCAGGCCGACCCGGGCCAGCAACTCGCTGACGCGGGCGTTGACGGCACTGCGCGACAGTTCGCCGGCCAGTTTCAGGGGCAGGGCGACGTTGTCGGCGACGGTCTTGGACGAGAGCAGGTTGAAGTGCTGGAAGATCATTCCGACCCGCTGGCGGAAACGGCGCAGGCCCGCCGCGTCGAGGGCGGTGACCTCTTCGCCGTCGATCTCGATGCGTCCGCCGGAAGGCGTTTCCAGGCGGTTGATCAGGCGCAGCAGGGTGCTCTTGCCGGCACCGGAGTGGCCGATGATGCCGAACACTTCGCCACGGCCGATCTGCAGATCGGTGGGCCGCAGGGCGGGAATATCCTGGCCACTGACGCGATACGCCTTGTGCACCTGATGGAAGTTGATCACGGGTTAAACCTTTTGGGTTTGCTTGAACGGCCGGGTAGGCGCAGAGGTTGCGTAGTCTACCCGGCGCTGTTTAGGCCGCAAAAATCTTTGTAGACCTATGGTTATAGCTAAATTGCATTAGTTTCGCGTCTGTCCGGGCCCGTCTGGTCAGCGTCCAGGGCCGCGACCGAGCGAGCCGGCTTATGGGCTTGCCCAGCGCGCTTAACCCTGTGGGCTGATGACCGGGCGCGGTCAGCCGGCCGGAACGAGAGCCCGGGCGAGCACCTGGCCCCGAAAACCAACGATCCGTTCGCTGCGCGTCTCGCGTTGTGCAAAAAACGCGCAAGTTTACACGGCCGAATCGGCAGAACCAATCTTTCAGGCCGTGCGCCGGGGCAGGGCAAAGCTCAGCAGAAACAGGCTGGCGGCGGACACCACGATGGACGGCCCGGCCGGGGTGTCCTGGAACCACGACAGGCTGAGCCCGCCGCACACCGCGACGATGCCCAGCAGGCTGGCACCGAAGGCCATCTGCTCCGGGGTACGGGCATGGCGCTGGGCGGCGGCGGCGGGAATGATCAGCAGCGAGGTGATCAGCAATACGCCGACTATCTTCATGGCCACGGCGATCACCACGGCGATCAGCAGCATCAGGCTCAGGCGAATCGCCGCCACCGGCAGGCCTTCGACCTTGGCCAGCTCCTCATGCACGGTAATTGCCAGCAGCGGCCGCCACAGCAGCGCCAGCAGCACCAGCACCAGGGCGCTGCCGCCGATGATC
>JBFJZW010000137.1:0-11146 GCA_041621875.1 Pseudomonas sp. | reverse complement strand
GGATCCAGTTGCTGGTAGAGGCTGAACGTGGCTGTTTGCGGCACGTTCAGAGAGAGCTTGGTGTTGAGACCATCGAGCCGGCTTGCCAGCGGGCTGCTGGCGTTCACATCCAAACGGTCTTCGAAGTCCAGGCTGATTTGACTGGTATAAGTCAGGCCGATACGGGTGCCTGCTTGTGGCGCATAAATCACCCCCACATTGGCCCCGTAGCCCCAGGTGCCGTCCTTGAACTTGTATTGGCCATCGGCACGATCCGTCAGCCCCAAAGGCGACTGATCGATCGCAGCTTCGGACTCCAGCATGCCGTACGTGGCCTTCAAGCCGACACCCACGGACCACTGTTCGTTGAAGCGGTACGCCACGCTGGGCACCAAAGACAAGCCGGCAATGCTCGCGCTTTGCACGAAATAACGCCCGGACCAATCGTCGTCGTAGTTTTCCGCGAGGCCGAAATCACCATAGGAACCGAAACCAACGGACCAGTGCTCATCCAACTGGTGACTGATAAAGAAACTGCCCCCGGGGATGGGATCGAGCACATTGCCGCTGCCGGAACCCGATGTGGTGGTTGCCGAGTCCCGGTTGAATGTCAGGTCGCCAAAAAGAATCTGGGCACCAGCGCTGACTTGAGTACCAGCCAGGAAGCTCAGGCCAGCGGGGTTGCTGGCGATAGTCGACGGGCCTTGCGCGCGGGCGGCTGAACCGGCATTGGCCAGGCCAGTATTATCGGTACCGATCTCGTAGAGCATCAGCCCACCTGCCAATAACTGAACAGGTAACACCAGAAGGGCCGTCGCCAGGGCAAGGTGAAGAGATGGTTTCATTGCGCGTCATCCTTAACAAAGTTGGTGCCTTCGGGTTCCAGAGCAACCCGCTACCCGACAGCATCCTGGAGCAATTGCCCCTTGAACGAGCCGGGATGACAGACTGGCGGGCAAGTTGGCACGACTCTACGGCATCCTTTTGAAGTACAGCTTGCAATTTCGGACAGCCTGGCAAAAATCTATGGCATGGATGCGACCCAAGAATAGACCATGGTAGGTAAAGGCAACTCAATGCGATCTAAAAGTGCTGTCCATTTCGAACAGGCAGATCAAAGCCACTCCCCTTTGATACTCAGCAATCCTGGTGAGATGCCTACCGGCCCGATAAAAAGCCTCCCGCACGTCATCAGCGCACTGGGCGGCAATCCGCAACGCGTATTCAGGGCTGCTGGCATAGATTTGGATACGTTCATCAATGACCACGAACAGCGCCTCGGTTACAACGAAATCACCCGACTGTTCAACACCGCCATTCGACATACGCAATGCTCTAGTCTCGGGGTTTTGGTGGCACGACGCTTCAGCCTGAAAGACCTGGGGCCGATCGGCCGACTCATGCTTTCCGCCAGCACGGTGCAAGAGGCCTTGCACGATCTGGTCATGTACTCGAAGCTGCATGACCGCGGCGGCGCGCCATTGCTGCTTCCCTTGGCAGGCCAACTCAGCCTGCTCGGTTATGTGATACACCAGCATGATCTGGCAGACCCGAGGTCGCTCCTCGATGCATTGATCATGATTGGCTTCCAGACTTTTCGGGAGTTACTCGGCCCCGACTGGACGCCCGTCCGCGTGCAACTGGCCTACCACAAGCCCCCCAACTCAGCGGCCTATGCCCAAGTATTCCGCTGCCCGGTGCAGTTCAATGCGAATGTCTCCGGCTTGGTGGTCAGCACCCCAAAACTGGGCCGGAAGTTGAGAACAGCAAACCCCCGCCTGCATCAACTGCTCCATGAGGCCATCGCGACGACCACAGCCAGCCTGAAAACGTCGGAGCTAATCAAGTACCAGCTTCACTCCATGTTGCTTGTAGGCGAGGCCAAAGCCGAACTGATCGCCAACCGGGTGGGGCTGCACATACGCACCCTGCACCGTCGGCTCGATGCCGAGGGCACTCATCTGCAACGGCTGGTTACCGAGTCCCGAAAAAGCCTCGCCCTGCAGCTACTTACGAACACAGACCTGCCCGTTTCAGCTATTGCCCAATCTTTGCAGTATCAGGATCCGAACGCATTTTCCCGCGCATTCAAGATCTGGACCGGATGCTCTGCGCAACACTGGAGAAACACATCGGGCCGTTGTTGAGCGTTGCCCCAGCAAGCCGACGATGCCGATTACAGGAGCAGTCCTCCGCTGGTGACAGGCCAGTCGTATCCACCCTCCTCCGAACGTCAGGACATAGGGGCTAGGCCCAGACACTTCGGAGCAAAATCCATGGACTGTCCAAAAATGCAAGATGGATTTTCGACGGCTACAGTAGAGTGGAGTTCATTGTACCTGCCCGCTGACTTGTCTCCGTTCCTGCCTGGGACAGACTGCTTTTCGACTTGTCCGGTTAGCGGGCACTTACATTTTGGAGGTCTGCGCTAGCGCTCGAAAGCACCACCTGGATAGCCGGGCCGACCTAAACCTGGGTTATGAACTGGTCTGGCGAGAAGGCATGCCGATCGACCAAGAAGAATCGCTCCCCCGAATGCTCTCAAACGGATTTCCGGAGAGTTAGCCGATGCCTGGATCCAGGCCCTCAGCACCAATGCAAGCTAACGCTTCTGAGTTTGTCGACTCGATCGCTCCATCCTGGCTCCCCTTAGGAATACGTCGCTGCTCATGCAAGACTTTCATAACACCGTGGTACCTCTGACCCAGCCATCGCCCGATGGTACCCCGCAAGGAGATTGATCTATGAAGGTAAAGACAGTGATTCTCGGCGGCGCAGTAGCCGCCACGCTGCTACTGAGCGGCTGCACCAGCAAGACGGTGAGTCAAGCGCAATACTCGGGTTTTCTGCCCAGCTACGAGGGGTTGACGGCCATTGAAACGGCAAGCGGTCAGAAAGCCCTGCGTTGGGTAGCCCCAGGGTTCAATGTCGCCAATTACGACAAGCTGATCTACCAGCCGATCCGCTTTCATCCCACTCCGCAGACCACCGACCGCATCAGCCAACAGACCTACGATGAACTACTGAAGTACGCCAATACGCGCTTGAGCCAGGCATTTTCCAACCGCTTCCAGTTGGTCGGATTTTCCTCCGGCCCCAGCACACTCGAATTTCGTGGGGCCATTACCGGTGTCAGCGCCAGTACTGAGGGGGTCAAGCCTTACGAGATCATTCCCATCGCGCTGGTGCTAGCCGGTGCCATGGCCGCCACGGGCGAACGCGATCAGAATTCCGAACTGTATCTGGAGGGCGAGTTGATCGACACCAGTACCGGCAAGCCGGTGATGCGCGTTGTACGCAAGGGATTCGGCAAGACGCTGAGCGACGACAAGCAGGCCGTAACCTTTGCTGACCTCAAGTCGGTCATTGATGAGCTCACCACCGACGTTCTGAAGTTCCACTAGAACAACGCCGGGCATGCGAAAGCGGCCTAGAACTGGCCGCGACTGCACCAATAATTCCGCCCACGCAAGTAAGGAAACAACATGGTTCTAGAAACCACACGGAAAATGGACAACCCCTCGCGCGAGGGCATGATTTTCGTCCGTGGACAAAGCTTCTGGATGGGTTCGAACGAGCATTACCCCGAGGAGGCACCGGCACATCGCGTTGCCGTCGACGACTTCTTTATCGACGAGGCCCCGGTAACCAACGCGGAGTTTGCCAAGTTCGTCGCTGCGACGGGCTACCGGACATTTGCCGAGTTGCCCCCTGACCCCGCAGATTATCCAGGCATCCAGCCAGACATGCTCTATGCGGGGTCCCTGGTATTCCAGCCCCGCCCAGGATCGATCGACCTACGCGACTGGACGCAATGGTGGAGCTTTCAGGAAGGAGCCTGCTGGTACCAACCCTATGGCCTCGGCAGCAGCGTAGAGGGGCTGGACGACCATCCTGTGGTGCATATTGCCTACCGGGATGCACTGGCTTACGCACACTGGCTGGGCAAGGATCTGCCCACCGAAGCCGAGTGGGAACTGGCCGCCAGAGGCGGTCTCGACCAGGCCGAATACGCCTGGGGACACGAGTTCACCCCGCAAGGGCGGCATATGGCCAATACCTGGCAGGGCAACTTCCCTACCGTAAACGAACTGCAAGACGGCTATCTGCGCACCTCGCCGGTCCGGGCCTTCCCGGCCAACGGCCACGGCCTCTTCGACATGATCGGCAACGTTTGGGAATGGACGTCGGACTGGTATGCGCCCAAGCACGAAGCCGATGCCCTGAAGCCCTGCTGCATTCCCAAGAATCCACGCGGCGGCAAAGAAACGGAAAGCTACGATCCCTGTCAGCCCGAAATCAGGATTCCCCGCAAGGTCTTGAAGGGTGGCTCGCACCTTTGTGCCCCCAACTACTGCCGTCGCTATCGCCCAGCAGCGCGGCATGCGGAAGCCATAGACACCTCTACGTGTCATGTCGGTTTCAGATGTGTCAACAGATAAGGAGATCTATCATGAAAAAATCCGTTCGTTCCCATAAGCGCAGCCTGTTGGCATTGGCGGTGAGTGCCGCCATGGCACTGGGTACCCCCGTCTACGCCCAGGAGTCGCTGCCCTTTCCTCCGACCCCTTCGGGGAGCAAGGCTGGCCCGACCATCGCCACCTCGACCTACAGCCCGCTGCCCAAGCAAGCGCACATACCGGCTAACGCGCCCAACATCGTCGTCGTCATGCTCGACGATGTGGGCCCGGCCCTGCCCCACACCTTTGGCGGTGTGATTCAAACACCCACGCTGGACCGTCTCGCCAAGGAGGGCGTGTCATACAACCGCTTCCATAACGCGGCCATGTGCTCGCCCACCCGAGCGGCTCTGCTCACCGGGCGTAACCATCACCGAGTGGGTTATGGCCAGATCGCCGAGCTGGCCAATGACTGGGACGGCTACAGCGGCCGGATTCCGCGCACATCGGCCACGGCGGCCAAGGTGCTGGGCTACTACGGTTACGCGACAGCGGCCTTCGGCAAATGGCACAACACACCGGCCAACGAAACCACCGCAGTAGGCCCGTACACCGACTGGCCGGCTGGTGAGGGGGTTGGTTTCGATTATTTCTATGGCTTCCTCGCCGGCGAGTCGTCGCAATGGGAGCCCGCCGTGGTCGAGAACACCGTGCGCGTCGATCCGTCCCACGGCAAGGAGGGTTATCACTTCACCGAGGACATGACCGACAAGGCCGTGTCCTGGATCAAGCAGGTACGCGCGCTCACGCCGGATCGGCCGTTCTTCGTCTATTGGGCACCCGGTGCCTCCCATGGCCCCCACCACATCTTCAAGGAGTGGGCCGACAAGTACAAAGGCCGCTTCGACGGGGGCTGGGATGCCATGCGCGAGGAAATCTATGCCCGGCAGAAACAGCGCGGCTGGATCCCGCAGGATACCGAGCTAACCCCCCGTCCCGACTCGCTGGCAGCCTGGAAAGACATCCCGGAAGACGAGAAACCGTTCCAGCGCCGCCTCATGGAAGTGTTTGCCGGCTACACCGAGCACGCGGATGTCCAGGCCGGTCGTTTGCTGGAAACCCTCGACGAACTGGGTATCCGCGACAACACGCTGATTTTCTATGTGTGGGGCGACAACGGCTCCAGCGCCGAGGGCCAGAACGGCACGATCAGCGAGCTGCTGGCACAGAACGGCATCGCGACCGAGATCAAGGATCATATCCGCACCATGAACGAGCTCGGCGGCATGGACGTACTCGGCTCGCCCAAGGCCGACAACATGTACCACGCCGGCTGGGCCTGGGCCGGCTCCACCCCCCATCGCTCCACCAAACTCGTCGCCGCGCACTTCGGCGGTACCCGCACGCCGCTCGTGGTGTCCTGGCCTAAGCAGATCAAGCCAGACCAGACCCCACGTTCGCAGTTCCATCACGTCAACGATATCGTCCCGACCATCTATGACGTGCTGGATATCCAGCCGCCCAAGCTGGTCGATGGCATCAGCCAGGACCCCATCGACGGCGTCAGCATGGCCTACTCCTTCAACGCGCCCGACGCCAAGGGGCAGAAGAAAGGCCAGTACTTCGAGGTGATGGGCAGCCGTAGCTACTACCAGGACGACTGGATTGCCTCGGTGTTCGGGCCTCGCGCCCCCTGGGTTCCGGGCGTCGACCCGGCCATCCTGAAATGGACGCCGGATCAGGACACCTGGGAGCTCCACGATCTGAGCAAGGACTTCTCGCAGGCCAAGGACGTGGCAAAAGACCATCCGCAGAAGGTTGAGGAGCTGCAGAAGGCCTTTTCCGCCGACGCCGAAGCCAACAAGGTGTATCCCGTTGGCGGCGGTCTGTGGTCCGTGGTATTCCATCCGGAGGACGCGCCGCGCAATCCCGCGACTGAATTCCACTATACCCAGGAAGTGTTCGGCGTCCCGGAATTCACCGCTCCCAAAGTAGGCGCGCGGAGCAATCTGGTCACCATCGAAACCGAACTGACTGCCGACTCCCAGGGCGTGCTTTATGCCTTGGGTGCCTTCTCCGGCGGGCTCGCGTTATGGGTCGACCAGGGCAAGCTGTCCTACGAGTACAACCTGTTCGAGGTCGAAAGAACGCTGCTGGAGTCCTCCAGCCCGCTGCCCACCGGCAAGGTCAAGATCGAGGTGGAAACCCACAAGCTCGACGACAAGCACGCAGGCCCCCTTTCCGTCGCCATCCGCATAGACGGCAAGGAAGTCATCAAAGGCCAGGTTCCGCGTTCGGCCCCGCTGACCTTTACCGCCAACGATGCCTTTGATGTGGGCCGAGACAGCTACTCCCCGGTTTCGCTCGCCTATTTCGATCGCAAACCCTTCAAGTTCAACGGCGAGATATCCAGCTTGAAAGTCGCGTACTTGAAGTAAGCCTCTAACGATGCCTCGTTGAGTAACGCTGAGGGGGTACGGCAGTCAGAAAGATGCCGTACCCCCTTTGCTATCTGAATCGCCCCTAGTTTTGTCGCCACCTCCAAGCCACCTTGGGCTAGCTCCGCTCTGATAGACATCCCCGGCCTCAGTCTTCTGAACAAAATTGTCAGGCTAAAAGCCTCGGTGCTAGCCTGCTAATTGAATCCCCTGAACATATCGGCCTGGTCCATGCGCAAACAAACCAGCAAGAAACTCCACCGTCCCGCAGCAACGGCTCAGGTCGGGGTTGGGAAAAACCGGTCCGCGGCACCGGACTGGGTACTGTTGTTACTGGCCGTATCCGGCATGTTGCTCAGCGGATACCTGACGTTCGCCGCCTTGAGCGATGCTGCGCCGGCCTTCTGCGATCAGGGCTCGTCTTGTCAGCTGATTCAGCAAAGCCGCTGGTCCTGGGTGCTGGGCGTACCGCTGGCGCTCTGGGGGTTTGCCCTCTATGCGGTGCTGGCGGTGCATGCCTGGCGGCAGCCGAGCCGCTTGCGACGCTGGCGGCGGCTATGGCTGATTGCCCTGGTCGGTCTGGTCATCAGCCTGTACCTGACCCTGGTCGGCTGGATCGAGCTGGCGGCCTTCTGCGCCTGGTGCCTGCTGTCGTTGGCGCTGCTGGCCGCGTTTTTCCTGCGCGCCAGCCTGATCTGGCCGAAGTCGGCGACCGTGACCGACTGGCGGCACTGGCTGCTGCGTAGCGGCCTGACCGCCTTGCTGGCCGTGGTGGCGCTGCATCTCTACTACAGCGACCTGCTCTCCCCCCGCGCCGATCCGCAACTGCAGGCTCTGGCCAACCACCTGCAGCGCAGCGAGGCGAAATTCTACGGTGCGTTCTGGTGCCCGGCCTGCCAGGAACAGAAAAGCCTGTTTGGCCCCGCGGCCGAGCAGTTGCCCTATGTCGAGTGCTCGCCGAACGGTCGCAAGGGGGTGCTGGCCCGGGCCTGCATCGAAGAGAAGATCAACAGCTACCCCACCTGGATTATCCGCGGGCGGCGCTATCAGCAGTTGCTCAGTACGGAAGAGCTGGCGCGTCATTCACGTTTCAAATGGCCGGCCCAGGGCGCTGCCGAAGCCCCTTGAGCCCGGACCGGGCGCGGATATGAGGGCGATAGCCCCCGCGTAACCTGCCGGTGGGTTGACGGGTATCAATGCGACCGTTCCGTTGTTCGGCTAGAAAGGCAGTCTACGAGCCCCCTCGAGGACAGACACCATGGATAAGCAGCACCAATGGAATCTCTGGTTCTTCCTCGTCGCCTTCAGCCTGCTGCTGGTATTTCAGAACTGGTGGAGCGCACGTAGCGCGGTCGAGCCGATTGCCTACAGCGAATTCATGCGCCTGCTCAAGGACGACAAACTGAGCGACTTGCGCATCGAACAGCAGCAGATCAGCGGCACGCTCAAGGAACCGATCAACAACCGCCAGCTGTTCAGCACCATTCGTGTCGAGCCCGATCTGGCCGAAGCCCTGGCGCAGTCCGCGGTGAGCTTCAGCGGCACCCGCGAAGACGGTTTTCTCAGCAATCTGCTCAGCTGGCTGCTGCCCTTTATCCTGATTTTCGCCTTGTGGTCCTTTCTGTTTCGCAGCCTGGCCGCCAAACAGGGATTTGGCGGCATGGTCAATGTCGGCAAGTCCAAGGCCAAGGTGTTCGTCCAGCGCGATACCGGCGTGACCTTCGACGACGTGGCGGGTATCGACGAGGCCAAGGCCGAGCTGCTCGAAGTGGTGTCCTTTCTCAAGGATCAGCCCAAGTACAGCCGCCTGGGCGCGCGCATCCCCAAGGGCATCCTGCTGGTCGGCCCGCCCGGTACCGGCAAGACCCTGGTGGCCAAGGCGGTGGCCGGCGAGGCCGGGGTGCCCTTTTTCTCCATCTCCGGTTCGGAGTTCGTCGAGATGTTCGTCGGCGTCGGGGCTGCGCGGGTTCGCGACCTGTTCGAACAGGCGCGCAAGGCCGCGCCGTGCATCATCTTTATCGACGAGCTGGACGCCCTGGGCAAGATGCGCGGAGCCGGCTCCCTCGGCGGCAACGACGAGAAGGAGCAGACCCTCAACCAGTTGCTGGCCGAGCTGGACGGCTTCGATACCCGCGAAGGCGTGGTGCTGCTGGCCGCCACCAACCGCCCGGAGGTGCTCGACCCCGCCCTGCTCCGCGCCGGCCGCTTCGATCGGCAGATCGTTATCGATCGCCCGGACAGGCGCGGCCGGGTGGCCATTCTCAAGGTGCATCTGAAGCGCATCCAGGCCGGTGCGGACCTCGATATCGAAGGCATCGCCGGGATGACCACAGGCTTTTCCGGGGCGGACCTGGCCAACCTGGTCAATGAAGCCACCATAGTCGCCACCCGGCGCGGCGCACAGGCGGTGGACATGGCCGATTTCACTGCGGCGGTTGAACGCATCGTGATCGGCAGCGAGCGCCGCGGCCGCCTGTTGCAGCCCCATGAGCGCGAGGTGGTGGCCTACCACGAAATGGGCCATGCCCTGGCGGCGGCCAGCCTGCTGGGCATGGACCCGGTGCACAAGGTGTCGATCATCCCGCGCTCGGTCGGCGCGCTGGGTTATACCCTGCAGCGCCCCACCGAAGATCGCTTCCTGATCACCCTGCGCGAACTCAAGGACCGCATGCTGGTATTGCTGGCCGGGCGCGCGGCCGAGCAACTGGTGTTCGATGAAGTCTCCACCGGAGCGGCGGACGACCTGGCCAAGGTCACCGATATTGCCCGGCAGATCGTCACCCGTTTCGGCATGAGCCGCGAACTCGGTCAGGCCGTACTGGAGCGCCAGAGCGCCAGCTACCTGGGGGAACAGGCGATCAGCCTGCGTGAGAAGGATTATTCGGAGCAGACCGCCCGCGAGGTCGATCTGTGCGTCAAGGCCCTGATCGAAGACGCCTACAACCGGGCCAAGACCCTGCTGCAGAGCCGCCGCGCCGAGCTGGAACAAGGTGCCCGGCTGTTGCTGGAAAAGGAAACCCTGACCCCAGAAGAGTTCCCCGCCCTACTCCCCGTCACCCGCCAAGAAATTGCCCAAGGGAGCTAAGCCCATGCCCAGTTCAAGCCCCAACAAGGTGCAGCGCTTGTGTCTGTACGACAGCGCAGAGCTCGAACAGGTCATCCACGACATGGCGCGCCAGGCCCTGGCCCTGCTGCCGCCGGGGCCCAGCGCCCTGGTCGGCATCCTGCGCCGCGGCGAACCTCTGGCGCGGATGCTGCAGCAACAGTTGGCGCAGCTTAGCGGGCAGCCCGAACTGCCGTTGTTTGCCCTCAAGGTCAAGCGTTACGCCGACGATCTCAGCGTCCTGCACGCACATACGGCGCTGACTGAAAGCCCGGAATTGGCCACCCTGGACCTGGCCAATACCCAGCTGCTGGTGATCGATGACGTGCTCTACCAAGGCCATTCGCTGCTGCGCACCTGTGCCTATCTGTCCAGCCTGGGTGCGCAGCGGGTGCGTACCGCGGTGCTGGTCGATCGCTGCGTCAGCCAGCAGCCGATACGCGCCGATATAGTCGGTGTGCGCCTGCAGGTGGCCCCGGGCGACATCATCGAATGTAACGTACCGCCCTATGAGCCGCAGTTCCGTATCGAAGTGGTGCGCCAGAACTGTTGACGCCCTGCCCGGCGTACAACATCGGCAGCGTGTGCACTCGGCCGATCGGGGCCAATTATCCTGTCGATCAAGAACCAATCTTGATGCAAATCATTATTGTTTGGTTCTTGTTTCCCTAAGCTAGGCCCATCCAAGCCAACGCTCAGAGGAAACCGTCGATGCGCGCACAACTGCCCTTTTCACTCGCCCTGCTGCTGGTCGCTACATGTGCCCAGGCCAAGGAATACCCGATTGGCGAGCCCCAGCAATGCGGCGGCCTGGAAGTCGGTGCCGTGTACCTGCAACCGATCGAGATGGACCCGCCGGGCATGATGCGCCCCGCCGCCGACTCCGATGTGCACCTGGAAGCCGACATCAGCGCACTGGAAAACAACCCCAACGGCTTCCAGGAAGGCAGCTTCGTGCCCTACCTGAACATCGCCTTCGTGCTGCGCAAGGACGGCAGTGATGAGGAACTCAAGGGTGATTTCCACGCCATGGTCGCCAACGACGGCCCGCACTACGGCGACAACCTCAAGCTGATGGGCCCCGGCAAATATCACCTGACCTACAGCATCCTGCCGCCCGCCGCTGGCCACGGCATGTTCGGTCGCCACACCGACAAGGAAACCGGCGTCGCCCCCTGGTTCGAGCGCTGCGACCTCAGCTACGAATTCACCTACGCCGGTATCGG
>JBFJZW010000136.1:0-11263 GCA_041621875.1 Pseudomonas sp. | reverse complement strand
TAAATGATCCTCAACGATCAAGTGACCCAATTTATATCGAGTTGATTTATAAGTCTGGGATAACCAAGAATCAGCATGGCTATTATGATAATAAAACCGTCAAGCTATGGGTTAATGATAATAACAGTCTGAATAACTGGGATGCTGATTTGTTGCAAAGCATGCCTCAGGTTGCGATAACTCAGGATCGGGGAATTTATCAGTTGGTTCTTGCAGATGCTGATGCGCTGCTCAATTCTGCTTACCGAGATAAAGTCAGTCGACTGAGTCAAGAGAAGCGAGGTGTTCTTCGTGAGATTCAACGGGCTTGGATGAAGAACAGAGATCTTGAATGCAATGGCGCTATTTTTGGGGAATATCTGGATATCTGCATGATATGTCTAACACTTGACCGTGCAAGGCAAATTGCGGTGGCACCAACACCAAAGTAAATTTGCCAAATTTTTATATCAACGGAAAGCGGGACGGCTTTATTTGTTACCCACGACGGCTTTGGGAAACTCTAAAAAGGCTAGCTTTACGAATTGGCAGGCCTGTCAGCAGCATGCTTACTGGGCTGAATTTTCCGAAGGGAGGCTTTTTCAGACCATCCTTAGGCTATCGAGACATTAACTGGTAGCTAAGCGCTGAAAGTGGCAGGGAGAAGCTGTGGGATAGAAACAACCTCAGATTGAGCTACAGGTCTTCCTCTGTCACCACCCTAACCACCCCCGCCTCCAGCGCATACGCCGCATCCGCCAACTCGTTGTTGACCTGTTCGATCTTCAGCGTGCCGCTGACCCAGAGCGGGGCGTAGATGTCTTCGAGCTCGATGCCTTTGGGGTAACGAACGAGTACCAGCTGGTTAGGCGGCGGTGGCGGGACGTGGATGCAGGCACCAGGGTATGGTACCAGGAAGAACAGGGTGCTGCGGCCGGCGGCGTCGGTTTCCAGGGGAACCGGATAGCCGCCCAGGCGAATCTGTTTGCCGTCGAAGGCGGGGACGGTTTTGCTCGAGTACATCACCGCGGGGAGGTCGGCGGTCTGCTGTTTGAGTCCGCCGGGTATATAGAAGCCGCTCTCCATTTCCGCGCCTTCGTGGCTGATTTCCGGCATGTTTTCCAGGGCCAGGCGGTCTTCTTCCGGCATCAGTTCAAGCCAGTCGGTTTCCGGCAGTTCGGCGCAGGCTAGGCTGCTTATCAGCACAAGGGGCAGCAACAACAGATGGCGCATGGACAGGCTCGCGATCGCAGAGGGCTTGGGGTCAGTTCTTTTTGATTGCGCCGTAGATTACCAGCAGGACCACCGCACCGATCACCGCGCCGATGAAACCCGCCCCCTGGCCCGCCTGGTAGAACCCCAGGGCCTGGCCACCGTAGGTAGCGGCAATGGCACCGCCGATGCCGAGCAGGATGGTCATGATCCAGCCCATGCTGTCATCGCCCGGCTTGAGGAAGCGTGCGATCAGGCCCACGATCAGGCCGATGAAGATGGTGCTGATAATGCCCATAACAGGTTCTCCGAATAGGTAAGTGTGCCGGGGCTGAGAAACGCCATGGCATTAGGCTATCGGATTGATGGACGCCGCGGAGGTTCCGTGAAAAGTCTCTGGTGCCGGCTGCTGCCGGCACCAGAGACCACTTCAGGCCTTGGCGATCAGCGCCTCGACCACGGCGATCTGCTGGTCCAGGGTCGCGCGATCCGCGCAGCGCAGGGTGGCATGACCGACCTTGCGGCCGACCTTGAAGGCCTTGCCGTAGTGGTGCAGGTGGCAGTCATCGATGGCAATGACCTGCTCCACCGGCGGCACCACGCCGATAAAGTTGAGCATCGCGCTCTCGCCTACCTTGGCGGTCGAGCCCAGCGGCAGGCCGGCCACGGCGCGCAGATGGTTCTCGAACTGGCTGCACTCGGCCCCTTCGATGGTCCAGTGCCCGGAGTTGTGCACCCGCGGAGCGATCTCGTTGGCCTTGAGGCCGCCGTCCACTTCGAAGAACTCGAAGGCCATCACGCCGACATAGTCGAGCTTTTGCAGCACCCGGCCAACATAGTCTTCTGCCAGCCCCTGCAGCGGGTGATCGCTGCTGGCGATGGACAGGGCGAGGATGCCGCTGTCGTGGCGGTTGTGCACCAGCGGGTAGAAGCGCGTTTCGCCATCGCGGGCGCGCACCGCCACCAGCGACACTTCGCCGGTAAAGGGCACGAAACCTTCGAGGATGCACGGCACGCTGCCCAGCTCGGCAAAGGCACCGACTACATCGGAAGCAGCACGCAGAACCTTCTGGCCCTTGCCGTCGTAACCCAGGGTGCGGGTCTTGAGCACCGCCGGCAGGCCGATGGATACGGCCGCGGCGTCGAGGTCGGCTTGCGACTGGATATCGGCGAACTCGGGCGTGGGGATGCCCAGGTCCTTGAACATCGATTTCTCGAACCAGCGGTCGCGGGCGATGCGCAGGGACTCGGCGCAGGGGTAGACCGGCACGAACTGGGAGAGAAAGGCCACGGTCTCGGCCGGCACGCTCTCGAACTCGAAGGTCACCAGGTCCACTTCGTCGGCCAGCTGGCGCAGGTGATCCTGATCGCCATAATCGGCGCGGATATGCTCGCCGAGCGCCTGGGCGCAGGCATCAGGGGCCGGGTCGAGGAAGGCGAAGTTCATCCCCAGTGGGGTGCCCGCCAGGGCCAGCATGCGACCCAGCTGGCCGCCACCTATTACGCCGATCTTCATTACGCGTCCCTCGGGTCCGGATTATCCAGCACGGTCTCGGTCTGCTCCTGGCGGAACTGCTTGAGACGCGCGTGGAACTGCGGGTGCTGGTGGCCGAGGATGCTCGCGGCCAGCAACGCGGCGTTGACCGCACCGGCCTTGCCGATGGCCAGGGTGGCGACCGGGATGCCGGCCGGCATCTGCACGATCGACAGCAACGAGTCGACCCCCGAAAGCACCGCCGACTGTACCGGCACGCCGAGCACCGGCAGGTGGGTCTTGGCCGCGCACATGCCCGGCAGGTGCGCCGCGCCGCCGGCACCGGCGATGATCAGCTGAATGCCACGGCCTTCCGCCTCTTCTGCGTACTGGAACAGCAGGTCCGGGGTGCGGTGGGCGGACACCACCTTGACCTCATAGGGAATGCCCAGCTTGTCCAGCATCTCGGCGGTGTGGCTAAGGGTGGACCAATCGGACTTGGAGCCCATGATCACGCCAACCAGTGCGCTCATCGTCGTGCCTCTCATTCATGCGCCCGTTGGCGCGACAAAAACCAACAAGCCACGCGGGAGAACCGGCGTGGCTTGTGTGCGACTTATAGCCGGTACAACCGGCCAAAGGCCGCGCAGTATACCGCAAAGCCTGGGCTGGCGAGCACCCCGGGCAACCGTTTGTCGAGGTGCCGCTGCCGGGGCGACCCAGGCGGCCATGACCCGTAACGGCGGCCTGGTTATACTCGGCGTTCCACCCCTTACCAAGGACGATTCCATGACAAGGCTGTCACTGCTACTCGCCGCTTCGCTGTTCACCCTCAACGCCAGCGCCCTCGAACTGGCCAAGTACCCACAAGTGTTCGATGCCGGCAAAGGCATCAGCGTGATCGTTGCCCCCAGCAGCGACAGCACGCAGGCGCTGGTGCAGGTCAGCGGCATCAACCACCCGCTGGATGAAGTGGTGCTGCTCACCACGATCAAAGACCGTGGCAACGATGAGCTCAGCTATAGCACCACCCTCAATGGCAGCGCCTCCAGCGTGCTGGTCAAGCGCCGGGGCTGGGGTGGCGAGCGCTTCCAGCTGTATCTGCCAGACACCGAGGGTTTCGAACTGGGTTTCGACGAAGCCAAAAGCAAGGCCGCCAAACCCGCCGCCCTGCTGGCGCTCTATGAGCAGCAGAAGAAACAGGGCATTCAGGACAAGCTGAGCCGCTTCGACCGCGAGCAGCGCGTGACCGACTTCAGCGCGCAACTGCAGCAGATCGATCAGGAGGCTTCGCAGAGCTGCGGCACGCCACTGACTACGGCGGTGGATTGGCCAGCCATCGAAGACGACAAGCTCCAGCGCCTCGGCGTGCCGAGCTTCTGCGGCGAAGTGGTGCGCCAGATGGCCAGCCTGTGTGAGAACAACGCGGCGTTCAAGGCCCAAGCCGAGCAGCTGAAAACCGTACAGTGCAGCTTTGACGCCCAACTCAAGCTGCGCGAGGGCGATGCGGGTCTGATGTTTACCACCCACGAGAAAGCCCCCAACCAGGGCGACTTTATTAATGCTTACCTGCGTAATCGCTAAACCCTGTTAAACAGGCCACTGAAAAACTACCTGCGTTGGCAATACTGCGTTAAAAACGGATTCGGAATGCTCATTTACATCTCGTAAACTCCGCTTCCTCAGCCGTTTTTGCCTTGTCTTGCCCGCCTCGCCTACATTTTTCAACAGCCTGTTAGACCGCAGCGGCCCGGATCGCCTCCGGCCGCTGCGATGCCGCGGCATAGTTCTTGCCTCATTCGAGCATTCCGAACTATTGCGGTTATCTCCGATGTTGCATGCCCACCTGACCACCCTGCATGTGGTGTCCCTGATTCTCGATCTGTTCGCCGAGCAGCCCGAATTGACCGAGCGGCTGCTGGCCGACAGCGGCATCGTCGCGGCCGGCCTGGGCTGCGCCGACACCCGCATCACCCGCGCCCAGGAATTACAGGTATGCGCCAACGCCCTGTTGCTGCGCAACGATCTGGGCCTGGAACTGGGCCGGCGCATGCATATCACGGCCTATGGCATGGTCGGTTACGCCGCCCTCTCCAGTGCCACCTTTGGTGACGCCTGGCGGTTGCTGCTGCAGTACCCGGCCCTGCTCGGCACCTATTTCAGGCTGGACCTGCAGGTGGAAGGCGAACTGGCCTGGGTCAGCGCCGACGACTATCGGCATGCCGCCGCCCTGGAAGTGTTCAACCTGGAGATGTGCCTGGCCTCGCTCAAACTGATCTGCGACGACCTGCTCGGCCAGCGCCTGGAGCTGAGTGCCGCGCAGTTCCGCTATGCCGAACCGGCCTACAGCGCCCGCTACCCCCTGAGCTTCGCCTGCCCGCTGCAGTTCAATGCCCGGCGCAACGCCTTCGCCTTCCCCGCCGCCTGGCTGGACAAGCGCCTGCCCCTGGCCGACCCGGTGACCCACCGCGAGATGCTCGCCCGCTGCCGCAAGCAGAACGCCGAGTTCACCACCCGCCAGGCCTGGCTGGCGCGGGTACGCCAACTGCTCGGCGAACAGCTCAGCGCGCCGCCCGGCCTGGAACGGCTGGCCCAGCAACTGCACTGCTCGCCACGCACCCTGCGCCGCCACCTGCAGGAGCTCGGCACCCACTACCAGGAACTGCTCGACGAGCTGCGTTTCGAGCAGGCGAAAGACCTGCTGAGCCAGGAGGACTGGCCGATCTGCCGCATCGCCGAACACCTGGGCTTCAGCGAAACCGCCAGCTTCCGCCACGCCTTCCAACGCTGGAGCGGGGTGCCGCCCAGTCGTTTTCGGGCGTAGGCGTGCAGCAAATCTACTTAGACAGCACCATCTGGCCTGAATAAAAAACGCGACACCTCTGCAAGATGTCGCGCAAACGCTCAACTGTTATGCCTGCTCAGCCTCAAAATTGCCCGACCACCCGCCCATCGCGGCGCGCTGCGGTGCATGCCACCCCTACCGGGTTTACGACTCGCTCGCCTCGGGCCACTGGTAGTGGGCGTAGCGCTCGCGCAGGAGTTTTTTGCTGACCTTGCCGGTGGCGGTATGGGGTATTTCGGTCACCACCTCGGTGGCGTCCGGGCACCACCATTTCGGCACCTTGCCCTGCAGGAAAGCGCGCAGCGCCTGATGGCTGGGCGGCGCATCCGCTGCCGTGGGCACTATCACCAGCAGCGGCCGCTCGCTCCAGCGCTCATGGGGCGCGCCAATCACCGCCGCCTCCAGAACCTGGGGGTGAGCCATGATGGCGTTCTCGATCTCGACCGAGCAGATCCATTCGCCGCCGGTCTTGATCATGTCCTTGGTGCGGTCGGTGATCTGCATATAGTGGCGGCTGTCGAGGGTCGCCACATCGCCGGTGTCGAACCAGTCGTCCGTGCCCTCCTGGCCGAAATAACCGCTGCGCACCCAGGGCCCGCGCACCTGCAATGCCCCCGCCGCCACGCCGTCCCGCGGCAGCTGCTGGCCCTGCTCGTCGACGATGCGCATCTCCACGCCGAACAGCACCCGGCCGGACTTGAGCAACTGCCGATGGCGCTGCCCCTCGTCCAGCTCGGCATACCAGCTCTGGTAGCGGTTGTAGCTGCCCATGGGGTTCAGCTCGGTCATGCCCCAGCCGTTCTCCAGCGCCACCCCCTGCTCGGCCAGGGCCTGGATCAGGGCCAGGGGGCAAGCCGCGCCGCCGGATACCGCGCGCTTCAGGCTCGGCACCCTGTGGCCGCTGTCCTGTAAATACTTGGCGATGCCGAGCCAGAGCGTGGGAACCCCCAGGGAGAAGCTGACCGACTCGCGGTTGATCAGCTGCACCATGGCCTCGGCATCGGCGACCTTGGGCCCGGGTAGCACCAGCTTGGCCCCCACCATGGCGGCGTTGTAGGGCATGCCCCAGGCGCTGACATGGAACATCGGCACCAGCGGCATCACCACATCCACGGCGCGCAGGCCGACGTTGTCCGCCATATTCTGCGACATGCCGTGCAGCACGGTGCTGCGGTGGCTGGTGAGCACCCCCTTGGGGTTGCCCGTGGTGCCGGAGGTGTAACACAGGCCGCTGGCCCGGCCCTCGTCCAGATCGGGCCAGGCGTAGCTGTCCACCTCCCCGGCCAGCAGGGCTTCGTAGCTCAGCAGATTGGGCAGACGACTGGCCGGCAGCGCGGCCGTGTCGCACAGGGCGACGTAGGTTTTGACGCAGGCGAACTCGCCATGCAACTCCTCGATCAGGGGGATGAACTGCGGGTCGATAAACAGCACCTCATCCTCGGCATGCCGAATGATGTAGCGGATCTGCTCGGGAAACAGCTTGGGGTTGATGGTGTGGCAGATCCGCCCCGAACAGGGCACCGCATAGTGCAGTTCGAAATGTCGATGATCGTTCCAGGCCAGCGTCCCCACGCGGGCCTCGGGGCCAACCGCCAGGCGATCCAGGGCGTTGGCCAGCCGCCGCACCCGGGCGAAGGCCTCGGCGTAGCTGTAGCGATGCAGCGCGCCATCGGCAAACAGCGAGACGATCTCGCGCGTGCCGGCAAGCTGCTCGGCATGGCGCATGATCGCGGTGATATTCAGGTTGAACTTCATCATCAAACCTTGCACGACTGACCTCCGGGGTTCAGATGTGGAATGGCCGTCCCACGGGGCACCGGCACATAGAAAGGAGCGCAGGCGGGCCCGAACTCAGGTCCGGACCCGCGTGCGATGACGGCCGGGCTTAGCGCACGCCAGCCTGGCGCAGGGCGGCCGGGGTGTAGTCGCGCTCCGCGGCGCTATGGCCGAAGTCGTAGGCGTGCTTCTCCTCGTTCTTCATACCCAGCGCCAGGTAGCGACCCGACAGCAGGTCATACAGGGTTTCCACCGTGTACCAGGGCACCTGCTTGTCGTAGTAGTACTGGGCATGCGCCTCGGCGACGCGCCAGAGGGTGCCGCGACCGTCGTAGTGATCGATTTGCGCGGCTTGCCAGGTGTCCTCGTCGAGGTAGAAGTCGCGCTTGGCATAGATATGCCGCTCGCCGTCCTTCAAGGTGGCCACCACATGCCAGACCCGGTGCAGCTCGTAACGGGTCAGGTCCTGGTTGATATGACCGGGCTTGATGATGTCGCTGTACTTGAACTGCGGCGAATCCAGACGGTAGCTGTTGTAGGGGATATAGATCTCCTTCTTGCCGACCAACTGCCAGTCGTAACGATCCGGCGCACCGTTGTAGAGGTCGAAATTGTCGGTGGTGCGCATGCCGTCGGAGGCGGTACCCGGGCCGTCGTAGGCCACCTGCGGGGCACGCCGTACGCGGCGCTGGCCGGCGTTATAAACCCAGGCCATGCGCGGTTCCTTGACCTGATCGATGGTCTCGTGGACCAGCAGCACGTTACCGGCCAGGCGCGAGGGCGCGGTCACCCGCTGCTTGAAGTAGAACAGCACGTTGCCATCCTGGCCGACGCTGCCGTTCTTGACGTTTTTCGGGAAGGTGAACTCATCCTGGAAGTACACCAGGCTGTAGGTGCCATTGGCCTGGGGCGTGGCCTGGGTGACCAGGCGTTTCACGCTGCCGCCGCGGTAACGGGTGATGTGATTCCAGATGGCCTCCAGGCCGTTTTGCGGAATCGGGAAGGGAATGGCGCTTTCGAAATTCTCCAGCCCGTTGCCCCCGGCGACCAATTGAGTGCGGGTGGCGTTGCGCTTTACCGCGGCCAGCACATCGCTGGGCAGCCCGGCGCTGCGGTGGCTGGGAAATACCGGGATCCGGTAGCTGTCCGGGTAGCGCTTGAACAGCGCCAGCTGGCCGGGCGTCAGGCGTTCCTGGTACTGCGCCGCATTCTGCGCGGTGATGGTGAACAGCGGCGCTTCGTCGGCAAAGGGGTCGGCCAGGAAACCATTGGCGTCCACCGTCCCGGCGGTGGCCGACAGGCCCCCGTTCCAGGGCGGGATGGAGCCGTCGGCGTTGCCGGCCAGCTCCGCGCCCACCGGCGTCAGCGTCGTGCCCAGTTTGCCGGCCTCTTCGGGGGATACCGCGGCCATAACAGCGCAGGCCAGCAGCGAGAGCGCCAGTGCGCCGCCTTGCGACAGGATTTTTATTGTTTTCATCGGAATAACCTTTCTCGATCGCCTAGAAGTTGATGCCGAAACTGAGCGCAACGAAGTCGCGATCGGTGACGGTGTTGTAGTCGCCGCCGAAGAAATCGGTGTAGCTGAGGCTGGCGTTATAGGTGTTCTGGTAGGCGGCGCTAAGGCCGAGGCTGATGGCCTTGCTGCCCTCGTCGAAGTTCGGCCCGTAGCCGGCCACGTCATGCGACCAGGCCAGGCTCGGGGTCAGGCTGACCCCGGCAAACACGTTGCTGTACTCCAGGCTGGCGCGGGCGCGGTAACCCCAGGAATGGCTGGTGAAGAAACCCCGGTCGTTGCACTCGTCCGGGTTGGCAGAGTTGAACGCGCGGCAGGTGGCCTGCGAGGACAGCTGCCCGGCCCCGAACACCGCGTTGCGGCCGAAGCGCAGCTCGCCGACGTCGTCGTCGATGCCATTGATATGGTTGTAACCGACCTCGCCCAGCAGGGTCAGACGGCTCGCCCCCAGGACCCGGTCGATAAACTGCACGGCGGTGACCTGCGCCTGGGTCACCGCGCGGCGGTCGTAGCCATGCAGGTCGCGGCCGGGGACGTTCTGCCCATGACCGGACTCGAACACCGGCGACACCGCCAGGCCGAGCGCGCCGAAGACCAGATCGGTGGTGTTGATCTGCAGCGGCATATTCGGCCGGTAGCTGACTTCGCCGGACAGCGAGGTGCTGCCCGCTGTGGTCTGGAAGCTCAGGCCATACAGGCGGATATCCTCCGGGTACTCGATAAAGTAGCCGGCCGTCGGTGCTGCGCCGACGAAGCCCAGGCCGGCGGGATTGGCCGCCGTCGTACGGGTGGTACTGAAGACCGGGCCGCGGCTGTGGTAGTTCAGGGCATAGAGGCCGAACTCGGTGTCGTTCAGCTCCTGCGCGAACCAGCGCAACGCCAGGCCGAACTGACCGCCGTCGCGGGCATCGCGGTCGCCGCCGCGCGGCAGGTAGAAGTTGTTACCGCTGGCCGGGCCGCTGTTGTCCGACAGGCCGGGGGGCAGGTCGGGACCGGCGACCACCATGCGGTCATCGCAACCGTCGGCGATCACGTCGGTGGAGAAGAAGGTGCCGCAGTTGTCGACGATGGTCTGGTCCCACTCCAGCTGGTAGAAGGCCTCCAGGCTCAGCGAATCGCTCAGGCTCTGCGACAGGTACAGCATGTTGGCCGGGATCAGGCCTTCCTTGAGCTCCGCGCCGGGGCGGCGCAACGCGGCCACGTCGACCGGGTTGATCGAGTTGATCGAGTTGCCGATAAAGGTGCTCTCGCCCCAGCTGACCACCTGCTTGCCGACCCGCACGCTGCCGGGCTGCTCGCCGATGCTGTAGTTGTGGTAGGCGAAGGCATCGAGAATCTCCGCGCCGGAGGACTGCGCTGCCTCTTTGCGGTTGTGATCGTCGATGTCGTAGAACAGCCGGCTCTCGTCCTTGGTTTCGAAGTCGTACCAGTACTTGCCACGGACGAACACCCCGCTGTCGCGGTATTTCAGCTCCAGGTCATGCACACCCTTGAAGATCTTCGAGAAGGTTTCGCCCTTCTTGAAATTCAACCGGCCGTCGTCCGCGGTGCGCGACGAGGCCTGACCGCCGCTGGCCACACCGATAAAATCCGGGTCGGCACCGCGCACCGACCAACTGGCACCTATCGAGAGCTGTGAGTCGAACTGGCCCTCGACCTCGCCGAGGTCGAAGGTGATGGCCTGCGTCTGGGCACTACAGCCCAGGGCTATGGCCACGGCCAGCGCCCGGGGGCGGAAAGCGGTATTTCTGCTTGTTGTTGTCATGCTCAGCACCATTACTTGTTGTTATGGGTGGAGAACGCGTGCAACCCCGAGGGGGCTTGCTAGGCGCTTTTCAGGGAGTCGAGCAGCATGTTGCCGAAGGGCAGCGAGCCGGTATTGGACTGGCCGCCGTCGATCACCACGACCGTGCCGTTGAGGTAGCGCGCGGCCCCGCTGCAAAGGAACAGGGCGAGGTCGGCGATCTCGTCGCGCTCCCCCGCCCGGCCCATGGGAATCCCCGCCAGCAGGCGCTCCCAGCTCGCGTCGCCGCCGGGGGCCAGGCGGTTCATGCCTTCGGTGCCGGCAACCGGTCCCGGGGCGATGGCGTTGCAGCGAATCCCCTGGGCAGCCCATTCGATCGACAGGGTGCGCACCAGCATGTCGATACCCGCCTTGGCGGCGCACACGTGGGCCTGGGTGGCCGTGGGCATCAGCGACTGCACGGCGGAGATCGCCAGCAGGTTCGAGCATTCAGGGCGCAGCAGCGGCAGCGCGGCGCGGAAGGTGTTGTAGGTGCCGATCAGGTCGATATCGATCACCGTGCGGAAGGCATTGGCCGACATCTGCGCGGCCTGCGCCACGAAGTTGCCCGCCGCACCGGCGATGCAGATATCGACGGGGCCGAACTGCTCCCGGGCCTGGGCGAAGGCCTCGGCCAGATGTTCGTAATGCCGCACATCGGCGGCGAACCCCGCGGCCCGC
>JBFJZW010000135.1:0-11391 GCA_041621875.1 Pseudomonas sp. | reverse complement strand
TTTTTCTGGATGCCGCACAGCTCGGCGTCGCCGATTTCCACGCCCAGATCGCCACGGGCCACCATCACTGCGTCACTGGCGCGGATCAGGCCGTCGAGGGTCTCGTCGTCAGCCACGGCTTCGGCGCGTTCGATCTTGGCCACCAGCCAGGCGCTGCCGCCGGCTTCGTCGCGCAGCTTGCGCGCGTAGTGCATGTCTTCGGCATCGCGGGGGAAGGACACGGCCAGGTAATCCAGCTCCATCTCGGCGGCGAGCTTGATATCGGCTTTGTCTTTCTCGGTCAGGGCCGGGGCGGTCAGGCCGCCACCGCGGCGGTTGATGCCTTTATGGTCGGACAGCGGGCCGCCAATCAGCACGACGCAGTGCAGGGCGTCGCCGGTAGCGCTTTCAACACGCATGACTACGCGACCGTCGTCGAGCAGCAGCTCGTCGCCGACGCCGCAGTCCTTGACCAGATCCGGGTAGTCGATGCCGACGATGTCCTGGGTACCCGCCGTCAGCGGGTGGCTGGTGGAAAAGATGAAGCGGTCGCCGACCTTCAGTTCGATGCGCTTGTCGGCAAATTTGGCGATGCGGATCTTCGGGCCTTGCAGGTCGCCGAGCAGGGCGACATGGCGGCCATGCTTGGCGGCCAGCTCGCGCACCAGCTTGGCGCGCGCCTTGTGTTCGTCGGGGGTGCCGTGGGAGAAGTTCAGGCGGGCCACATCCAGCCCGGCGATGATCAGTTGCTCAAGAACCTCGGGGGCGTTGCTGGCTGGGCCGAGGGTGGCGACGATTTTGGTGCGGCGAATGGTCATGCACTGACTCCTGAGTTGCGAATGAGCACGAGGCTACTATGGCGCAACCCTGTAGTCATTGTTCCTCTGCACTACCTCGGTAACTGGTTTTGTGGGCGGCTAAGTAGTCGGTGATGTAGGCCGTGGGGTGAGTGCCAGTGCGTACCCGCGTAAGCCGCGGGCTCTTGGCAAAGCCCTTGGTCCGGGGTGGCATTGCTCAGCAATGCGCAGATTGCTCGGTGCGCACGGCGCACCCTACTGGAGCGGGTTGCTGGGCATTTATGCGCCAGCCGCCTGGGGCTAGAACGTGGCGCGGTTCAGCGCCTGATCCAGATGGCGGGCGGCCTTGATGTTCAGCTCGCTCTGCGGGTACTGCACTAGCAGTCGGCGCAGGTAGGCGATGGCCTTGTCGCGGCTGGCGCTGGGGTTGTCGGGAGCCAGGTACATCAGGGCGAGCTGGTAGAGGGCCTTTTCCTTGATGTCGGCGGGGATGCCGGGGTCGCTCAAGGCCAGCAGGTAGAGCTCTTCGGCCTCGTCGACGCGGTTCTTCAGCACGGCGCGGCGCGACAGCAGGGTCATGTCCGGGTCGAGGCTGGGCTTGTACAGGTCGAGTTGCTGGTTGGGTTTCCAGTGCGCGAGCAGTTCGCGCGAGGTCTTGTGCACCGGCTCATCGGCGCGCTGGCGGATCATCACGATACGCGCCTCGGCCCGTTCGGCCGCGCGGCTGGCGGGGAATTCGTTGAGTACCTGGTAGAAGTAATTGAGGGCCTTGCCGTCGTCGCGCTGTTCGTTGAAGCGGTTCATATAGAGCAGGCCGCTCTGGTACAGGCTGATGGCGCGTACTTCGTTGCTGAGTTTCTCGTCGCGGTAGCCGGTCAGGTAGAGTTGTTCGGCCTTTTCGCTTTTGCCATCGCGGATGGCCTGGGCGCTGTAGGTCAGCAGGTCGCCTTCCTCTTCGATGGCGGCGAGCATGCGGTTATTCTTCAGGGTCTTGTATTCCACCACTTCATGGGTGGCCACCTGGGCGATAAACAGCGGAGTGGTGGGGGAGCAGGCACTGAGCAGGCCGAGACAGACCAGGGGCAGCAGGCGGTGGGCGATGGGCATGACGACTCCAGGGCGAATAGCCGGGTCGCGACAGTCTAGCCAGGCGCGGCTGGCCGGGCCAGTCAGGATGGCCAAGACCCATCGGAGGATATGGGCCTGAAGAATTTTCCCTGGCGGTCGATACATTGCCCATGGAGGAGAAGGCTATGCGAATTCTAGTGATCATGGTGTTGCTGGTCAGTGTGCTGGGGTGCAGTCGCCATCGCCTGGACAGCAATCTGAACAACGCCTACCAGGCCTATGAGCGTGGTGAGTGTGAGGCGGTGATGCTCTATCTGTCCAAGGCCGAGCGCAACAGCCGTTCGCGCAGCTATATGCAGCCGGAGATTTCCCTGCTGCGCGGGCAGTGCCTGGAGCGTCAGGCATTGTTTGTCGATGCGCTGCAGACCTACCGGTTCATCGTCGCCCGCTACCCCACCAGCGAATATGCCTACCGCGCCCGGGCTCGCCTGGAAACCCTGCGTCAGCTTGGGCATGATAGCCCGGTCGAACCGGCCAAGATGTCTGCTGCAACCCCTTGACCGCTGGTCGACGAGTGCCGGAGCCCGCCGGGCCGGGCATTAAGCTTGGGACTTGATCGGGAGGGATTCCATGCGTGCGTTGTTATGCCTGTTGCTGGTGCCGGGGTTGGCGGCTGCGGAAATCTATCGCTGGACCGATGCCAATGGCCAGGTGCACTTCGGCCAGCGCCCCGCTGCGGCCGGTGCCGAGGTGATCGAGGTCAAGCCGCAGGTGATCGAGCGCGACGCGCTGACCCGCGAACGCGAAGCCCGCGCCAGTCGCTTTTATGAAGCGCGGCGCGAAGAGCAGGCTCAGGCTTCTGTAGCGGCGGCCCAGAACCGGGCCGAGCGGGCGAACGAATGCAGCAAATTGCGCCGTATGCTGGCGGACATTCCCGAAGGCCTGCGCTACTACCAGGAAACCGCGGACGGCCAGCGCAACTACCTCAGTGACGAGCAGCTCGATACCACTCGTCGTCAGTTGCGCGACCGGATGTCCGAGCGCTGTTCCTGAAACTGGTTTACCCGCAGTAGTGGGGCCATACTCAATGGCCATCCATAGCGATTTGCCACTATGTCTATGCATGTTCAGCGCCGCATCGAACGCCATCAGTTGCCTTACTACCTGAAGGTGTTCAATCGCATCACCGACAAGCCGATGGGCTACATCGGCAATGTGTCCCTCGACGGCCTGCTGTTGATCAGCCAGCTGCCGCTGCTGATCGGGGCGCGTTTCGACATGCGCCTGAAAATCCCCGGCCAGAGCGAGCCGCACTTTATCGACTTCTCCGCTACCTGCCAGTGGTGCCGTGAGGATGTCACTCCGGGGTATTACGACTCGGGTTTTGCCCTGGTCGCGCCCCCCGCCGATTATGTGGAAATGGTCGACGCCCTGCGTCACTACTTCAGCTTCCATCCCCTGGCGGCGTCCGCTTGAGTCAGGCGAATACAGAGCGCCGGGGCCGGCTGCAGATTCTTGGTGCGCACGGCACACCCTACCCATTAGCGGCCTGCGCAAGTAAGGTCATTTGTCCCCAGGCGGCCCATGCAACACATATCTGCTACACCGCCATAAAAAAACCGCCCCGAGGGGCGGTTTTTCACGAGGGGCAGGCTTAGGCGTTTACCGGCTGCTCCAGGGGGGCCAGATGCAGCAGCGTATCCGAGCGTGTCTGTACCTCGCGGTAGCGCTCGGCATCGCTGGCCAGCACCTCGCCCATGGCCGGGAAGATCTCGGCCAGCTTGGTCTGCCACTGCGTCGATGCGACCTGTTCGGGGAAGCAGCGCTGGATCAGGTCAAGCATGATCGACACCGTCACCGAGGCACCTGGCGAGGCACCGAGCAGGGCAGCGATGGTACCGTCCTTGGCCGCCACCAGTTCGGTGCCGAACTGCAGGATGCCGCCGTTCTTGGCGTCCTTCTTGATGATCTGCACGCGCTGACCCGCCACCTCCAGGCTCCAGTCCTCGGCCTTGGCCAGGGGGTAGAAACCACGCAGGGTTTCCAGGCGCTGGGCTTCGGATTGCAGCACTTCTTTGACCAGGTAGCGGGTCAGGTCGAAGTTGTCGCGAGCCACCGCCAGCATCGGACCGATATTGTTGAAGCGGATCGACAGCGGCAGATCGAGGAACGAACCGCGCTTGAGGAACTTGGTGGTGAAGCCGGCGTAAGGGCCGAACAGCAGCGAGGTCTTGCCATCCACCATGCGGGTATCCAGGTGTGGTACCGACATGGGCGGCGAGCCGACCGCAGCCTGGCTGTAGACCTTGGACTGGTGCTGCCGAACCACGTCCTGATTGTCGCAGCGCAGCCACATGCCGCTGACCGGGAAGCCGCCAAAGCCTTTGCCTTCCTCGATACCGGACATCTGCAGCAGCGGCAGTGCCGCGCCGCCAGCGCCGAGGAAGACGAACTTGGCCTGGATTTCCCGGCTGCTGCCGTTCTGCTGGTCCTTGACGCTGACTCGCCAGCCCTGGCCGTTGCGAGCCAGGCCGACGACTTTCTGGCTGCAGGTGACCTTGGCTTGCGGTTGTTGACCGACATGAGTCAGCAGGCTCTTGGTCAGGTTGCCGAAATTGACGTCGGTACCGGCCAGTACACGGGTGGCTGCAATCGGCTCGTTGGGATCGCGGCCCGGCATCATTAGCGGCATCCACTCCTGCAGGGTGGCGCGATCTTCGGTGTATTCCATGTCGGCGAAGGCATGGTGCACGGTCAGCGCCTCGAAGCGCTTCTTGAGAAAATCGATACCTTTCTGGCCGCGGACGAAGCTCAGGTGAGGAATGGGGTTGATAAAGGACTGAGGCGTGCCGAAGCGACCTTTCTCGACCAGGTAGGCCCAGAACTGCTTGGATTCCTCGAACTGGGTGTTGATGGTTACCGACTTCTTGATGTCGATCGAACCGTCTGCCGCTTCCGGCGTGTAATTCAACTCACACAGGCCTGCATGGCCGGTGCCGGCATTGTTCCAGGGGTTGGAGCTTTCCAGTGCCCCGGCGTCCATCATCTCGAGGACTTCCAGCTTGATGCCGGGGTCGAGTTCCTTCAGCAGCACGGCCAAGGTCGCGCTCATGATGCCGGCTCCCACCAGCACCACATCCATCGTTTCGTAATCGTTCTGCGCCATTACCACTTCTCCGCAAACCAGCACTCAATAGACGTTAGAAGGCCTGTGCATAAGCACGGCCGATCAGAAGTCGCCGAGATGCTCTGGATAAAAGGGAGTCAGACCCAGGAAGCTGATGCCTGCCGCAAGATCGTTCATTTTCGCCACACTCTTGTGAAGTTTTTAAAACCGTTTTTTTCACGCTCTTTTGGAGCCGTGAACCTCAAAAAGCACGTCTGCGTGGGGTCGCCTTTGCGCCCGCGCAAAGCGGCCGCAGCCATGCTGCAGGCGTTTACGTTATGGGCGAAGGCGGCAACCGGAGGGGCAGCGCGAAGTGGGCGACTCTCTGGGGCGGTGGCCGATCAGTGCGGCATCGGCGCTATGGCAAGGCCCGATCAGGAGGCGTCCTTATAATCGGGGCGAGATTATAAGGGCAAAGCGGGAAAATTGATCGCCTGACGTGACTTTTCTTCTTCCGCCGGTCAGGCCGGCAGCGCGGCGCGGGGGCGTGCCTGGACCCTGATTGGGGGAATTATGGCGCTGCCCGGCAGGGGCTGATCGAGCCAGCTGAGGTTGACCTGGGTCACCTCGATCCAGCCCGCGCCTAGTGGGGCCTGGGCTGACTGGCGCAGGGCGCGGCAGATACCCTGGCCGTTGAGCAGGGCGAAAGCGCGCAGGGGGCGCGCCGGGGCGAACAGGGCAGAGAGTGAAAACATGGCGAATGACTCAGGCTTTGGACGACTAAAGTCTTATGCCACGGGCGCATGACAAGGCTGTGACGGGAACCCCTTGCAGCGTAAATGGCTCCAAACAAGCAGCGCTGTCAGGCGTTTGCGCCGCGGTTATACTGCGCGCCACTTTCGCCCCTTTTATTGGAGAGATGAGCATGCATCGTCTACTGCTTGGCCTGGTGGCTGTTGTCAGCCTGACTCTGGTTGGCTGCGCCCACAGCCCGCAACAACTCAGCCCGCAACCCAAGATCAACAGCCCACTGACGGCGGTCGGCCAGGGCCAGCCGGTGGTCGTGCGCGTGGCCGACGGGCGGCCCTCGCCGGTGCTGGGGACCCGTGGCGGCCTCTACCCGGAAACCAGCGCCATCAGCGTTAGCGGCCAGGACATCCTGCCCAAGCTGCAGGCCCAGGCCGAGGCGGCGGTCCGTCTGCTCGGCTTTACCCCCACCGCCAATGCCTATAATGCGCCGCAGCTGACCCTGACCCTGGCCGAGTTGAAGTATCAGTCGCCGAAAGAAGGTCTGTACGTGACCGAGGCGGATATCACCGCGACCTTCCGCGCCGATGTGCAGAACAGCAGTCGGCGCTACAGTGGCCGTTACGGGGCTTCGCTCAACCAGCGTTTCGGTATGGCCCCGAACCAGGCAACCAATACCAAACTGATCAGCGACGTGCTCAGCGACGCCCTGACCCGCGCCTTCAAGGACCCGACCATCGGGCAAATGCTCCAGCAGTAAAGGCGGCGGTTACGCCCATAAAAAACGCCCGGACTCGTCCGGGCGTTTTTTATCGGGTTTGGATCTGCCCGGCCGGGCTCAGGCGGCCTGGCTGAAGAGCTCCGGCAGGCTGATACCGGTCAGCTCGTCGATTTCCGGCAAGGCATAGTGTTCGTGCCCGCCGAGGGCGCAATACACCAGCCAGTTGTGGTCTTGAACATTGAAGGACAGTTCGTCGATCACGGCGTCCACTTCGTCCAGCGAGTCAATCAGGTAGTCACGATCCTGGGGTTGAGCATGCAGCATGGGCCTGTTCCTCCATGGCGGTGGTGGTCTGTTCCACTCTGTGCGGGGGTGCGCAGAGCAAGTGTTAGACCATAGACCAGGCGTGTGACAATGTTTAGACCGATGGGTCATGTTCTTTGCTGTTCGTCGGAAAGCAGCCCTGGCGCAAGGCCCCTTAGGTAGACTCCGCGCCGTATTTTGGCGGCCCGGGCACCTATTCGGGCGTGATGAATTGCAGCTGCGGCGGATCGCCGCATCGCTACAGGAAATTGAGGTCGATCATGTCTGTGCAGACACTCTGGTCGTTATTTCTTGGCCAGCCGGGGCAGATGCTCAATGGGCTGGCCCTGTTCTTCGGCCTGGCCGGTGCCTGGCTGCTGCTGGCCACCCGCATGCGCGAGCAGCGGGCGGTGGCGCGGCTGATCGCCGGCGGCGAGATAGACGATATGACCGGGCCAGCTTGCGTCATAGATGAGCCGACGCTGCGCCTGAATCGCTTCTTCTACGGCTTCGGCTACGCCACTCTGGGCCTGGCGCTGCTGTTGTCCTGGGTCAGTACCGGTCTCTAACCCGCCAGCGCCCGGGGCAGGCGCTGGCTGTATGGTCTGCTACAGCGGCAGGCCGGCCTTGACCCGGTACTGGTTTCGCACCGGGTTGGCATATTGCAGGATCAGGAAGGGTTGCTGCTCGCTCGGGCAACTGCTCAGGCGCTTGTGCCATTCGGCCTGGGCCGCCGCCAGTTCGGCGGCCGAAAACAGCTCCGCGGCGTCGGGCACGTTCAGCTCGGGATCACGCTCGGCCCACATGGCATAGGCCAGGTAGTGCACGGGAAACAGCCGGTAGCCGCTGAGGATCTGCCGGTCCATCTCGGCGGCCAGTTGCTTGCTGTCTTCCAGACCCTGGCTGACCACGCTGCCGAAGTGCACATGCACGCGACCTTTGTAGCCGGTGATGCCGAGGGCGATGCTCTGGTCGTCTTCGCCCGCGGCCTTGCTGTAACTGCCGCTGCTGGCGCGGATAAACAGTTCACGGGCCTTGGCCTGGTCGCAGGGGTCGTATTCGTAGCTGATCGACACCGGCGTCAGGTGCAGTGAGCCGATCACCTCGGCGAACGGCTCGCCCTTGCGGCTCATATGGAACATCTTGAGGATCGCCGAATCGGTACGGTCGTCGCCATCCTTGGCCCGGCCCTCGGCCTGGGCAATCCAGATCGACTCGCCGTCCGTGCGGATCGAGTGGTTGATATAGGCCGAGAGCAGCTGATAGGCCGCCAGCTTCTCCCGCCGGGCGCTGATCGAACGGTGCACGATAAAGCTCTTGTTCAGGCGCATCAGGTCGCTGACGAAGGGCTTTTGCAGCAGGTTGTCGCCAATCGCGATGCGCGGGGTCGGCAGCCCGGCGTGGTAGACCGCGTAGTTGACGAACGCCGGGTCCATGACGATATCGCGGTGATTAGCGAGAAACAGGTAGGCGCTGCCGGCCTGCAGGTGTTCGATGCCGGAGTAGGTCACGCCGTCGGTCGCACGCTCGATGGTGCGGTCGACATAGGTTTCGATTCGGGTCTGCAGCGCAGCGATCGAGTCGACATCGCGGAACTCAAGGCGCAGGCGATAGGCTATAAGTGGTTTAAGCAGCCAGCCCAATGGAGCCGCCAGGCGCGGGAAGCGGAACTGGGTAAGGATGTCGAGAAACACATCGTCCGCCAGCAGGCGCGCCAGAACGGCAGGGACTTCGGCGTCGGCGTAAGGTCGGATGGCATCGAATTCGCCCATCATGCTCTCTTGTCGTGGTTGGCTATGGAGGAGCCCAGGCAACGCCTGGTTAAGTAGCGCATGGCTGCAAGCAAGGCTGTTCGCCCGCTGTCGGGCCAGCTATAGACCGGCGATTATACGCCCAAGTCACACGGAGGCTGCGATGCTGGAAAGCCAGGATTATCAATGCCCTTACTGCGGTGAGCGGGTCGAGGCCGTGCTGGATTTGTCGGCCGGTGATCAGGAGTATATTGAGGACTGTCCGGTGTGCTGCCGACCGATCGTTTTTTCGCTGCACACCGATGGCGATGACTGGACGCTGGATGTGCGTGGGGAGAATGACTGATGCAGCGAGTCTATGAGCCGCAGGACCAGATGGAGGGCGAGTTGCTGCTGAGCATGCTCGCCAGTGAGGGCATCGAGGCCCATCTCACGGGACAGCATCTGGCCGGGGCGGTGGGCGAGTTGCCGGCGTGCGGCCTGCTCGGCGTGCTGGTCGAGGATGAGCAGGCGCAGAGCGCACAAGCCCTGATCGCCGCGTACAATGCCGCGCAACCTCTCCCCGGCGAAGAGCCGGAGAGCTTTCAAGGCACGCTGCTCTGCTGATCGCCTGGTTATGGTCTGCTGCGCGTCGGCCCTGCTGCGTTAAAAAACAGGCTCGGAATGCTCATGTACAACAGTACACTCCGCTTCCTCGCCTGTTTTGACCAGCCAGAGGCTGTTACTAACGTAGCGCCTTGCAGGACTCTAGCTCGCAAGACCATAAAGCAGGTTTTCAAGCGCCGCTGCGCGGCTACTGTCTCTACTCAAGCGCTCTCGAGTTTTCCCATGTGTGGACGCTTTGCCCTGTTTCGTTGGACGCCTGCATTTGCGGCGATTCCCGGGTTCCCCGCTGATCAATTACCGCACTGGAGCATTTCGCCCAATGCCCAGGTGTTGCTGCTGCGCAACGTCGACGGTGCACGGCAGCTGGCGCGGGTGCGCTGGGGGCTGACGCCGCCCTGGCTGACCGATCTGAGCAAGACCCCGGCCCAGGCCCGGGCGGAAACCCTGGCGGATCAGCCGATGTTCCGCGCGGCCTTTCGCCTGCGCCGCGGCCTGTTGCCGGCCAACGGTTTCTACGAGTGGCGTGGTTCGGCACGCAAGCGTCCCTACTGGCTGACGGGGGAGGCGAGTCCACTGTATTTCGCGGCCTTGTGGGAAGCCTATCCGGTGGACGGCTGCGTGTACCTGAGCGCGGCGGTGGTGACCCAGGCGGCGGCCAACCAGCGCCGGCCGTTGATTCTGGATGAGGCGGACCAGGCGGCCTGGCTGGCCGCCGATACGCCGCACAGCGACCTGCTGGCGCTGTTGGCTCGGCCGCAGCCGCAACTGCGCGAGCGGGTGCTGGCCAATCTGGTCAATGATCCCAAGCTCGATGGGCCGGAGTGCCTGACCCCGGCATAGGGCAGAAGAGATAAGCCATAGGTTGATGGGCCGGGGGTGGAGATAATCCTTAATTATCGTGTCCAACCAGGGGCTGCTTGCCGACGTAGAGCAAGCGAGTCGCTGTTGGTTTGGGGCGGCGACGTGGGTTCTGTTGCCGTTTTATCGTGCGCTTGTGCTGAAACTGCAACAGCCCCTAGGATGTAGCGGTTTTTACGAGGAGCTTTACCATGGCCAAATTGTTATCCCTTAGCGCCCTGAGCGTGGCCCTGTTACTGGCGGGATGCCAGGCGGTGAATACCACCAGCGGTGGCGCGGTGGGGGTCGAACGCAAGCAGTACATGTTCAGCATGCTGTCGTCCCAGGAAGTCAATCAGATGTATGCCCAGTCCTATAAGCAGACCCTGGGTGAGGCCTCGAGCAAGGGGGTGCTGGACAAGACCAGCCCGAATGCCAAACGTCTGCAGACGATTGCCAGTCGGCTGATCAAGCAGGCACCACGTTTCCGCCCCGATGCCGCGCAGTGGCAGTGGGAAGTCAACCTGATCAAGAGCCCCGAGCTGAATGCCAACTGCGGGCCGGGTGGCAAGATCATCTTCTACAGCGGGATCATCGAGAAGCTGCAGCTCACCGACGATGAGATCGCCGCGATCATGGGCCACGAAATGGCCCATGCCCTGCGTGAACACAGCCGCGAGGCAATGTCCCGGGCCTATGGCGTGGCCCTGGCCAAGCAGGGCGCAGGTGCCTTGCTCGGCCTGGGTGAGGGCGGTATGGCCATGGCCGATACCGTGGCGCAGTACAGTCTGACTCTGCCCAACAGCCGCGGTAACGAGAACGAGGCCGATCTGCTGGGCCTGGAGCTGGCGGCGCGTGCCGGTTACAACCCCAATGCGGCCGTCAGCCTGTGGCAGAAGATGGCCCGCGCCGGTGGCGGCGCACCGCCTGAGTTTATGAGCACTCACCCCTCGTCGAGCAGCCGGATCGCTGCCTTGCAGGCCGCCATCCCCAAGGTGATGCCGCTCTACGAACAGGCACGTTAAACCGACCGCAGTAAGCATAAAGCCCTCTGATGAGGGCTTTATTGTTTGTGCTGGACGTCGGGTGAGCAGGTCGTTGAAAAATGTAGGCGAGGCAGCCGAGACAAGGCGCTACGTTAATAACAGCCTCCGGCTGGTCAAAACGGCGAGGAAGCGGACTGGGCTCGCATGCGAGTTTACGAGTTGTAAATGAGCATTACTCGCTTCGCTCGCCCTACGGGCCGCGCTGAAGCGCGTTAGCCGCAAACGGCTTGCCGAGACGCCGCGTCCCGGCCTGTTTTTAACGCTGTATCGGCAACGTAGGTAGTTTTTCAACGGCCTGTTAGGGCAGGGCCTTGGCGGCAAAGGGCTGCGTGGCCAGGCCGAGCTGCGAGCGGAAGCTCTCCATGTCGAACATGGTGCAGATTTCCCGGATTTCATTGGCCGGGTTGAGGGTCCAGAAGGCCATGGCCGA
>JBFJZW010000134.1:0-11493 GCA_041621875.1 Pseudomonas sp. | reverse complement strand
GCGCTGCGGAAAATGACGGCCAATATCAAGAATTCCAACACCCTGGTAATTTTTATCAACCAGATCCGCATGAAGATTGGTGTGATGTTCGGCTCCCCCGAAACCACCACCGGTGGTAACGCGCTGAAGTTCTACGCCTCGGTCCGTCTGGACATCCGCCGTACCGGCGCGGTGAAGGAAGGCGACGAAGTGGTTGGCAGCGAAACCCGGGTCAAAGTGGTGAAGAACAAGGTGGCTCCGCCGTTCCGTCAGGCCGAGTTCCAGATTCTTTACGGCAAGGGCATCTACCGCAACGGCGAGATCATCGATCTGGGCGTGCAGCTCGGTCTGCTGGAGAAATCCGGTGCCTGGTACAGCTACCAGGGCAACAAGATCGGTCAGGGCAAGGCCAACTCGGCCAAGTATCTAGAAGACAACCCGGAAGTGGCACGCACCGTCGAAGGCCTGATTCGCGAGAAACTGCTGGTGGTCAGCCCGACGGTCAAGGCCAATTCCACGGCCGATGACCTGGCTGACGCCGACGCCTGATCTGCCTGCCTATGTCCATTGCTCTGGATAACCCCGTCGCGGTGCGGCGGGCGGCCATGGATCTGCTGGCGCGGCGTGAGCATGGCCGGGTCGAGTTGACCCGAAAGTTGCGCAGTCGTGGGGCGGCAGATGAGTTGATCGAAGCTGCTCTCGAGCGTCTGGCTGAAGAAGGCTTGCTGTCTGAGGCGCGTTATCTGGAGGCCTTTGTCAGCTACCGTGCGCGCGCCGGTTATGGGCCGTTGCGTATCCGTGAAGAGCTGACTCAGCGCGGCCTGGCGCGTAGCGATATCGAGCAGGCCCTGCGCGATAGCGGTATCGACTGGCGTGAGCAACTGGAAGACACCTGGCGTCGCAAGTTCGCCGGTGAGTTGCCCGTTGATGCTCGTGAGCGGGCCCGCCAGGGACGCTTTCTCAGCTACCGGGGTTATCCGCTGGATTTGATCGGGCGCTTGCTGCGCGGGGCGTTGGACGACTAGTTTCGATGGTTCCGGCTTAAGTGCCTACCGTGCGCACCAGTACAGGCCTATGTCTCCCGGCTGAACGCACGGTACCTCCTGCACGTTGGTTGCAGCGGCCATTGTTGGGCGTATGACCGCCGCTCGGTAGCGCCAGGCAACACCTGACGGCCATATCGCCTTTTCAGCGGTCCGCTAGCCAGTGCTGCGGCTGATTGATCAGGTCGAGCAGCTCGCGCAAGCGGCCATGGTCGCGACCATTGAAGTCGAATGCCAGGCGCGTCAGATGGCAGAGCTCGGGTTCGTCGCGTTCCGAGTCGCAGTAGGCCTGTTGCTGGAAGTCGCCGTTTTTGCACAGGTCGCGGAACTCGCTGTTCAGCTGCAGCATGGTCGCTTCGCTCAGGGCATGGTTGAGGCGGATAACGAAGCGTTCCTTGAGCCAACGGCTGGAATGGTAATTGCTGTAAAACTGGGCGATTTCTTCTGCGGCCTCTTCGGCGCTGTGGGCCAGGCGCACCAGGCGCATGTCGCTGGCCAGGATATAGCCGTTGCCCTGCAGTTGCTCGACGATAAATTCCAGGGCGCTCTTCCAGAAGGTGCCGCCCGGCTGGTCAAGTAGCACCACGGGGACCAGGGGGCTCTTGCCGGTCTGGATCAGGGTCAGCACTTCCAGTGCCTCATCCAGGGTGCCGAAGCCGCCGGGGCAGAGCACCAGGCCATCGGCTTCCTTGACGAAGAACAGTTTGCGCAAGAAGAAGAAGTGGAACGACAGCAGGTTGCCGGTACCTTCTACGGTGGCGTTGGCACCCTGTTCGAAGGGCAGGGTGATATTGAACCCCAGGCTGTTTTCCAGGCCCGCACCTTCATGGGCCGCGGCCATGATGCCGCCACCGGCACCGGTAACCACCATCAGATCATGCTTGGCCAGAGTTGCTCCCAGCTCCCGCGCGAGGGCGTAGAGCGGATGCTCGTGAGGGGTGCGTGCCGAGCCGAAGACCGTGACCTTGCGCCGGCGTTTGAACTGCTCCAGCGAGCTGAAGGCATGTTCCAGCTCACGCAGGGTCTGCAGCATGATCTTGGCGTCCCAGCGGTTGCGGTCGGCCTGAGCCATGCGGATTATGGTGGTGATCATTTCCTGATACAGGGTCAGGTTGGGGCTGTCGGGTGGTGTCGCGAGCAAGGCCAGCTCTGCCACTTTGCTGTTCAGGTCGATGCCGCTTATTTGAAAATGCCGGGACAGGTAGTCTTCCGATTCATAAGGCATACAACGTCTCCTTTGTCGTTACAGGCCGGGCGCGGCACTCCCTGCATGACCCGGCCTTGCCTTCAAGTATGGCTCGCCGCGGCTGCTTTGAGCGGCAATCGTAACCTGTGCTTGTATATTGCCCGCCAGCCTGTGGCCACGGCCGAGTTGCCGCTCAGTCGGCTGTCACAGGGCAATCTGCTCGCCCAGCTCTGGAATATTGGCGATCCAGTTCAGGCGTTCACGCAGGGCCTGTTGCAAGGCCTGCATTTTTTCCAGCTCGCCATGCACCAGGTACAGCTCCGGGTGGTGTTCGAAGTGGCTGACCCAGTCGATAAGCTGCGACTGCCCGGCATGGGCTGAAAAGCCGCCGAGGGTATGGACCTGCGCCTTTACCGCGATGCGCTGGTGCAGGACTTTGACGCTCTCGGCTCCGTCGACGATATTGCGCCCCAGCGTGCCTTTGGCCTGGAAGCCGGGAAAGATCAGGTGGCAGTCGCTGCGCCAGAGGTTGTGCTTGAAGTGGTGGACGATACGCCCGCCGGTGCACATGCCGCTGCCGGCAATGATGATCGCGCCGCTCTTGATCCGGTTGATCGCCATCGAGTCTTCCGGGGTCGGCGTGCAGCGCAGTATGGGCAGCCAGTCTTCGATGCGCTTGACCCCTTTGGCCGCCAGCACCGCGCGATCCTCGGGGGCGAACTGGTCCTGGAAGCGCGAGTAGATGGCATTGGCCCTGATGGCCATGGGGCTGTCGAGAAAGACCGCCTGTTGCGGCAGGCGGCCTTCCTGATAGAAGCGCCCCAGATAGTAGATCAGGTCCTGGGTGCGGCCCACGGCAAAGGAGGGGATCAGCACATTGCCGCCATCGCGATGGGCCTGCTGCAGAATCTCCGCCAGCTCATCGAGGGTGTCGCTGCTGCAGCGGTGGTCGCGGTCACCATAGGTGGACTCGAGCAGCACCACGTCGGCCCGCTCGAGGATGGCCGGGTTATGCATCAGCGGTGAGCAGGTATTGCCCAGGTCGCCGGAGAACACCAGACGGCGGGTCAGGTGGTGGTCCTGCACCTCGAGTTCGACAATCGCCGAGCCGAGGATATGCCCGGCATCGTGGAAGGTTACCTGCACGCCCTTGGCCACCTCCCGCGTTGCGCCATAGGCCACCGCCTGGCGCTGACGCAGGGTCTGTTCGGCATCGGCGGTGGTATAGAGCGGGCTGATCGGTGCCTTGCCCATGCGTGCGCGCCATTTGTTCTCCCATTCGGCGTCCTTCTCCTGGAGAAACGCGGCATCCAGCAGCATCAGTTCCATCAGCTCACAGCTGGCGTCGGTGGCGAAGATCGGCCCGCGGTAGCCGGTGGCCACCAGTTTGGGCAGCAACCCCGTGTGGTCGATATGGGCGTGGGAAATCACCACGGCATCCAGGCTGAGGGGGTCGAAGGCAAAGGCGGCGCGATTGCCTTCTTCCTCTTCGCGGCGGCCTTGGCGCATGCCGCAGTCCAGTAGCACTTTGGCCCCGTCGCGGCTTTCGATCAGGTAAGAAGAGCCGGTCACCTGCTGAATGGCACCGAGGAAGTTGAGCAGGGCCATAAGATCATCCTTTTTTGCAGTTGAGTTATTCAGCGTCAAGGCTGTCGTATCAGGTGAGCGGGTGTTTTGATACAGGTCAGCATCCGTCCAGATCCCGCGCTCTAGACTTGTTGCAAATCATCGGAGCACAGACATGAGCCAGCTATTTCCGAGTGCCAACGAGCTTGCCGAGCATGCGCGCAGCGAGCCCACCTACGCGGAGTGGCAGCGCGGCTATGGTCCTTTGCAGCATAGCCCGCAGACCTGCGCCGCGGTCTATCGATTGGCCCAACAATTGGTGCAGGCCGGCGTGCAAGCGGATCTGGCCAGTGTCTACCGGCACTTGCGTGCGCTCGATCGGCTGACGGCGGCGGGGCTGTGGCTGGTGGTGCATATGACCTACGCCCAACGCGTGCGCCTCGATGGTACGGCCCTGGCGGCGACGGACTTCAAGGCGGTGCCCGAGGGCCATAGCGGTGGCGCGTTGAACATGGTTCCGGCCTATGCCGGCTACCTGGCGCTGAACAGTCTGACGGGCGAGACCCGTGGCTGGCTGATGGGCCAGGGCCACTGCGTGGCGGCCGTCGAGGCGCTTAACTTGCTGGTTGCCAACCAGCACCCGGAACAGGCCGAACGCTATCCCTGCAGTGAGGCCGGCATGAGCCAGCTGGTGGCGGATTTCTACAGCTATGGGCAGAACGCCGAAGGCCAGGTCGACGTACCGCTGGGTAGCCACGTCAACCCGCACACCGCCGGCGGTATCGCCGAGGGCGGTTACCTGGGCTTTGCCGAATTGCAGTACGCCCATCTGCCGCTGCCGGGCGAGAAGCTGGTGGCCTTCCTCTCCGATGGTGCGGCCGAGGAGCAGCGCGGCAGTGACTGGATGCCACGCTGGTGGCGCGCCGAAGACTGCGGCGTGGCCTTGCCGCTGATGATCGCCAATGGTCGGCGTATCGAGCAGCGCACCGAGCTGGCGACCCCCGCAGGGCTGGATAACTTCCGCGAGCACCTGCGCCATTGCGGCTTCGATCCTATGAGTTTCGATGGCCGCGATCCGGCCGCCTTTGTCTGCGCGCTGTGGGAGATGGAGCAGCGCCTGAGTCATCGGGTGCAGGAACTGCGCGATGGCGTGCTCAACTACCCCCTGCCGATGCCCTACGGCATCGCTGAAACGCTCAAGGGCTTCGGCTTCTACGGCGCGGGCAGCAATGCCGCGCACAACCTGCCATTGCCGGCCAACCCGCATACCGATGGGGCTGCCCGCGAGCTGTTCAATCAGCATGCGGCGCAGCTGTGGGTGGCCGCCGATGAATTGGCTGACGCCTGTGCGCTATTCGCGGCTAGAGGTTCCCGCCCGCTGGAACGGGATAATCCGCTGGCGCAGCGTCAGCCGCCGCTGGCGCAACTGCCCGCGTTGCAGTATCGCGATACGGCCTGTTCGCCGATGTCGGCGCTGGACCGTTTCTTCGTCGATCTGGTGCGGGTCAACCCGCAGTTGCGGCCCCGGGTCGGCAACCCCGACGAGCTGGCCAGCAATCGCCTGGGTGGCGTGCTCAAAGCGCTCAAGCACCGGGTTACCGCGCCGGAGAGCGAGCTGGAGGCGCTGGATGGCGCAATCATTACCGCCTTGAACGAGGAGGCCGTGGTTTCCGCCTGTCTGGCCAATCAGGGTGGCCTGAATCTGGTGGCCAGCTACGAGGCCTTCTGCGTGAAGATGCTTGGGGCGGTACGCCAGCGGATCATTTTCGCCCGGCAGCAGAAGGAGGCCGGGCGACCTGCCGGCTGGCTCGGTTGGCCGCTGGTGGCTACTTCGCACACCTGGGAGAACGGCAAGAATCAGCAGTCGCATCAGGACACCACATTCTGCGAGGCCCTGCTCGGTGAGATGAGCGATATGGTTCGGGTGCTGTTCCCTGCCGATCACAACACGGTGCTGGCGTTGCTGCCGGGCATCTACCAGGCCCGTGGCCAGCTGGCCTGCATGGTCATTGCCAAGCGCTCGCGGCCGGCCGTGTTCAGCCGCGAGCAGGCCGAGCAGCTGGCGCAGGACGGGGCCATTGTGCTGGCCGAACAGCAGGGCGAGCAGCCTCTGTTGCTGATCGCCACCGGCAGTTACCAGCTGGCCGAGATGCAGCGCGCCGCCGTGCGCCTGAGTGCCGCGGGCTGTGCCTGGCGTCTGATTTACCTGCAGGAACCGGGGCGCTTCCGCGCCCCGCGCGACCGCTGGGAGCAGGCCGTGCTCGCGCCCCGCGCGGTGAGCGAGCGCCTGTTCCCGGCCAGTTGTCCGTACCGGGTGCTGCTGACCCATATGCGTCCTGAGGTGGCGCGGGGGCATTTGTGGCCGATTCTCGGCGACGGGCCGCGTAATGCGGTGCTTGGCTACCGTAATCGGGGCGGCACCCTGGATGAGGCCGGCATGCTGTTCGCCAATAGCGCCACCTGGGCCCATGTGCTGCAAGCGGTTGCCGGGTTGCTGCGCAGGCCTCTTGGCGATTTCCTCGGTGCCGATGAGGCGGCTGCGGTGCAGGGCAAGGGCGATCCGCGCTGCCTGCGCTAGCACGACTGCTGTGCGGCAACCGCTATGCAGCCGGGAAGGGAGGGACAGGCCCGCCCAAGTTGATCCTGGTGCCTGAGCCGGAGCTGTACCCCCTGCAGCAGCAGGGGGACAGTGCGATCGGCTGAGTCTGGAAGAGGAGTGCTTGCGGCGTCTGGCCGGTGCGGCGCGCCGTTCGCACTATATGACGGGGCTGCTGGCGGATTTGCGTGCCGATGATCAGTGCGCTGCGGGCGCGCAAGGGGCGCGCCTGAAGCTTACTGCAGGCCGCAGTCGGTCTTGGTAAAGCGCTCGACCGTGACCGGCCGGTTGCTTTTGTATTCGCTGAACTCGTAACGCAGGGCCGCACCGCGTGCCAGCAGCTGGCGATAACCCTGGTTGCGGCAGACGCTGTTGGCCAGTTGCGCGCGTACGACGTCCGGGTTGCCGCGCATCTGCCCGGCATGCTCGGCGCGTACGCTGAGGTGGTTGATCAGCTCATTGCCGTCGACGCTATAGCCCTGGTCGAGAATGTCCTCGTTGATCGCCCGTGGGGTACCCACGCTGCTTTCGCGCGCCACTTTCTCGAGCATCTGGCTCAGCTCGTAATCCTTCAGCGAGGCGGCCTGGGCGAAGAGGGGCAGGCTCAGGGCCAGGGTCAGGGCAGTCAAACGCAGCATGGGGTACTCCTAAGTCGATTCGCTCCTTCGACAGGTCGGTGCCTGCCAAGGTTCAGTGCGGGTTATCTTACTCCTTGCGGCGGTTTCGGGCGTACGCTGTTGGCCGCAGCCTTGTTAAACTGCCGCGCTTGCCGACTCAGGATTGAACATGTCCCTTTCCCCGTGCAGTACGGTGGCTGGCAAATGAGCCATGCCGTCGCCCGTTTGCGTGACGCACGTATTGCCCGCAGCGTGAAACCCTTCCTCGCCCGGGGCAGCCGCTCGCTGCGTTGTCCGGCCTGCCGGTTGGTCGAGAGCCATTGTCTGTGCGCCTGGAAGCCGCGGGTCGCCGCGCAGTCGGCCATGTGCCTGCTGATGCACGATGTCGAGGCGCTTAAACCCAGCAATACCGGCTGGCTGATCGCCGATGTGGTGGCGGACACCAGCGCCTTCGGTTGGTCACGGGTTGCCGTCGATGCGGCGTTGCCAGCGCTGCTGAACGACCCGCAATGGCAGCCTTATCTGGTTTTTCCGGGCGAGTACGTCGCGCCCGAGCGGGTGGTCAGCGAGGTGCGGCCCGCCTCAGGCAAGCGGCCGCTGTTCGTGCTGCTCGACGCCACCTGGACCGAGGCGCGCAAGATGTTCCGCAAGAGCCCCTACCTCGACAGCCTGCCGGTGCTCAGCCTGCAACCCGAGCAGCTGTCGCGCTATCGCCTGCGCCGTTCGACTCGCGGCGATCACCTGTGCACCGCCGAAGTGGCCGCGTTGTGCCTGGAGCTGGCCGGCGACCAGCGCGCCGCGGATGGGCTGAACGCCTACCTGGATGTGTTCAGTCAGCATTACCTGGCGGCTAAAGCTCCACGCGCGGTTGACCTGAGCGACGCCCTGCATCAGCACTTGCGGCTTTTTCTGTAGGCAGTAGGCTGGCTAGCTCGGCAGGTTTTTTCGGCCAGAGCTGGGCCAGCAGCATGCCGACGAGCATCAGTGCGCACCCCAGATAGCCGCGCAGCTCCAGGGCTTCGCCGAGGAACCAGGCCCCGGCCATGGCGGCAAACACTGCCTCCAGGGAGAAGATGATGGCGGCATGGGAAGCAATCGCGTCCTTCTGCGCCACCACCTGCAGGGTAAAGCCGATGGCCACGCCGAGAATGCCGCCATAGAGGATCGCCGGGCCGGCGGCGATGATGGCCTGCAGTTGAATCTCTTCGAACAGCAGCGCCAGGGCCAGGCTGATCAGCGCGCAGGTGACGAACTGGATCACGGCCAGGCGCAGCGGGTCGTGGCGACTGGCGAAGAAACCCACCAGCAGCACATGCACGGCCCAGACAAAGGCCCCGGCCAGTTGCAGCCAGTCGCCGGAGGCCACCTGGAATCCTTCGCCGACGCTGAGTAGGAACATGCCAACCACCGCCAGGCAGGCCCCGAGCCAGATGCCCAGACCGGTTTTATGGCCGATAAACAGGCCCAGCAGCGGCACGATGATCACGTAAAGACCGGTGATAAAGCCGGAGTTGGTCACGCTGGTGAACAGCAGACCGACCTGCTGCAGATTGATCCCCAGCGCCAGGGCCAGGCCCATGAGGATGCCGCCCCGCAGCATCTGGCGATTGACCGCGGGCAGGGGCGCACTCTGCGCCCGGCCTTGCAGCAGATGCAGAACCGGCAGCAAAATCAGGGCGGCGAGACCAAATCTCAGGCCGCTATAGAGGAAAGGGCCGATGGAGTCCATGCCCAGGCGCTGTGCGACAAACACCGAGCCCCAGATCATGGCGGTAAGTAACATCAGAAGGTCGGCACGCAGGCTGTGGCTTGGCATTTCAAGGGCTCTTCGGCAAAGTTGTCGACTGTGCCGCAAAGCGCCGAGCTTGACCACCCCGTCATGGCTCGGCATGCTGGGTCGTTTTTATGCGGGCCGGGCCAGCTTGCCTGCCGCGCCGCATGCCAAGATGCGTTGTCTAGGAGCCTGTTGGGCTTTTCTGCAGTAGAACAGTGTTAAGTCCGACAGGCTCCTAGAGTGCAATGAGCAGTACCCTCGACGGGTATTCACATAACAAGAACAGGATCTGCCATGGCCGCTTTTGAAATCCTGATTGCCGATGATCACCCGCTGTTTCGCAGTGCCCTGCAGCAGGCCTTGACCCTGGGGCTGGGGCCCGATGTGCGGCTGGTCGAAGCCGCCAGCATCGCCGAACTGGAAGCCTGTCTGGAACACAAGACCGATTGGGACCTGGTCCTGCTCGACCTCAATATGCCCGGGGCCTATGGCTTTTCCGGCCTGGTGCTGTTGCGCGGGCAGTACCCGCATATTCCCGTGGTGATGGTTTCGGCGCAGGAAGACCAGACCATAGTGGCGCGTTCCCGGGAGTTCGGGGCCAGTGGCTTTATCCCCAAATCCAGTGCCCTGGAAACCATTCAGCAAGCGGTGCGCCTGGTGCTCGATGGCGAGGTCTGGTGGCCCCAGCAAAGCCAGGAAGCCATCGCCCTGTCGGCCGAGGCCAAGGCCGCCAGCGCCGGCCTGGCCAGCCTCACGCCGCAGCAGTTCCGGGTGCTGACCATGGTCTGCGACGGTTTGCTGAACAAGCAGATCGCCTACGAACTGAGCGTCTCCGAGGCCACGGTCAAGGCCCATGTCACGGCGATTTTCCGCAAGCTGGGGGTGCGCACCCGCACTCAGGCGGCGCTGCTGTTGCAGCAACTGGAATCGATTCCGGCCGGCTAGAGTGCCTGTTGCATCGAACCTGGCGTAGCCTGCCGGCCCTTATCGGTTGTGGATAAAGTCTGATGTCGCCATTCAAGGGTCAAACCGGCCTTAAACGTATCTTCAACGCTTCCGGTTATTCGCTGGCCGGCCTGCGCGCTGCGTTTAGCGGCGAGGCGGCCTTCCGCCAGTTGCTGCTGATCAATCTGCTGTTGATTCCTCTGGCCTTCTATCTGCAGGTCAGCCGGGTGGAGCGCGCCTTGCTGGTGGCGGTCTGTCTGCTGGCGCTGATCGTCGAGCTGCTCAACTCGGCGGTGGAGGCGGCCATTGACCGCATTTCCCTGGAATTGCACCCGCTGTCGAAAAACGCCAAGGACATGGGCAGCGCCGCCCAGTTCACCGCCCTCGGTCTGATCGCCGCGGTGTGGGCGATTATTCTGCTGGGGTAGGATGGGTGCGTCGCGTAGCGGCTTGTTCAGCGTGGCGGACAAGGCTGCGCCATGTCCGCTCTACGCGATGGTCGGCAAGACGATCTGATCGCTGCGTTCGACGCCGGCGGTCAGGGCCCGGCACAGTTCGATAAATTCGCGCATGGCGGCGGTCTGGTACTTCTGTTTGTGCCAGATAAACCAGAACTGCCGGCGCAGGTCCAGCTGCGGGGTTTCCAGCGCCACCAGGCTGCCGCGGCGGAAGGCGTCGCGCAGGGCCAGGCGCGAAATACAGCCGATGCCCAGGCCCGATTCCACCGCCCGCTTGATCGCCTCGGTGTGCTCCAGTTCCAGGCGAATATTCAGGCTGCCGGGGTGATGACGCATGGCCTGGTCGAAGGTCAGGCGGGTGCCCGAGCCCTGTTCGCGGAGAATCCAGGCCTCGCGGCTCAGCTCATCCAGGCTGGCTTGGCCCCGCTGGGCCAGGGGGTGCTGGGGGGCGCAGAACACCACCAGCTCGTCCTCGACCCAGGGTTGCACCTCGATATCCGGGTGCTGGCAGTCGCCTTCGATCAGGCCCATATCCAGCTGGTAGTGGGCGATCTGCTGCACCACATGGGCGGTGTTGTGCACCTGCAGCTTGACCCGGCACTCGGGGTGGCGCTGCATAAAGCTGCCGATCAGCAGGGTGGCCAGGTAGTTGCCCACGGTCAGGGTGGCCCCCACGTTGAGCGAGCCGAAGCCGCTCTTGCCGCCCAGCAGGCGTTCGATTTCCTTGGCCTGGTCGAGCAGGGCCACCGCCTGGGGCAGCAGCTGCAAACCCAGGGCGTTGAGGCTCAGGCGTTTGCCGGCGCGGTCGAACAATTGGCAGTCGGACTGGCGCTCCAGTTCGCTGAGCGAGGTGCTGGTGGCCGACTGCGACAGCGCCAGGGTGTCGGCCGCGCGGGACACACTTTCCTGCTGGGCCACGGTGACGAAGACCTGAAGTTGTCTGAGGGTAAATCGCATATCTATATAACCGATAACCTATATCTTGATAATCAAGTTAACAGATATTGTGCGGCTCATTACACTGCCTTGCAATCGCGCTCAGTGCGCTGCTGACATTAATCCTTCGGAGCTACGAGCATGAGCAACCTTAACGCCGAGCGCATCCTCAGCGTGCATCACTGGAACGACACTTTGTTTAGCTTCAAGTGCACCCGGGATCCCGGCTTGCGTTTCGAGAATGGTCAGTTTGTGATGATTGGTCTGCAACAGGAGACCGGCCGTCCGCTGATGCGCGCCTACTCCATTGCCAGCCCGAACTGGGAAGAGCATCTGGAGTTTTTCAGCATCAAAGTGCCAGACGGTCCGCTGACTTCGCAGTTGCAGCACCTC
>JBFJZW010000133.1:0-11513 GCA_041621875.1 Pseudomonas sp. | reverse complement strand
GGCTTACAACACCTACCGCACCGTGCGTGCCGCCAAGCCGGCTGAATACGATGCGGCTGCGCAGATTCCCGTCGGAGTGGCTCACTGATGAAACACGAAATCATCGAGAAGAATATCGGCCTGATGGCGTTGCTGATGGTTCTGGCCGTCAGCATCGGCGGTCTGACCCAGATCGTTCCGCTGTTTTTCCAGGACGTCACCAATGAGCCGGTGGAGGGCCTCAAGCCTTACACCGCGCTGCAACTGGAAGGCCGCGACATCTATATCGCCAACGGCTGTGTCGGCTGCCACTCGCAGATGATCCGCCCGTTCCGTGCCGAAACCGAGCGTTACGGCCACTACTCGGTTGCCGGTGAAAGCGTCTGGGATCACCCCTTCCTGTGGGGCTCCAAGCGTACCGGCCCGGACCTGGCCCGGGTTGGCGGCCGCTACTCGGACGAGTGGCAACGTGCCCACCTGTACAATCCGCGCAACGTGGTGCCGGAGTCGAAGATGCCGGCCTACCCCTGGCTGGTTGAGCACAAGCTCGACGGCAAGGACACCGCCAAGAAGATGGAAGTCATGCGCGGTTTTGGCATTCCGTACACCGATGAAGACATCGCCGGGGCCAAGGACGCGGTGAAGGGCAAGACTGAAATGGACGCCCTGGTGGCGTACCTGCAGGTTCTCGGCACCTCCATCAAAAACAAACGGTAACGCACATGCCTTCGTTTCTCACGGACGTCGGGACCATTCGCGGCATAGGCACAGCCATCGTCTTTATCGCCTTTATTGGCGTGGTGCTCTGGGCCTATAGCAGCCGACGTAAAGATAGCTTCGACGAGGCTGCCAACCTGCCCTTCGCCGATGATCCCAAACCCCAAGAGCGTGACGCGCAATCTTCCAGGAGCAATGACCAATGACCACGTTCTGGAGTTGGTACGTAACAATTCTGTCCCTCGGCACCATCTTCGCCCTGACCTGGCTGATCTTCGGCACCCGCAAGGGCCAGCGCCAGGAAACCACCGAGGAAACCGTTGGCCACGAGTTTGACGGCATCGAGGAATACGACAATCCACTGCCCAAGTGGTGGTTTATGCTGTTCCTCGCCACCATCATCTTCGCCCTCGGCTACCTGGTGCTCTACCCGGGCCTGGGTAACTGGAAAGGCCTGCTGCCGGGCTACCAGTACCTCGACAACGAGGCCAAGACCCCTTTCGCCACCGACATCCAGGTCAGTGACGGCGTGCGCAATGCCGGCTGGACCGGCGTGCACCAGTGGGAAAAGGAAATGGCCAAGGCTGACGCGCAATATGGGCCGATCTTCGCCAAATATGCCGCCATGCCCATCGAGCAAGTAGCCCAGGACGAGCAAGCGCTGAAAATGGGCGGTCGCCTGTTTGCTTCCAACTGCTCGGTCTGCCACGGCTCCGATGCCAAGGGTGCCTACGGCTTCCCCAACCTGACCGACAACGACTGGCTGTATGGCGGCGCGGCGGAAACCATCAAGACCACCATCATGGCCGGTCGCCAGGGGATGATGCCGGCGCAACTGGATGCACTGGGTGAGGAAGGCATTCGCAACGTGGCGGGTTACGTGCGCAGCCTCTCCGGCCTGAAAAATCCGGAAGGTATTGAGGTAGACGTTGCCGCAGGTCAAGACATCTTCGCCACCACTTGTGCAGTCTGTCATGGTGCTGACGCCAAGGGCCAACAGGCCATGGGCGCGCCGAACCTGACCGACCGGACCTGGCTCTACGGGTCCAGCTTCGCCCAGGTGCAACAAACTTTGCGCTATGGCCGCAACGGCAAGATGCCTGCCCAGGAAGACTTCCTCGGCAACGACAAGGTGCATCTGCTGGCGGCTTACGTGTACAGCCTGTCCCAGGAAAAGCTCGAGAAGTGATTTCTCCGCAAGCCTGTCGAGCCTGAGCATCCCGAGCGGACAACCTGGCTGCGACAGGCACTGAGCCAGGCGCGACCCCCGGTCGCACCTGACCAGGCAATGTCAGGCGTACCATAGCGCAAGAGCCCGTATGACCCCGCTTGGCACGTATCGAGCGGGGCAGCCAATCAACCGCCGTGGTACGAACTGATGAGCGCACAGATTCCAGTCAAAGACGTCACCCCTGCCCCGGCCAAGGTCGAAACCGTCGACCTGTATGCCAACCGCGAAAAAATCTACACCCGTTCCTTCACCGGTATTTTCCGCAACCTGCGGATACTCGGTGGCGCAGCCCTGTTTCTGCTGTACTTCGGCACCGTGTGGTTGAACTGGAATGGTCGTCAGGCCGTCTGGTGGAACCTGCCGGAGCGCAAGTTCTATATCTTCGGCTCCACCTACTGGCCCCAGGACTTCGTCCTGCTCTCGGCACTGCTGATCATCGCCGCCTTTGGCCTGTTCTTTATCACCGTGTTCGCCGGTCGCGTGTGGTGCGGCTACACTTGCCCGCAGAGCGTGTTCACCTGGGTCTTTATGTGGGCGGAAAAGGTCACCGAGGGTGATCGCAACCAACGCATGAAGCTCGACAAGGCCCCGATGACCGCGCCGAAGTTCCTGCGCAAGCTGGCCAAGCACGGCATCTGGGTCGGCGTCTCGCTGCTCACGGCGATCACCTTTGTCGGCTACTTCACACCGATTCGCGAACTGATCCCGGAGCTTTTCACCCTGCAGGCCAGTGGCTGGGCGCTGTTCTGGGTCGGTTTCTTTACCCTCGCCACCTATGGCAACGCCGGCTATCTGCGCGAGCAGGTGTGCATTTACATGTGCCCCTATGCGCGTTTTCAGAGCGTAATGTTCGACCAGGACACCCTGATCGTCTCCTACGACCCGCGCCGCGGCGAACACCGTGGCCCGCGCAAGCGCGACGCCGACTACAAGGCCCAGGGCCTGGGCGACTGCATCGACTGCAAGATGTGCGTTCATGTGTGCCCCACCGGCATCGACATTCGCGACGGCCTGCAGATCGAGTGCATCGGCTGCGCCGCCTGCATCGACGCCTGCGACAGCATCATGGACAAGATGAACTACCCCAAGGGGCTGATCAGCTACACCACCGAGCACAACCTGTCCGGGCAGAAGACCCACCTGGTACGGCCACGCCTGATCGGCTACGCCGTGGCCCTGCTGGCGATGTTCTGTGTGTTCGCCTGGGCCATCGCCAGCCGTTCGCTGGTAGAACTGGATGTACTCAAGGACCGCGTACTCTACCGGGAGAATGAAGAAGGCCGGATCGAGAACGTCTACACCCTGAAGATCATGAACAAGGCCCAGCACGAGGTCACCTACCTGATCGCAGCCGACGGCCTCGACGGCCTGGTCTACGAAGGCAAAAGCGAGATCACCGCCCTGGCCGGCGAGGTACTGTCGCTGCCGATCGAGCTGTCCATCGACCCGGAAAAGCTGCCCTCGAGCACCAATGAAATCACCTTCCGCCTGCACTCGGCGGATGACCCCAGCATCAAGACCGACGCCGCCAGCCGCTTTATCGGCCCCAGCGTGCGCTGATTAGAGAAGACCATGACCGAACAAACCCCCGACATCATCAAGCCCTGGTACAAGCAATTCTGGCCCTGGTTCCTGATTGGCCTGCTGGCCTACTCGGTGATCCAGGGGCTGACCCTGCTGACCATCGCCACAAAGAATCCACCGGGGCTGATTTCCGACGACTATTACGATGTCGGCAAGGGCATCAACCAGTCCCTGGAGCGGGAAAACCATGCGGTTCGCCTGAAGCTCAGCGCCACCCTGGTGCTCGACGATGAAACCGGGGTGGCCAGCCTGCAGCTGCAGGGCAATAGCCGTCCACAACAACTGGTACTCAACCTGATCTCGCCGACCCAACCCGAGCGCGACCGCCGGGTGATCCTGCAACCACAGGCCGATGGCAGTTACAGTGGACAGATGATCGACGCCGTCGAAGGCCGTCGCTTCGTCGAGCTGATCGGCCAGGAAGGCGGCAAGGACTGGCGCCTGTTCGAAGAGGAAAACGTCGCCAGCGGCAACAGCATCCGCCTCGGGGATGAGCAGTAAGCGCAGCGATGGCCAGCCCAACTCCCTGCTACCACTGTGGCCTGCCGGTGCCCGCCGGCAGTCGCTTCCAGGCCGAGATTCTCGGCAGCCGCCGCGAACTGTGCTGCCCCGGCTGCCAGGCGGTGGCCGAGGCCATCGTCAGCGGCGGCCTGGAGCACTACTACAAGCACCGCAGCGAAAGCGCCGCCAATCCGCAGAGCCTGCCCCAGGCCCTGCCCGACGAGTTGGCCCTGTATGATCGCCGCGACGTGCAACAGCCCTTTGTCGAGCATGACGGCGAGCTCAGCGAAACCTGCCTGCTGATCGAAGGCATCAGCTGCGCGGCCTGTGGCTGGCTGATCGAGAAACACCTGCGCGACCTGCCCGGCGTCAGCGAGGCGCACCTCAACCTGTCCAACCATCGCCTGCAGGTGCGCTGGGCCGACAGCCAGCTGCCCTTGAGCCAACTGCTCAAGACCCTGCGCAAGATCGGCTACGCCGCCCATCCCTGGCAGGCCGACGCCGCCGCCGAACAGTTGCAGCGCGAGAACCGCCGCGCCATGCGCGAACTGGGCGTGGCCGGCATGCTGTGGATGCAGGTGATGATGGCGAGCATGGCCACCTGGCCGGAATTCAATATCGACCTCAGCCCCGAGCTGGACCAGATCCTGCGCTGGGTCAGCCTGTTTCTCACCACCCCCATCGTCTTCTACTGCTGCGGCCAGTTCTTCCGCGGCGCATTGCGCGATCTGCGCACCCGCCATCTGACCATGGACGTATCGGTGTCCCTGGCCATCGGTGGGGCCTATGTGGCGGGCATCTGGTCGACAGTGACCGGCCAGGGCGAGCTGTATTTCGATGCCGTGGGCATGTTTGCCCTGTTCCTCCTGGCCGGCCGCTACCTGGAACGCCGCGCCCGCGAACGCACGGCGGCCGCCACCGCGCAGCTGGTCAAGCTGCTGCCGGCCTCCTGCCTGCGCCTGGAGGCCGACGGCCACAGCCAACGCATTCTGCTGAGCGAGCTGCGCACGGGCGACAGCGTGCTGGTCCCACCCGGTGCCCTGCTGCCGGCGGACGGGCGCATCCTGCAAGGCACATCCAGTGTCGACGAGTCGCTGCTGACCGGCGAATACCTGCCCCAGGCCCGCGCCGTCGGCGACAGCGTCACCGCCGGCACCCTCAATGTCGAAGGCCCGCTGACCGTGCAGGTGCAGGCCCTGGGCGACGCCACCCGGCTGTCGGCCATCGTCCGCCTGCTGGAACGCGCCCAGAGCGACAAACCGCGCCTGGCGGTGCTGGCCGACCGGGTGGCGCAGTGGTTCCTGCTGATCGTCCTGGTGGTCGCGGCCGTGGTTGGCCTGGTCTGGTGGCAGCTCGACCCCTCGCGCGCCTTCTGGGTGGTGCTGGCCCTGCTGGTCGCCACCTGCCCCTGCGCCCTGGCCCTGGCCACCCCCACTGCGCTGACCGCCGCCACCGGTTCCCTGCACAAGCTGGGCCTGCTGCTGACCCGTGGCCATGTGCTGGAAGGCCTCAAGCAGATCGATACCCTGGTGCTGGACAAGACCGGCACACTCACCGAGGGCCGCCTGACCCTGAGCGCCATTCATCCCTTGCGCGAGCTGGATACCGACAGCTGCCTGGCCCTGGCCGCGGCCCTGGAAAACCGCTCCGAACACCCGATTGCCCGCGCCTTTGGCCAGGCCCCTGAAGCCGCTGAAGCGGTCGACAACCACCCGGGTCTGGGCTTGCAAGGGCGAGTTGGCGAGCGTCTGCTGCGTATTGGTGAGGCGGGTTTTGTCTGCGCACTCAGCTCCCAGACGGTGCCTGTAATTACCGGCGAACACGGCCAATGGCTGCTGCTGGGCGACGAGCAGGGCCCGCTGGCCTGGTTCGTGCTGGATGACCGCCTGCGCGAAGATGCGCCGCAACTGATCGCGGCGGCCAAGGCTCGACATTGGCGAATCATGCTGCTGTCCGGCGACAGCTCGCCGATGGTCGGCGAAGTGGCGCGCCAGCTGGGCATCGAGGACGCCCGCGGCGGCCTGACCCCGGATGCCAAGCTGGCGGTGCTCAGGCAACTGCATGCAGAGGGCCGGCGGGTGCTGATGCTGGGCGACGGGGTCAACGATGTGCCGGTGCTGGCCGCCGCCGATATCAGCGTGGCCATGGGCAGCGCCACCGACCTGGCCAAGACCAGCGCCGATGCGGTGCTGCTGTCCAACCGCCTGAGCAGCCTGGTGCAGGCGCTACACATGGCGCAACGCACCCGCCGCATCATCATCGAGAACCTGACCTGGGCCAGCCTGTACAATGGCCTGGTGCTGCCCTTCGCCGCCATCGGTTGGATCACCCCGATCTGGGCCGCGCTGGGCATGTCGCTCAGCTCATTGCTGGTGGTGTTGAATGCCTTGCGGCTCACGCGCCCGTAGGCTGGATCGGGCGTCACCGCTCCACCAGCGCGCCGCCATGATGGATGTAAAAAGCGACATCCACCCTACGTATTGCCCGAAACCGGAGATTCCATGCCCGCGCTCTATATCCTGATCCCGGTCGCCATTGCCCTGGTGGGCTTTGCCATCTGGCTGTTCTTCTGGGCGGTGGACAGCGGCCAGTACGATGACCTCGACGGCCCGGCCCACAGCATCCTGTTCGACGACGAAGACCCCAAGCACCAGGCGGCGGTCAACCAGGCCCAGCAGGACAACCCCCCGCCGCGCCCCGAGGACAAGCCCGGTGCCTGATCTGCTGCCGCTGCTGGTTTCCGCGCTGATCCTCGGCCTGCTCGGCGGCGGACATTGTCTGGGCATGTGCGGTGGGCTGATGGGTGCGCTGACCCTGGCTATCCCGCCCGAGCAACGTTCGCGCCGTTTTCAGCTGCTGCTGAGCTATAACCTGGGGCGCATCCTCAGCTATAGCCTGGCCGGCCTGCTGCTCGGCCTGGCCGGCTGGGCAGTGGCGGCCAGCCCGCTGGTGATGGGCCTGCGGGTGGTTGCCGCACTGCTGCTGATCGCCATGGGCCTGTACCTGGCCGGCTGGTGGAGCGGCCTGACCCGCATCGAAGGCCTGGGCCGCGGCCTGTGGCGGCATATCCAGCCACTGACCCGACGCTTTATGCCGGTCACCAGCCTGCCCCGTGCCCTGGCCCTGGGTAGCCTGTGGGGCTGGCTGCCCTGCGGCCTGGTCTACAGCACCCTGCTTTGGGCCGCCAGCCAGGGCAATGCACTCGACAGCGCCGCCCTTATGCTGGCCTTCGGCCTCGGCACAATGCCGGTACTGCTGGCCACCGGCATGGCCGCCGAGCGCCTGACCGCCCTGCTGCGCCAACGAGGCGTACGTATGGCCGGCGGCGTGCTGGTCATCCTGTTCGGCCTGTGGACCCTGCCCGGCCCGCACCAGCACTGGCTGATGGGGCATTGAGGTAGCTAGACGCCGCAACAGCGCAGCCTCAGCCCACGGCTCCATGATCCAGGTCAAAACACCCTAGGCGCGGCACTCTTAGACTTCCTGGTACTGCTAGCCAAACCGGGAATGCCCGCATGCTCGACGCCATCCAATGGGACATCAACCTGATCCGTCGCTACGACCAGGCCGGTCCCCGCTATACCTCCTACCCCACCGCCGTGCAGTTCCATGAAGGCATCGGCCAGTTCGACATGCTGCACGCCCTGCGCGACAGCCGCAAAGCCCAGCGCCCGCTGTCGCTGTATGTGCATATCCCGTTCTGCGCGCACATCTGCTACTACTGCGCCTGCAACAAGGTGATCACCAAGGATCGCGGTCGCGCCCTGCCCTATCTGGAAAAACTGCAACGGGAAATCGAGATCATCGGCCGTCACCTGGACCGCAATCAGGTGGTCGAACAACTGCACTTCGGTGGCGGCACCCCGACCTTTCTCAGCCACGACGAGCTGCGCCAGCTGATGGCGCAGCTGCGCCAGCATTTCCACCTGCTGGATGACGACTCCGGCGACTACAGCATCGAGATCGACCCACGCGAGGCCGACTGGTCGACCATGGGCCTGCTCCGCGAGCTGGGCTTCAACCGCGTCAGCCTCGGCGTGCAGGACCTCGACCCGGCCGTACAGCGTGCGGTCAACCGCCTGCAGACCCTGGAAGAGACCCGTGCCATCGTCGAGGCGGCGCGCACGCTGCAATTCCGCTCGGTAAATATCGATCTGATCTACGGCCTGCCGCTACAGACCCCGGAACGCTTTGCCCGTACCGTCGACGAAGTGATCACCCTGCAGCCCGATCGTCTGTCGCTGTTCAACTACGCCCACCTGCCCGAGCGCTTTATGCCGCAACGGCGGATCGACAGCGCCGACCTGCCCAGCGCCGGTGACAAGCTGGCCATGCTGCAGGCCAGCATCGAGCAGCTGAGCGCCGCCGGTTACCGCTATGTCGGCATGGATCACTTCGCCCTGCCCGACGACGAACTGGCCAGCGCCCAGGAAGACGGCAGCCTGCAACGTAATTTCCAGGGTTACACCACCCATGGTCACTGCGACCTGATCGGTCTCGGAGTGTCGTCGATCAGCCAGATCGGCGACCTCTACTGCCAGAACAACACCGACCTGAGCCAATATCAGGACAGCCTGGCCCAGAGCGAACTGGCCACGGTGCGCGGCCTGCACTGCAACGTCGACGACCGCCTGCGCCGCGCGGTGATCCAGCAGCTGATCTGCCATTTCCACCTGAGCTTCGCCGAGATCGAACAGGCTTACTCAATAGATTTTCGCAGCTATTTCGGCGAAATTTGGCCGCAACTGCAGCAGATGGCCCAGGACGGCCTGATCCAGCTGGATCAGCAGGGAATAGCGGTGCGTCCGGCCGGCCGACTGCTGGTGCGCTCGCTGTGCATGCTGTTCGATCACTACCTCACCGAACACAATCGTCAGCGCTTTTCCCGAGTGATCTAGGGTCTGCCAAGTGTTCCAGCCCCGTAGGGTGCGCCGTGCGCACCAGGCCAGGCTGCGGTCTCTTGGCATAACACGCAGGGTTTGGTCGCCTAGCCGATGCTCAACGTGGCCACTTCCTGCATCTGCTGGGCGCTCAACCCCTGCTCACGCACAGTCTTGAGCAGCATCGCGCTGGCGCTGCTCAGCGCGCCCTGCAGCGAAGTCAGCTCGCCCTGCAGGGCTTCGATGCGCAGACGCCGGATATCCGCATCGAGGCCCTGCTCGGCCATCAGCGCCGTCAACTCGGCCTTCTTCGCCGCGATCTGCGCCTTGAGCGCACGGATCATCTTGAGGGTCTGCTTGACCCCGTCCGGCAGGCTGCTTTCATCGATATCACGATTTTTCTGCGCCGCAGCGGAACGCGCCTTGCCCAGCGCGGACAGGCTCACCCGCAAACCATCGCGCAGCGCCTGGCCATCCTCATGGTCACCCTCGGCCGCAGCGTTCCGGCGCTGCAGTGCTATGCTCAGACGGTTACTCGGCACAGTCGATTCCACTCGCATGCGGACGCTCCTTGCTGACCCGGGAACATCCTCTGGAATGTCGGCCATGGGCCGGCAAACTTGAGCGCCTGGTCAGACTTCAGTCTGAGTGGCTGCATGCCGCGCCCTGCTGTAACCTTATTGGCATTGTGTGTTTAACCTAGGAAGCGCTGCCGATGTCCGAAAGCATCAAGTTGCACAGCCCCCACCACGTTCATTGCAATGACTGCAGCCTGGCCAGCCTGTGTCTGCCGCTTTCGCTGAACATGGAAGACATGGACGCCCTGGACAATATCGTCAAGCGCGGCCGCCCCCTGAAGAAGGGCGAGTTCCTGTTTCGCCAGGGTGACGCCTTCAACTCGGTGTTTGCGGTGCGTTCCGGCGCGCTGAAGACCTTCAGTCTGAGCGATAGCGGCGACGAACAGATCACCGGCTTCCACCTGCCCAGCGAACTGGTCGGCCTGTCCGGCATGGACAGCGAAATCTACCCGGTATCGGCCATGGCCCTGGAAACCACCTCGGTATGCGAGATCCCCTTCGAGCGCCTGGACGAACTGGCGGTGAAGCTGCCACAACTGCGCCGCCAGCTGATGCGCATCATGAGCCGCGAGATCCGCGACGATCAGCAGATGATGCTCCTGCTTTCGAAGAAAACCGCCGACGAACGCATCGCCACCTTCCTGGTCAACCTGTCGGCGCGTTTCCGTGCCCGCGGTTTTTCCGCCAACCAGTTCCGCCTGGCCATGTCGCGTAACGAAATTGGTAACTATTTGGGCCTTGCGGTAGAGACCGTGTCTCGCGTATTTACTCGCTTCCAACAGAACAAGCTGCTCGAAGCCGAAGGCAAGGAAGTGCATATTCTCGACCCCATCGAGCTGTGCGCCCTGGCCGGCGGTAATCTCGAGGGCTGATTTACCTGCAACGGCCAGGATACCCGCGATGATTTTCGACGAGTTCAGCATCAAGACCCTGATCCGCCCGGTTAAGGACTTCCCCAAACCCGGCGTGATCTTCCGCGACATCACCCCGCTGTTCCAGTCGCCGCGCGCCCTGCGCATGGTGGCCGACAGCTTTATCCAGCGTTATGTCGAGGCCGAATTCAGCCATATCGGGGCCATGGACGCGCGTGGCTTTCTGGTCGGTTCGATCATCGCCTACGAGCTGAACAAGCCGCTGATCCTGTTCCGCAAGCAGGGCAAGCTGCCCGCCGAGGTGCTCAGCGAACGCTATCAGACCGAATACGGCGAAGCCCTGCTCGAAGTCCATGCCGACAGCCTCTGCGAGGGCGACAAGATCGTCATGTTCGATGACCTGATCGCCACCGGCGGCACCCTGCTGGCCGCCGCACAGCTGGTCCGGCGCATGGGCGCGAGCATCTACGAGGCCGCGGCAATCATCGACCTGCCGGAACTGGGCGGCTCGCAGAAGCTCCAAGACATCGGTATCCCGACCTTTACCCTCACCGCCTTCGCCCTTAACGACCAATAAACCATGCCCGAATACAGTTTGACCCCGAGTTCCACGACTTGGCGCTTGCGCCTGACTGCGCTGATGGAAAGCCAGACCATCACCCGCCTGGTTACCACGCTGATCATCCTCAACGCCGCGATCCTCGGCATGCAGACCTCACCCGGCCTGATGGCGCAATGGGGCGAGCTGCTGCTGGGCCTGGATCAGCTGATCCTGGTGCTGTTTATCCTCGAATTGAGCCTGCGCTTCGTCGCCCGCGGCCTCGGCCTGTTGCGCGATCCCTGGGCGGTATTCGACTGCCTGGTGGTGGGTATCGCCCTGGTACCGGCCAGCGGTCCCTTCGCCGTGCTGCGTGCGCTGCGGGTGTTGCGCGTGCTGCGGCTGATATCGATCAACCCGAACATGCGCCGGGTGGTCCAGGCGCTGCTGTCCTCCCTGCCGGGGATGGGCAGCATCGCCATGCTGCTGGGCCTGGTGTTCTACGTGGCCGCGGTGATGGCCACCCAGCTGTTCGGCGAAGCCTTTCCCGACTGGTTCGGCAGCCTGGGTGCCAGCCTCTACACCCTGTTCCAGGTGATGACCCTGGAAAGCTGGTCGATGGGCATCGTGCGT
>JBFJZW010000132.1:0-11530 GCA_041621875.1 Pseudomonas sp. | reverse complement strand
TACTTCCCACTCAAGCTCATCTTCCTCCGGGTCTTCCAAATCCCACTGGGATAAACTCACATATGAGCCTGAAGTAAGACCATCGATTTTCGCCATGATCGATGGATCGTTATCATCATCGAACCGAACAGTGTAACCATAAAGCAATCCATCGCTGCTGCAATCAGCTTCAATGTCATAAGCGATCCGCTCTAGTTCATCTTCGGAAATCCCGAGGTGGTTGGCCAAGCGGGAATTCTTTTGAGCTTCTATTCGATCAAACCAGTAATCTTTAGTGCTGCCCATTTTGATGACTCCCTTCGGGACATAACGCTAACAGCACGCGCGGCTGTATTCGTTAGCTATTTAATGATCTCCCTTAGCACCTTCATAATCTTATCTTGAATAAGAGCTTCAGTAACTTCCTCAAGCTTACTCGCTCCTGCGCCCCCAGCGTGTCCTCCATGATTTGGCCCGATAGTGCACTCATGAAACTGCACTTTCTGGGCAGCACGATCTGCTCTAGCAGTAAAGTGAGGATGCTGCTGCGAACCGTATAAGCTAGACTTGGACCCAAAGCTTACGGTGATTGAAGCTGCTGTTTGCTGTTGTCCTGATCTATCTTCTTCCGTCTCTTGGATCGCTGATTTAAATCCTTTTCCGTCCAAGTACTTAACGATCTTCTCCATGGCAGGTTTAATCACATTTTCTCGGAGTTCCAAGAACGCATTCAGAAACTCGGCCTCCTTTGACTCGCGCTCCTCACGAATTGCTTTCACTTTGTCTTCCTGCGCATTCTTTGCGGAAAACAGAGCATCAATTTCTTGCCTTTTGTCTTGATCCATAAGTCCCTCTATTCTTTAAGCTAATAGTGATTAGATGGAATTCCACATTAATCCATTACACGAGAATTCGGTCTAACACCGCATGCCCGCCATGGCCCAGTGCCATCAATCTACACCGAATCAACGGCGTGCGGCGAGCCCCCCAGGCAGCGGCTGGTGTTATAGGGAATTGTGCTTTTGCCGCACTGGTTATGACGGAATAGGAACTGGCATCGCCTTCAGGCCGTGCGCAGGTCATTGCAACCTGGCGGCCTCGCCGTTTCAGGCGCTTTCCAACCCCACCCGGATCACCCCGGTGTCGATGGCCAGATGCACCAGTTCGGCATGGGAGTCGACCTGCAGCTTGCTCTTGAGCAGGGTCAGGTTGTTGGAGACGGTCTTGCTGCTGATGCACAGTTGCTCGGCGATCCGTCGGTTGGGGATGCCCTTGGCCAGCATTACGAAGATTTCCAGCTCGCGCTGGGTCATGCCCTGCAGGCGCGGGTCGTGGCTGCCGTCCTGGCCGCGATTGCAGGCCAGGTGGGTGGCGAGGTCCTGCTCTATGTACACGTGCCCGGCCAGGGTGCGTTTGACGGCCTCGATCAGCACCTGCGGCGATGAGGTCTTGGTCAGGTAGCCCAGGGCTCCGGCCTCCAGGGCCTGGCGCACCAGCGGCAGTTCGTCGTGCATGCTGAAGAACAGCACGCGGATCTGCGGCAGGCGCTGACGCAGCCGGCGCAGGGTTTCCAGGCCGCTGATGCCGGGCAGGCCGAGGTCCATGATCACCAGGCTGGGAATCTGTGCCTGCACCTGGGCCAGGGCCTGTTCGCCATCACAGGCTTCGCTGACCTCGACCTCGGGCAACATGGCCCGCAGCAGGCTGGCATAGCCTTGACGCACTACGGCGTGGTCGTCCACCAGAAGAATTTTCATGGGCTCGCCCTCACCACAGGAATACTCAGGCACAGCAACCAGCCGGCACCCGGCCGGCTGTGCAAATGCAATACGCCACCCAGGCTGCGCACCCGCTCGCGGATCGAACGCAGGCCGATACCGGCGCGCTGCGGCATCTGCGCGCCACGGCCGTTATCGCGCACCAGCAGGCGCAAGCGCCGGCCCTGATACTGCAAACGGATGCGCACCTCGCTGGCCTGGGCATGCCGAGCCACATTGGTCAGCGCTTCCTGCACCAGGCGGTAGAGGTGCGCCTTGCTCGGCAACGGCAGCTCGGGAAGGGCCTCGCCCAGCAGCAACCGGCAACGGATGCCCTGGGCGCTCTGCCAGTCCTGGGTCAGCAGTTGCAGGGCGGCGTCCAGTTCCAGGCGTTCCAGCACCACCGGGTAGAGGTCGCGGATCAAGGCGCGAAAGCCGTTCTGCAGGTGTTCGCAGTGGCCTTCCAGGCTGTGCGCAGTAGTGCGCACGGCTTCCGGCTGTTCGGCCACGATCTGCAGCAGGCTGGCCTGGGCGCGAATCCCGGTGAGGTATTGCCCCAGGTCGTCATGCAGGGTCTGGCCGAGCCGGGCGCGTTCCTGCTCCTGCAGGGCCAGCAGCGCCTGGGTCAGTTCGGCGTTGTCGGCCTGCACCTGTTGCAGGGTGGTGGCCATGACATTGAAGCGCCCGGCCAGGCTGCGCGCTTCGGGCATGCTGTGGGTTGCCAGACGCACATCGAGCTGCCCCTGGCTCACCCGCGCCAAACCCGCGAGCAGCTCGTTCAGCACACGCAGGCCACGGCGCACGGCCCAGGCGATGCTGAGCAGGCTGACCAGCCAGGCCAGCAGGCTGAGCAACAGCAGTTGCAGCAGCGAATCCCAGACCTCTTCGATTTCATCGGCGGGGTCCAGGGCGATCTGCAGCGGCTGGCCGTCATCCAGCTGCAGCTGCAGCGCAGGCCCAGCGTCGGGCAGCAGATGAGCGGCCAGCCACTGCTGCAGGCCAGATTCAACGGCAGGTGGCGCAACGCCCTCCGCCGGCACGCGGGTCACCCGCACGTGCCGCAGATTACCGGCCAGGCCGCCTTGCAGGCTGGCCGGATCACGCCGGGCGGCCACCTGCAGGTATTCGATCATGGCCTCGGCGGCGCGCATCTCGCGCTGTACATCGGCACTGCCCTGGCGCAGCAGCAGAGCCGTGCCGAGCAATGCCACCAGGGCAAAGAACAGCGTGACCCAGAGGTTGATCCGCCACAGCGCAGTCATGCCCTACTTGACCACGAAGTGGCCTTGCATGCCCTTGCCTTCCAGGCCCTTGGCATAGAAGCGGAACTTGCCCGGTTTGATCGGCACGAAGAACATCTCCGCCTCGCCGGCGTCCTCGAACTCCAGTTCGGTCAGGGTGATCGCCTTGATCTCCACGCCACCGGCCTCGACCTTGCGCAGAAAGATCGAGTGGGCGAACTCCGGAGCCTGGAAAGCGTATTCCTTCTGCCCGCTGGCGATGATCTTGAGGCTATAGGCCTTGCCGGTTTCCAGCTGATACTCGTGCTGCGACATGCTGTAGTCGCTCTCCTCGCTGCCCAGGCGCAGGTCCGCTAACGCGGTGCTCATGCGGGTCAGATCGCCGGCGGCATAGAGGGGGTCGAAGCCGAACAGGCTGCCGAGCAGAATCAGGGCCAGGGTGGCCGTCTTGAGCGGAGACATGGGCGCGTACCTTTGTTGTTTTTGTCGAGGGCCCATCCTAAAACCGCCGCACGCGCGCCGGCCTACTACCTTGGTAGCGCTCGGCTGGTACTTTGGACAGCCATCAAAACCAGCCACCCGCCGCGCAACCAACACCATCGACGCAGCGATCCGCCACCATGGAAGTACAGCCGCGCCGCCCGCCGCTTGTTAGCCTCAGGCGCACTCCAGCCGCCCTCTGCCGACAGGTGCCCCATGCCTCGCGCTCTATTGTTAGCCCGCTGCCGCAAGCACGCCGTGGCCCTGACGCTTGCCCTCAGTTGCAGCGCATCCCCGGCTGCCGACGAGCAGAGTCGTATCGCCCGGGAGATGGTCCAGGTGCTGGAAGCCTATGCGGTCTACAAGATGGGCGAATATGACGACGCCTATGACCGCTACCTGGCCCTGGCCGAGGCCGGCAACCGCCAGGGCATGCTCAACGTGGCCAATATGCATGCCGCCGGCCTGGCCGTTGCGCAAAGCCATAGCCAGGCCCTGCACTGGTACCAGCGCGCCGCCGACAGTGGCGATGCCATCGGCATGTACGAGGTCGGTCGCGCCCATGAGCTGGGCCTTGGGACCGCGGCGGATGCGGCCCAGGCCGAACACTGGTACCGCCGCGCCGCGGAACGGGACAACAGCACGGCGCAGTGGCTGCTGGGCAAACGCCTGTATGAGCGCGGCGACCGGCTGCCCGGCCTGCACTGGATCCACGCTGCCGCACGCCAGGGCGACGAGCCCGCGGCCATTGCCTTTCTCGCCAACCTGGAAGGCCGCGCCGAAGGTGGCTCGCAGCCCTCCGCCGACGAGCGCGAAGCAGTGCTCGCAACCCTGACGGCCATCGACCAGGCCGCCCAGCGCCGGGATGCCCAGGCAGTTGTGGCCGCCCTCGATGCGGATGCCGATATACAGGTACGCCTGCCCGACAGCCCGCACTGGCAACGTCTGAGCAAGGCCGAACTGGCGGCGCTCTGGCAGGCCAGCTTCGACCGTGCCGAGGACTACAGCTACGCCCGCGGCGCAACCGAGCTGCTGGCCGCGGACGGTCGCATCCTCGCCTTCGCCACCCTGCGCGAGCGTATTGGCGCGGTGGGCGCGGCAGCGCGAGAACTGCAGATCGAGCAACAGGCGCAGCTGCGCATCAGCGCCGGACGCGCCGTGATAGAGCGCTTGCGCCTGGATATTCGCGATCCGCAACGCTGATCCTTGGGCCTGGCACTTACGACCTTGGTACAAGCCCATCGGTACTTTGGGCATATTTCCCCCATGGCCTGCTGTTCCTATGCTGGCAACACCGCCCCAGGAGTTGCCCATGCGCCAGACCAGCCGTCACTTCTTGCTCTGCGCCGTCGCCAGCCTCGGCCTGGCGCTGCCCTGCCTGGCGGCTACCCCGGCCGCCGAGCTGCAGGTACGCATCGGTTACCTGGCCTATATCCCGGAAACCGGCCCGCTGCTGTCCAACGTCATCCCCGAACCGGCCGACGCCGGCCTGCGCGGGGCCGAGCTGGCGATCACCGACAGCAACAGCACCGGGCGCTTCCTCAAACACAGCTACAGCCTGAGCAGCGCCCAACACGGCGACAGCGCCAGCCTGCTGGAAGCGGCCAGCGCACTGCATGCCCAGGGCCTGCGCCTGTTTGTGGTCAACGCCCCCGCCGAGACCCTGCGCCAGCTCAGCCTGCGCCTGGACGACAGCCTGCTGCTCAACGCCGGCAGCCGCGACGACAGCCTGCGCCAGAGCGAATGCCTGCCCAACGTGCTGCACACCCTGCCCAGCCGCGCCATGCTCGCCGATGCCCTGGCGCAGTTTCTCAGCGTGCGCAAATGGTCGCGCTGGCTGCTGATCAGCGGCCCCACCGAGGACGACCAGGCCTACGCCGCGGCGCTCAAGCGTGCGGCCAAGCGCTTCGGCCACCAGATAGTCGCCGAGAAGCCCTGGAACTTCGACAACGACCAGCGCCGCAGCGCCCAGGCCGAGATGCCGCTGTTTACCCAGACCAAGGAGTACGACGTGGTGCTGGTGGCCGACGAGCGCGGCGACTTCGGCGAATACCTGCCCTACCAGACCTGGTACCCACGCCCGGTGGCCGGCACCCAGGGCCTGACCGCCACCGGCTGGCACAAGACCGTGGAAACCTACGGCGCGGCGCAGCTGCAAAAACGCTTCGAGGCCCACGCCGGGCGCTGGATGAACGACCGCGACTTCGCCGCCTGGATCGCCGTACGCAGCATCGCCAGCGCGGTGAGCAAACTGCGCCAGAGCGACGCGGCGGCGATCCAGCAACTGGCCCTCAGCGACCAGCTGCCCCTGGACGGCTTCAAGGGCCGCAAGCTGAGCTTTCGCAGCTGGAACGGCCAGCTGCGCCAACCCATTCCCCTGGTGCACCCCCGCGCCCTGGTCAGCAACTCGCCGCAAGACGGTTTTCTGCACCCCACCAGCGAGCTGGACAGCCTCGGCTTCGATCAACCGGAAGTGAGCTGTGATCTGGCTGGCAGTCGTACGTGATGGTGCGGCCTCTCGTAGGGTGCGCCGTGCGCACCACCGCATAAGCCTGCCGCACCCGACAACAACAAGAGGATCAACCCATGCGTCTTAGTCACCTTGCCTGTGCCATCGCCCTCGGCCTGACCTGCCACACTGCCCTGGCCGCCACCGCCTATGTCTCCAACGAGAAGGACGACAGCATCAGTGTGATCGACCTGGACACCCTGGAAGTCAGCGCCACCCTGGAAGTCGGCATGCGCCCGCGCGGCCTGCTGCTGTCCAGCGACAACAAGCTGCTGTACATCTGCGCCAGCGACTCGGACCGGGTGCAGGTGATGGACCTGGCCACGCGCCAGATCATCAAGGAACTGCCCTCCGGGGCCGACCCCGAGCAGTTCGCCCTGCACCGCAATGACCGCTGGCTGTATATCTCCAACGAGGACGATGCCCTGGTCACCGTGGTCGATGTGCAGAGCGACGAGGTGCTGGCGCAGATCGACGTCGGCGTCGAGCCGGAAGGCATGGCGGTCAGCCCGGACGGCAAGTGGGCGGTCAATACCAGCGAAACCACCAATATGCTGCACTGGATCGACACCAGCACCCAGCAACTGGTGGACAACACCCTGGTCGACCAGCGCCCGCGCCATGTCGAGTTCGACAAGGACGGCAAGCGCCTGTGGGCCTCGGCGGAAATCGGCGGCACGGTCAGCGTGGTCGATGTCGCCAGCCGGCAGATCGACAAGGTGCTGACCTTCCAGATCAAGGGCGTGCACCCGGACAAGGTGCAACCTGTGGGGGTCAAGCTCAGCGATGACGGCAAGCTGGCCTTCATCGCCCTCGGCCCGGCCAACCATGTGGCGGTGGTCGACGCCAAGACCTATGAAGTACTCGACTACCTGCTGGTCGGCCGGCGCGTCTGGCATATGGCCTTTACCCCGGACCAGAAGCGCCTGCTGACCACCAACGGGGTCAGCGGCGACGTCTCGGTGATCGATGTCGACTCGCTCAAGGTGAGCAAGTCGATCAAGGTCGGTCGTTACCCCTGGGGCGTGGTCGTCACCCCATGAATGCTCTAGAAGTCAGCGCCGTTGGCTTTGCCTACGGCCCGCGCCAGGCCCTGCAGGACGTCGGTTTCAGCCTCGAGTGCGGGCGCTTTACCGCCCTGCTCGGGCCCAACGGGGCCGGCAAGTCGACCCTGATCGCCCTGCTTACCCGCCTGTATGACCTGCAGCAGGGCGAGATCCAGGTGCTCGGCTGCAGCCTGCGCCGCCAGCCGCGCGAGGCCCTGCGCCAGCTCGGCGTGGTGTTCCAGCAGAGCACCCTGGACCTGGACTTGAGCGTGGAGCAGAACCTGCGCTACCACGCCGCCCTGCACGGCATGCCACGGCGCGCGGCGCAGGCCCGGATCGACGAGGAACTGGCGCGCCAGCAACTCGGCGAACGCCGTGCCGACAAGGTGCGCGACCTCAATGGCGGCCACCGCCGCCGCGTGGAAATTGCCCGCGCCCTGCTCCACCGGCCACGCCTGCTGCTGCTCGACGAGGCCAGCGTCGGCCTCGACCCGGCCAGCCGCCTGGCGCTCAACCAGCATGTACGCCAGTTGTGTCGCGACGATGGCCTGGCGGTGCTGTGGACCACCCACCTGCTCGATGAAGTGCAGGCCAGCGACCAGCTGCTGATTCTCAACCGCGGTCGCCTGGTGGCCCAGGGCCCGGCCAGCCAGATCGGCGCGGATGATGCCAGCCTGGCCGCCACCTTCGCCCGCCTTACCGCCAGCGAGGTGCCCGCATGAGCGCCTCGCGGCCAACCCTGGTGCGCACGGCGCACCCTACGATACGAAGCGCCGCCCAGCCGCTCCCGCGGGCGGGACGCAACCCCGTAGGAGCGGCCCATGGCCGCGATCCGTTCGGCCATTCGATACCTATTCGCGGGCATCGCCCGCTCCTACAGACAGCGCGCGGCATGGCAGCGGTCGCCCTATACCCGGAGCCCCAGCCGGTATCTGCATTCCTGGTGCGCACGGCTCACCCTACCCGTTCGCATCGCCCGATGGAGACTCGCCCATGAACGCCTACTGGTATTGCCTGCAGGGCATCGTGCAGCGCGAGTGGTTGCGTTTTGTGCTGCAACGCTCGCGCTTCTTTAGCGCCCTGGTGCGGCCGCTGCTGTGGCTTGTGGTGTTCGCCGCCGGCTTTCGCGCGGCGCTGGGCATCGCCATCATCGCGCCCTATGACACCTACATCACCTACGAGACCTACATAGTCCCTGGTTTGGCCTGCATGATCCTGCTGTTCAACGGCATGCAGGGCTCGCTGTCGATGGTCTACGACCGCGAGATGGGCAGCATGCGCGTGCTGCTGACCAGCCCGCTACCGCGGGCCTTTCTGCTGGCCAGCAAGCTGTTGGCGATCGCCCTGATCTCGCTTCTGCAGGTCTACGCCTTTCTCGCCATCGCCTGGTTCTACGGCGTGCAGCCGCCGCTCTGGGGCCTGCTCGCGGCCCTGCCGGCGCTGCTGCTGGTGGCGCTGCTGCTCAGCGCCCTGGGCCTGCTGCTGAGCAACGGCATCCGCCAGCTGGAGAACTTCGCTGGCGTTATGAATTTCGTGATCTTCCCGCTGTTCTTCCTGTCCTCGGCACTCTACCCGCTGTGGAAGATGCGCGAAGCCAGCGAATGGCTGTACTGGCTGTGCGCCCTCAACCCGTTCAGCCACGCCGTGGAGCTGGTGCGCTTCGCCCTCTACCAGCGCCTGAGCCTGTCCGCCCTGCTGGTCTGCCTGGGCCTGACCGCGCTGTTCGCCGTGCTCGCGGTGCTCACCTTCAACCCGCAACACGCCGCCCTGCGCCGCGCCAGCTAAAGCCCCTCCTACAAACAACGCATACCCCGTGGGAGGGGTTTTAGCCGCGATTGTCTCCAGGCCACCCCCCGCCATCACCCAAACCAGCGCCATCCGGCTTTGCCCAGGCGTTAAACTCGGACCCCCTGCCTGTAGCTGCATTGCTGGTGCGCACGGCGCACCCTACGATGCACAGCACTGCACAACCGCTCCCACGGGCAGGACGCAACCCCGTAGGAGCGGCCCATGGCCGCGATCCATTCGACTATCCACCGCACATTCGCGGGCATTCAACAACCATTCGCGGGCATGGCCCGCTCCTACAAGTGCCTACAAGCCGATAGACACGATTGCCTCCAGCGACAGCGCGGCGTCTGGACGACGGGGGATTTCCTACAGACCGCATGCTCTGCTGGGGTGGCTTTTACTACTTTGGTACTGCTTTTCCTCTCCAATGGAGAATTTCAAAAGCAGCAGCTTTGCTCTGTAATACGCACATAAAAAGAACCGAGACCAAAGGCGATGAAGTATCCCCTGCTAGCACGACCTGCTTTCCTGCTGTTCTGCGGCCTGCTGGGCAGCAGCCTGACCTCGCTGGCCCAGGCCCAGACCGAGGCTCCGCTGTTTTCCGCCGATGGCTACCGCCTGAGCCTTTACCGCAGCCCCACCCCGGCCCAGATCGACTATGGCCAGACCCTCGACACCGCAGCCCTGCAACAGCTGCTGCGCGAGCAGCCGCGCACCCGGCTGATCGACGTGTATCGCCGGCCATGGCGGCACGGCCAATTTATCGAAGACGAAGTACACGCCAACCTGCCCGGCAGCCTGTGGCTGGCCAATACCGGCGACGGCGAACTGAGCCCGCAATGGCAGGCCTACTTCAGCCATTACCTGGAGCAGGCCAGCCAGGGCGACAAAGCCTGGCCGCTGGTGTTCTACTGCCGCTCCGACTGCTGGCTCGGCTGGAATGCCAGCAAACGCGCCCATCACCTGGGTTACAGCAATCTCTACTGGTACCGCGACGGCATCGATGGCTGGCAACAGGCCGGCCTGCCCCTGATTCCCGCGCAACCGCTCGTCATGCCGTGACCGTGCAAAGATTTCCCTGCGGCTATAGCCACACCATAATCAAAACAATGAGGTGAAAGGCCATGTACAAAATTCTGATTGCCGACGACCATCCGCTGTTTCGCGAAGCCATCCACAACGTCATCAGCGACGGCTTCCCCGGCAGCGAGATCATGGAAACCGCAGACCTGGACAGCGCCCTGGCCCTGACCCTGGAAAACGACGACCTCGACCTGATCCTGCTCGACCTCAATATGCCCGGCATGCATGGCCTGAACGGCCTGATCAACCTGCGCAACGAGGCCCCGACCATCCCGGTGGTGATCGTCTCCGCCGAGCAGGACAAGCAGATCGTGCTGCAGGCCATCACCTATGGCGCGGTGGGTTTTATCACCAAGTCCTCGCCGCGGGCGCAGATGACCGAGGCGATCCAGCAGATCCTCGACGGCAACGTCTACCTGCCGCCGGATATCATCCGTTCGCAGAAGAGCAGCTCGCAGCGCAGCCACTCCGACCACCCCAGCTTCCCCCCGGAGCTGCTGCAGGCCCTGACCCGCAAGCAGCTGCTGGTACTCGAACGCATGACCAAGGGCGAATCCAACAAACAGATCGCCTACAGCCTGGATATCGCCGAAACCACGGTCAAAGCCCATGTCTCCGCCATCCTGCGCAAGCTCAATGTGCATAACCGGGTCCAGGCCATCCTCTCCGCCGGCGATATCGACTTCGCCGCCTACCTGCGCCGTTAAGCCATAAGCCTATCCCTCATCCCAGTGGGGGCTTTGGCCGTGAACCTGCAATGGCCTCGATTTGTCGTGGCTAAAGGCCCCCACCACCATCCGTCCGCCGCTGCCGCCAGGGGCGCAGCGGCAGGCTAGCCTGTGCTAGTGAGTCGTGGTCGAGCCGGGTGCTGCGCTGCCGGGCTCAGGGTTCCCCAGCCAACCCATACCCGCACAGGGAGAACGCTTATGCCAAGCAAGTTCAACCGCAGCCGCGCGCACAAGGCGCTGAACAAATCCGAGGGCAAGACCACCAAGTCAGGCGGTAGCGGCCATGCCCGTGGCCGGCATGCCGCGCCCACCACCGATGCCGGTCCGTCCATAGACGCCTACCTGATCAGCCGCTGCGACCGGCGGCCGGTGGGCACCCGGATGAGTGCCTTCGTCAACGACCGCGATCAGGATCGCGCGGTCGCCTATGCCCTCGGCGACAGCAAGGCCACCGTCCAGGACAGCGCCAATCTGAAGGGGCGCAAGACCGTGCTGTCACGCGTCGGCGCACCGCTCAACGAGCTGACGGTGCGGGTCGCCGAGGTGACCCAGCCCGGCCATGCCGAGTGCTACAACGCCAAGCTGCGTGCGGTGACCGTGGTCTATGACGACGGCGACACCTTTGTCACGGCCTACCCCTCGGACTTCCATGCCTGATCGGCATTGCGTTCGAGCAGGTGGCTGATCGCCGTTTTCAGCTTCATCGGCCGTACCGGCTTGTGCATCAGGGTATGGCCGAGTTCGCGCATCTGCTGCTTGAGTTCGTTGCTGTAGTTGGCGGTGATCATCAGCGCCGGTAGCGGCGTGCTGCGCCTGGCGTTGATCAGGGCCACGGCGTCGACGCCGTTGTGGCCGTCGTCGAGGTGGTAGTCGGCGATCAGCAGGTCGGCGTCGGCGTGGTAGTTGTCGACCTGGC
>JBFJZW010000131.1:0-11536 GCA_041621875.1 Pseudomonas sp. | reverse complement strand
GTTTTGGGGACCGTTTCGTCTCCACTAGCCATGGGTGACCTCACATCGCCCAGCATGAACGCGAACAGAGCCTGCCCGAACTTCGTCAAGTTGCAGCCCACTGCCGAGGCAATCCAGGTCTTGCCTGACATTACTGGCGCAAGCAGCTAGGCTCTGGGCCTGAATTTCCAGCTGCTGGCGGTCTTCCCTGGCGGCGAACTGATCGATGACGCCCCGTCCGGCGAAGGTGGTGCGGGCCGGCGACCTGCTGCTGATGCAGGGCCGTGAGGAAGACCTGGACGTGCTGCAGATCGAGCAGTTGGAGGACGCCACGCCCTACCTGGGCATCTTCGACTAAGGCCCCTGAAAATCATCAGGGCCACGCTGCACCCGCACACGCGCGTCGATGGACGCAGGGTGGCCAACCTCGAGCGGGGCGAGCACTATCAGGTGGCGGTACTGTGGCGCAGCGGCGTTGGCGCGCCGGTCTTGCAGCGAGGCGGCGAGGCGGCGCACGGCCCGCTCGCTCGGCGACACGGCCGATTATTCTTGTCGCAGGAGGGATGATGACGGGGAGCGAACCTTGGTCTCTCGGTTTGAGCATCGCCGCATTCGTCGCGGCGGCGCTGATCATCGCCGTTGCCGGCGTGCTGCTCACCGCGCGTGCGGAGCGGCTCGCCGTCGTCACCGGCCTTGGCGAGCTTCTCACTGGCGCAGTCCTGATCGGCGCGGTGACCTCACTCTCCGGGCTGGTCACCTCGATCACCGCGGCGCACGCCGGGTATGCCTCGCTCGCCGTCGCGAACTCGCTGGGCGGCATCGCTGCGCAGACGGCGTTCCTCGCCATCGCGGACATGGCCTATCGCCGCGCCAACCTGGAGCACGCCGCCGCTTCGGAGGCCAACCTGCAGCAGGCCGCGGTGCTGATCGTGCTGCTTGCCCTGCCGATGGCGGCGATGGCGCGGCCGGAGCTCGCCCTGTTCGGCGTGCACCCGGTGTCGCTGCTGATCGTCGCCGGCTATCTCTTCGGGCTGCGGCTGATCGATGCCGCGCACGAGCGGCCGATGTGGCATCCGCGCATGACCAGCGAGACCGAGTGCGAGAACAAGAGCAAGGGTGCCGCCCCGCGCGGCAGCACGACCGCGCTGTGGCTCAGTTTCGCCGTACTCGCCGTGCTGGTGGCCGGCGCAGGCTGGACGCTCGCCCGCGCCGCCATCTCGCTTTCGGCGCACGCCGGGATCAGCGAGACGCTGGCGGGCGGGGTCCTGACGGCGATCACCACCTCGCTGCCCGAGCTGGTGGTTGCCATCGCCGCGGTACGCCGCGGCGCACTCACACTCGCGGTCGGCGACATCCTCGGCGGCAACGCTTTCGATGTGCTGTTCCTCGCCGCGGCGGATGTCGCCTATCGCGACGGCTCGATCTACGCTGCCGTCTCGACGACGGAAGTGTTCTGGGTCGCGCTCGCCATCCTGCTCGTCGGCGTGCTGCTCGTCGGCCTGCTGCGGCGGGAAAAGCACGGCATCGCCAACATCGGCTTCGAAAGCGTGCTGGTGCTGGTGCTATACGTCCTTGGCGTCACGGCGCTCGTCACGACCTGACACGCGGTATCCGGTCGGGAGGAACCTCAGGGCACCCGGCCGTGCGGGAGGGCGTTTTATCGATGAATGGGAAAGACGGAGGGCAACAGGATGACAGCAACCAGTGACTCCAGAACGGCGACCCTTTACCGCATGGTCATGCCCGATCACCTTTGCCCCTACGGGCTGAAAGCCAAGGACCTGCTGGAACGCGAAGGCTACGAAGTCAGGGACGAGCCGCTCAAATCCCCTGAGGAAACCGAGGCCTTCAAGCAAAAGCACGGCGTCGAGAGCACGCCGCAAGTCTTTATCGGCGGCGAGCGAATCGGCGGTTACGAGGCGCTGCGCAAGCACTTGGGGCATAAGCTGAAGGACGCGGACGAGACCAGCTATGCCCCCGTCATCGCGCTGTTCTCGCTGGCACTGGCCATAAGCCTGGCGATCTGCTGGCTCGCCTTCGGCACTGTATTCACCCTCGAGCTGCTGCCGAAGTTCGTCGCCGTCTCCATGTGCCTGCTGGCGCTGCAAAAACTGCAGGACGTCGAAACCTTTTCGACGATGTTTCTCAACTACGACCTGCTGGCCCGCAGATGGGTGCGCTACGGCTATCTCTATCCATTCGGCGAAGGCGTGGCGGGCGTGCTGATGCTGGCCGCCGTGCTGGACTGGATATCGGTGCCCATCGCCCTGTTCATCGGGACAGTCGGGGCCGTGTCGGTGTTCAAGGCCGTCTATATCGACAAGCGCGAATTGAAATGCGCCTGCGTGGGCGGCAACAGCAAGGTGCCGTTGGGCTTAGTGTCGCTGACCGAGAACCTGATGATGATCGCCATGGGTTGCTGGATGATCCTCACCTGAGGCGCAAGGCCGCGCCCCGCTCGTCACCACCCTCGCCGACTCGGCATGGGCGCGCGAGGGCCGTCGATCAGCAATCGGTCGCCGCGGCTTCCAGGGCACCCTTGACCGCGAGCCGGGTCAACCGCTCGGCAAGGGAGCGCGGCTGATCCAGCGCCAGACGCTGCAGGCAGGCGCACCGCTGGGGGTCTGGCGTGCCGCACACAAGACCGCGCCAGAGCAGGCCGAGCATGGCCCGCCGCGATCCCGATTTCGCCTTCAGGATGGCCAGGGCTCCCAACAGCCGTTGCTCGACCTCGGTGAAGTCGGTGCCGAACGGGAAGCGCGCCAAGGTCCCGTCCGCCATCGCGGGTGCCAACCATGACTGCAGCGCCTGGGGCGTGTTCGATGCATGCGGCCTGGGCACCCGCGCATCCTTGGGCAGCTTGCCTGCCGCCTTCGCCCGCGCCAGCAGCTCGGGCTGGAAGCGGCTATCGGCGATCGAGAGCATGGCCATGATGCACTCGGCGTCCGAGCGACCGCGCAGATCGGCGATGCCGTATTCGGTCACGATGATGTCGCGGTAATGCCGCGGGATGGTCTCGTGGGGATGATCCCAGACGATGTTCGACGCCACCTTGCCCCGGCTTTCGCGGGTCGCGTTCAAGGTGATGATGGCCCGTGCATCGCGCAGGGCGAACGCCTGGTCGACGAAGTTGAACTGCCCGCCCACCCCACTGACGATCTGGCCTTGGTTCGTCACGTCCGAGACCAACCCGCCCAGGGCGGTGGCCTTCATCGCCGCGTTCACGAAGCGTGCGTTGCGGCGCGCCTCACGCTTGCCGGGCTCGTCGCCGTAGAGCTGATTGGTAAAGGATACCGGCATCATCTGAATCAGCCCGCGCTCGTTTTCGGGCATCTCGCGCAGGCTGCGGTAGAAGTCGTGACAGTCGACGAAGAACCCCGCGTGGACCAATGCGCCGTCGACCTTGCGCCGAATCACACCGGCTTTGAGCAACGCCAGAAAGCCTTGCACCAGCATCTCGGTCACGCCGTAGAGCCCGATCTCGAAGCGACCGCCCTGCGCCGAGGCGTGGCCGGGAAAGGGTGCGGCCGCCATGATGGCGCGCAGGCTGTCCGGGTTTGTGTGGCGCAGGATCAGCGACGAGGCCACCGCATCGCCGATCGAGCCGATGCCGATCTGCAGCGTGCCGCCATCCGGCACCAGCCCGGCCACATGCAGGCCGATCGCGTGGTCGGCCGCCGCGACCGGGCGCTTGGGTACCGAAAACAACTCGAACTGGGTGGCGGGATCGTCCAGCACGCAATCGAGTTCGTCGCGGCTCAATTCGCCGGCACCGGGCATGAAAGGCAGGTGCGGGTTGATCTCACCGCCAAGGATGAACGCCTGCTCGCCCCGCGCCCGGGCACGCAGCAGATCGACCGTGATGTCGGTATTGCCGGACAGGCTGAACCGCTCGCCGTCGCGCGCCAGCAGCTGCAGGATGACATTGGGCCGCCGGGCCATCAGGACATCCAGCGCGTGCGTGTAGTTGGCCGGGATATAGCCTTGCTGGGCCGCAGAGTTGCCCAGCCAGTTACCTGCCTGGAAAAAGAATTCCTGCACCTGGATGTTGTCGGGCAAGCTGCCGTCCGCCAGCCGCGTCGCGTAGTCCAGCGCTGTATAGGTGCCGAACAGACGGTCCAGGGCCGGGCCGAGAAAGCGCGCCTGGAGATCGTTCGTGGGGCGCGGACGTTGCAGCGTCAGCGCGGTAAAGATGTGCAGCCGGATCGAAGGGTCGGCGATGGCCAGGTCGGTCAATGCGTTGACCAGGGTATTGGCCTTGCCCAGCCCGAGCGGCAAGGCCAGGCGGATGTCACCGCCGGTTTTCTCGACAATGCGCCGCGCGATGGCCTTCGGATCGGACAGCATCAGCAGGTCGCTCGGCATGTCACTCCATCTCCTGCCGCCCGGCCCCGGGCGCAAGCATTCACCATGGTGCCCGGCCATATCGCCCAGACGCGTCACGACCTCAGCATAGCCGCGCGCAGCAGTCTTGCACGCAATTGCGCGCAGCGGGGGGCTGTCGCGCAACACCACGCCCAAGTGGTCGCACGCGGCGTCGATGGCCCGCCGAGATACCGATGCGGCGAGCAGCCAAACATGCCCACCGCGTGCCCATACAGTGCTGGGCCCCAGGGCCGCTGAGCGCCCGGCCTTATGCGCTGTCGGCCACTGCCCCCCGGGCACCTCGCCGCGGGCAACGGGCGCTTATCGCGGCGTCGATGCCATTAGGCTAGGCATGCCAGCGGCGTTGCTGGCGTTCGTGCGGCCTGTGCTGTGGCCGCTGTGATAGTTGCCCTGCCGGGCGCTGCACAGCATGCCCACCGATGGCGTGGCTGTAGTCCTGGGGAAATGAAATGTGAGAGCCTGATGCAGTTGAACAAGACGATCCGCTTGCTCCCTGGGGGTTATCGCAGGGCGCAGGGTTGCGCGCTGGCAGTGCTTCAGCCCCTTACTATTCACCACATCGACCGTGCAGGCGTACATGACCAACGATCAATGGGCCATTCTGGCGATACTCGCGGCCACGGTGGCCATGTTCTTATGGGGACGCTGGCGTCACGACATGGTGGCAACCGGTGCGCTACTCGCCTGCGTCCTGACGGGACTGATCGCGCCCGCCGAGGCGTTCTCGGGCTTCGGTCATCCGGCGGTGATCACGGTGGCCTGTGTGCTGGTGCTCAGTCACGGCTTGCAGAGTTCGGGCGCGGTCGATGCGCTGACGCGTGCCGTCTTGCCCGCCAACGCAGGGCGTCTGGTGACACTGGCCGCCTTGATGGGGCTGGGTGCCATTCTGTCTGGCTTCATGAACAACGTCGGTGCCATGGCCCTGCTGATGCCGGTGGCCATTCAGGTGGCGCAACGGCTCGATCTCACGCCCGGGCAGGTGCTCATGCCGCTGGCCTTCGGCACCATTCTCGGTGGCATGACCACGCTGATCGGCACGCCCCCCAACCTCATCGTGTCCGGCTTTCGCGCCGAAGCGGGCATGGGCGGCTTCGGCATGTTCGACTTCACGCCCATCGGTCTGGCCGTTGCAGTGGCCGGTGTGTTGTTCGTTGCACTGGTCGGCTGGCGCCTGGTTCCGGCGCGCAAACACGCGGGGGTCGAGGGCTTCGAATCCGGTGCCTACATCACCGAAGTCAGGGTCAAGGAAGACAGTAAGGTCGAAGGCATGAGCTTGCGCGAAATCGAGGCCGCGCTGTCTGACATCGATGCGCAGATCATCGGTATCGTGCAACACGAGGTCCGGCTTATCGCCGCCAATCCGGGTCGGCGGGTGCACGCCGGTGACATTCTGATGATCGAGGCAGAGGCCGACTCATTAACCGATGTGCTGTCGATTCTGCAGCTCAAGCTCGAGGAGTCGATCAAACCGGAGGAAGCGGAGCCCCCCGAGGAGTCTGAACAAAACCAGGCCAGCCATGCCGCTGCAAAGACCAAGGACGACAGCAAGGAAAGCGGCAAGAAATCGGCCAAGGATCACGCAGAGGAAGCCGATAGCGAGGTCGCTGCACCGGCAAAATCCGGCGATGTGCTGTTGATGGAGCTCGTCGTGTTGCCCAGCTCGTCACTAGCCGGCCGCTCCGCCAGCGATATCCTGCTGAGGACGCGATACGGGGTCAATCTGCTGGCGCTTTCGCGCGAGGGCGAGCGCTCGATGAAGCGCCTGCGCTCCATCGCCCTGCAGTCCGGCGATCTGCTGTTGATGCAGGGACCACCCGAGTCGATTGCCGAGTTCGCCGCAGACAATGGCTGCGTGCCGCTGGCCCAGCGGGAATTGCGCATCCCCAACAAGCGCAAGCTCTGGCAATCCAGTCTGATCATGCTCCTTGCCATTGGTAGCGCCGCGGCCGGGCTGCTGCCGGCGGCCATCTCCTTTGCCATGGGTGTGCTCGCCTCGATGGCGCTGCGCACGGTCCCGCCGCGCAAGGTGTATGAAACCATCGACTGGCCGGTGATCGTCCTGCTGGCCGCACTGATCCCGGTGGCCGGAGCCATGCAAACCACCGGCACGGCCGATATCATCGCCCGCTTCCTTATCGAGAACGTCGCCCAGGGCCATGCCATCGTCGGCCTGGTGTTGATCCTGGCGGTGACGATGTTCCTCTCGGACCTGATGAACAACGCCGCCACTGCCGCGGTGATGTGCCCGATTGCAATCGGCACGGCGGCCACGCTGGGGGTAAGCCCGGACTCCTTCCTGATGGCGGTGGCCATTGGTGCCTCATGCGCCTTCCTCACGCCGATCGGCCATCAGAACAACACCCTGATCCTCGGCCCGGGCGGCTTCCGCTTCGGCGACTACTGGAAGCTGGGGCTGCCGCTGGAAATCATCGTGATGGTGGTGGCGGTGCCGATGCTGCTGATCGTGTGGCCGCTATAAGCAGGCACCCGGCACGCTGAATGGGCCGGTGAACCGAATAGACAGGCTAATCGGCTCACCGCTCAGCAAGCCCGCCAGGCATAAACCCTTCTGGCTCCGGCAGCCGTCCAAGCGGCCGCGGCTCAGGCCCCCTGGGCGAGTACGGCGTTATTCATATTTGCCGGGTGGCGGCGAGGCGTCCTTCCAGCCAGGGCACCAGCAGACCGACCTGCGCGGCAGTGCGGTACTGGGTACGCTGGCGCTCGGAACGGGTATTGATCAACTGACGTTCCGCCTCGAACAGTTCGGTTTCGATCGTCAACAGATCCGTGATGTCACGCATGCCGACGATGAACTGCTCCCTGTAGAGCGACTGCACCTCGCGGGCCTGGCTACGCTGGCTATCCAGAGCCTTTTCACGCCAGTGCAGCGCTGCGGCGGTTTCGCTGAGCGAGGCCAGCTTACGACGCAGGTCGCGCTCCATGTTGTCCAGCGTCCAGCGCGCGGCCTCAAGCCGCTGTTGTTCTGCATCGACGCGGTAGAACCTGGACAGCCCCTGGGTGATATCCATACGCAAGCGCAAGGCCAGCACCGAATCATCGGTCATTGCGCCGCCGATATCGCGCCGCATAGTGGAGCCCTCCAGAAGCACCTGCGGACGCATGGCCGCACGTGCGCCACCCACCTGGGCTTCGGCCACCAGCACATCTTCCTGGGCCTTGCGGTAAATCGGTGCGCGACGGATCACATCGTCGAGCTGCGCGTCATCCGTCAACTCGGCGGGAAGCGTGGCCTCTGTGGGCGCGACGAGCTGATCAGAGGGCTCGCCGATAAGAATCCGGTACTGCCGCTGTGCATCCTGCAACTGGCCGCGCTCGATCGCCAACTGCTCGCTGGCCTGGGCCAACGACAGCGCCGCACGACTGCCCTCCGCCGCGTCGGCATAGCCGTTGTTTCCCCGCTCACGGATCGTTTCCTGGAGCGCCTCCAGACGCTGAAAGTGCTCGGCGATCACCGCCAAGCGTTCGCGGCCGGTTTGTACATCGAGATAGGTCTCGACGATGTCGAGCGCCACATCGTCGCGCACCAACAAGAGTTCTTCGCTTTTATTGCGCATGCTGGCGGAAGCAGAATCGACGTTCTTTTCGACCTTGCCCCAGTCATAGAGCATCTGCGATACGGTGACGTTGTAGCCAACCTGGCCGCTCGAGCCGGTCTCGGGCCCGGCGGACATTTCCAGCGAAGGGTGGTAACCACTCTTGGCAATATCGATTTCGGAATTGGCCTGGGCAACTTCGGCGACCGCTGCACGCACCTTGGGGTTGATCGACAAGCCCAGATTGACGGCATCCAACAGTGAAAAGCCCTGACCCGGCGCGGCAACGCCTGTACCCGTGAAACCTGCGGCCTGCGCCTCGTACGCGGTGACGCGCGGCGATGGGGCTTGCACCTTGGGGCTAGGGCGCACCGGCTCAGCCGACGACTTCGCGTACTCAGAGGCGTGAACTACAGAGGGCGGCGGGACAACTGCCAACGCCGGCGTCATTTGCCTACGGGGGGGTAATGCACGCGCCGGTGCAACACCCGCACGGGCAGTGTCGGACGCCATCGGGCTATCGTCGCGAACCGGGGCTGGACTGACCTCTGGCGCGGCCTCGATGCGCTCTTTTGCATCAGGCACCAGGGCGTCTTGACCCGCTGCGCCACCCGCCGGTAACACCTTCTGCAGTGGCGCTGTTGAGGCCTGAGTGCGCGGCAGCGCTACAGGCCGAGCCGAAACACCCGTGCCGCTGACGTTAAGCCCGAGGGTGCGAGTCGTGGCTTCCCCGTCTAGCACGAACTCGATCGAGGTGCTGCCCGGATTACTGGCATTGATGATCAAGCGGTTGCCATCCACCTGGATGCTGGCCACCTGCTTATCGGCAACGGCGGCCGTATGGATGTTATGCGGGAAGTTCAAAATATGCTGATTGTGCGGAATCAAACTAAGCGTTGGCATGGCCGACGCCAAGATTTGGCCAGGCAGTAAAAGCCCCGTCAGCGCAAACGCAAAGCGTTTCGGGCGCGTGCACCTAAAAGGTTTTTCTTTCATGGTTTCTTGTTTTCCGGGATATATCTTGAATAGCGCAGTACTCAGGACAGGCAGGGGCGGGGCCGAAAGCCCCGCCCCATAAGAGCGGGCAATGTCACTCTATACCCAAGTGTTTCAAGCTCTCGAAGGTCAGGGCACCGACGGCCAGACCATTGGCGGCCTGATACTCCGTCAGCGCAGCAATCGTCTGCTTGCCGAGCAAACCATCCACCCGGCCAGCCTGGTAACCACGCTGCACTAGATACCGCTGCAGCTCCTTCACCAGATGCGGGGTAATCTCCGCGTCACAAACCGCCTGGCGGGATACGATTTTTGCCTCCCCTTCGAAACGGGTGACATTTCTTGCCGTGGTCACAGCAGGCACGACGGCTTGGTGAGTTTGCTCGGGCGTCACCACTTCCTGCAGCGGCAAGGTCTTGACCTCGGGAGCCAGCACGACTTCAACCGCACGCGCCGGCTGATCGATCACCCAGCGGGTTACCGTTGTGTACTCTGCCGGCTCAAACTCCACACGGGTCGTTTCGGGCGTAACCATTTCCTGCGTCTTGATGACTTCCACCTTGGCGGGCGTTTCGCGCGCACAGAACGCCATGACGCCAGTGCTTGCGGCGTAACGGGTTCCCGCGGTACGGCAAGGCTCCAGGGTTGTTCTTGCCTCCTCGACGACCACTGTCTTTTGTCGCTCCTCGTACACCGGGGGCACGACAGTGAGCCGGGTCACTTCAGGACGGACCAGCACCCGCTCGGTGACTTCCCGATAGGTTGGCGGCTCGATGCGATAGGTCTTCGTGCCCTCGCGGGTGACAACGGTTTGCAGCCCTTTTTTCAGCTCGGCAGCCGAAACCGTCAACTTGGTGGTGGAATCCTTGAGGGTGATTTCGACGGAGCTGGTCACCGGGCGCGGTTTGACTTGCGCATACACCCAGCACTGACCCGCGACGATTGCGTTATCGGCGGGCTCGTGGCTGGACGGGTACTGGCTGCTCGCTGGTGCCGTGCTGGTGCTGGTGCTGGTGCTGGTGGCCGCACGATCACTCTCGACCTGCGCCGGCTGCAACTGATCAACCGGCAAAGGCTCGGCGGCCAATGGCGCTACTGTTGCGGCGTCGTCAGCCTGCTTCATGGCGCAGCCCGACGCAAAAATTATAGAAATCCCTAATAGCCTGTACTTGCGCAATGGATACCCACCTAGAGTCATCTTGAAATAGTTATACGGTCTGTCGAGCAAGCACAAAGCATGGGGCTATACCTTTGCCCCACTGAACCGCCCTTCCCAACGTGCCACCTTTGCGCCTCCTGCCCGCTTGCAGCGTGCGCGCAATAAATGCGCAGCGCCTCGTCCGCCACACACGCGGACTGATGCAAGCAAGCCCCTCCCCCTATTGCCGGCCCAAACAGGCACATAGCAATGCCCAAGAGTCAGTCACAACGCCGGCTGATTCTCGAGTTTCTGCAACAAGCAACTTATCCACTACGGCCGGCGTGACCGAGCATCCTCAACACAGGCGACATGTAATTACCGGCAGTCGAGTCGGCTCACACTGGCATATTGATATCTTGCCCAGCCCGCAGAGTAGCAGAACCGCACCCCTACTGGCCGCAAGCGGCACCACCGGCGAGCTGCAGGGTATCAACGCGCTCACCACCGAACAATGCGTCGCCGCCCTTCACGGGGTCGACCACGCCCGCATTGGCCAATGGCCCGGCTCTGCCTGGCGCAACCCGGCAAAAAGTGAAGCTAGCACATCGAGAAAATCCCAGGACGTTCAGAAAGTCAGGATCCGCTTACATCACCCGCTCAAAGGATCAATCATTCTGTCTAACGCAGGATCAGCAACTGTCAACATGGACGACTTGGAAGATAATACGGTTCGAGTTCTAAGAGCATCACTCAACATTGCACTTTGAAAGATAGTGGGGCCTGGGACACATGGGAAAACTGAAAAATGAGAAATGGAGGGCGCATTTATTTTTAACTGCCCTCAGCCCCACCTCCGCAAGCCCACCGCTCCCCCAAATCAACCCCGCGAGATTGGTCCCTCTTTGGGACTGATCGAGCAAGCTATGCAGCCAATCTGCTTAGTGGCGCGCCATTCTCGGTAACCCCGCTAACGAGGACGCCTGTCCCGGCCTCAACCCAGTTTTTGATACTTCGCACACGGCAATCAGAGGGGCTGATAAGCCAGCGGATCAAGTCTTCGGGATAGCCCCACTCCACCTCCGGCCGCCCCAACCAGTGAGTTATTCGAGACACCCCTCACCCAGTTCCTGGTCGCGGCTCACCAGGCGGTCGCGGCCCTGTTGCTTGCCGCGGTACAGGCGGAGGTCGGCGCAGCGGTAGAGTTCGTCGGCGCTGCGGCCGTCGATGGGCCATTCGGCGAGGCCGAAGGTGGCGGACAGGGCGATGCTCTGCCCGGCGTATTGCAGGGGGCTGGCATTGATTTGCTGGCGCAGGGCTTCGACCAGGGGCTCGGCCCCGCGGCGGTCGGTATTGCGCAGCAGCATGCCGAACTCTTCGCCGCCCAGGCGGCCGAGGCTGTCAGTCACCCGCAAGCGCTTGCCCAGGCTGTTGCAGATCTGGCGCAGGGCCTGGTCGCCGGCGTCATGGCCCCAGCGGTCAT
>JBFJZW010000130.1:0-11537 GCA_041621875.1 Pseudomonas sp. | reverse complement strand
CACATCGATTACCACCAGGTGGGCAATGCGCGAGGTCAGCGGGGTATAGATCTCGGTGTCTTCCTGCACGTCGATGGCCAGGTTGACCGTGGCCAGGTCGGCCAGTGGCGTCTGACTCGGGCACAGGGTGATCAGGGTCGCGCCGGTTTCGCGCACCAGGTTGGCGGTGATCAGCAGATCCTTGGAGCGCCCGGACTGAGAAATGCAGATGGCCACGTCGGTGGGCTTGAGGGTCACCGCGCTCATCGCCTGCATATGCGGGTCGGAATAGGCCGCGGCGGTCAGCAGCAGACGGAAGAACTTGTGCTGGGCGTCCGCCGCCACCGCGCCGGAAGCACCGAAACCGTAGAACTCCACGCGCTGGGCATTGGCGATGGCGGCGATGGCGCGCTGCAGGGCCTGGGTGTCGAGCTTCTCGCGCACCTCGATCAGGGTGTGCAGGGTGGTGTCGAAAATCTTCAGGCTGAAGTCGGCCACCGAATCGTCTTCATGGATCGCGAACTGGCCGAAGCTGGCCCCCGCGGCCAGGCTCTGCGCCAGCTTCAGCTTGAGGTCCTGGAAGCCGGTGCAGCCGATGGCCCGGCAGAAACGCACGATGGTCGGCTCGCTGATCCCGACGCTGTGGGCCAGCTCGGCCATGGAGCTGTGCATCACCGAGGCCGGGTCGAGCAGAACGTGGTCGGCCACCTTGAGTTCGGATTTGCGTAACAGATGACGCGACTGGGCAATGTGCTGCAACAGGTTCACAGAAATAGGCTCGATTTTGGCTAGCGAATCCATCAAGCACGCCTCATGGGAGTAATGACTCGGTTATGATCGACGCACGACGGGTTGTAGTGGCCTTGTAGTTATACTACATGGCCGCCGCCCCCGCACTGATAAACCGAGTCGGAGTTCCCACCTTGAGCATTCCCTGCGACATGCTGGTGTTTGGCGGCACCGGCGACCTGGCCCTGCATAAACTGCTGCCGGCGCTCTACCACCTGCATCGCGCGCGTCGTCTGCACGGCGATACGCGCATCCTCGCCCTGGCCCGCAGCGCCCATAGCCGCGAGGCCTATCAGGCCCTGGCCGAACGTCATTGCCGGGCCCAGGTGGCCCGCGCCGACTTCGACAACGACACCTGGGCCAGCTTCGCCGCGCGCCTCGACTACTTCGCCATGGACGCCAGCCAGAGCGCCGATTTCGGCCGCCTGGGCAAGCGCCTGGGCAGCGACCCCGAGCGGGTACGCATCTACTACCTGGCCACCGCCCCGGACCTGTTCGAGGACATCGCCACCCACCTGCAGGTGGCCAACCTGGCCGGGGCCAAGACCCGCATCGTGCTGGAAAAACCCATCGGCCACTCGTTGGAATCGGCCCAGGCGATCAACGCCGCCATCGGCGCGGTATTCGACGAGTCACGGGTGTTCCGCATCGACCACTACCTGGGCAAGGAAACCGTGCAGAACCTCATGGCCCTGCGCTTCGCCAATGCCCTGTTCGAGCCGATCTGGCGCGCCGGGCATATCGACCATGTGCAGATCAGCGTGTGCGAAACCCTCGGTGTGGAAAACCGCGGCGCGTACTACGACAACGCCGGGGCCATGCGCGACATGATCCAGAACCACCTGCTGCAGCTGCTCTGCCTGGTGGCCATGGAAGCCCCGGTGCGCTTCGACGCCGAGGCGGTGCGCAACGAGAAGGTGAAGATCCTCGAAGCGCTCAAGCCCATCTCCGGCCTGGATGTGCGCGACAAGACCGTGCGCGGCCAGTACACCGCCGGCAAGATCGGCGGCCAGGAGGTCCCGGCCTACTACTTCGAGAAGAACGTCGACAACGACAGCGACACCGAAACCTTCGTCGCCGTGCAGGCCGAGATCGACAACTGGCGCTGGGCCGGCGTGCCCTTCTACCTGCGCACCGGCAAGCGCCTGGGGCACAAGAGCTCGGAAATCCTTATCCAGTTCAAGCCGGTGCCGCACCAGCTGTTCGGCGGCGGCGAAGCCAATCGCCTGCTGATCCGCCTGCAGCCGGAAGAACGCATCAGCCTGCAACTGATGGGCAAGAGCCCGGGCAAGGGCATGCACCTGCAGCCGGTGGAGCTCGACCTCAACCTGGCCGACGCCTTCCACAAGCAGCGCCGCTGGGACGCCTACGAACGCCTGCTGCTGGACGTGATAGAAGGCGACTCGACGCTGTTTATGCGCCGCGACGAAGTGGAAGCCGCCTGGGCCTGGATCGACCCGATCATCAAGGGCTGGCACCAGCACCACCAGAGCCCGCGCCCCTACCCGGCCGGCAGCAACGGCCCGGAACAGCTGCAGAACCTGCTGGAACGCCACGGCCGGCAGTGGATGGAGTAGCCGCCCGGTCCGACCATTCCGTAGGGTGCGCCGTGCGCACCGAGAACCGGCTATCTGCCCAGATGCGCCCGGCCCCTACGGATTCAAGCGGTTAAACCGGGTTGAGCGGATAGAGCCGCTCATCGAACTGATCCAGGCGCGGAAACACTAGGGGCTGCTCCTGCTCCAGCCCCTCGAGACGCTGCTGGTAGGCGCGCAGGAAGTCCTCGCGGGCCTCGTGGCTGATATAGGGCACGTGCCAGGCGACGAAGGGCTCCAGCACCTGCAGGCCGACATAGGCCAGGGTGCCGCGCAACAGCGGCCGCAGCATGTCCTGCAGCGGGCCGTGAATCGCCCCCTCGCCGAACATATGCTCACGCCCGCCCAGGGTCAGGCTGACCAGGGCCTGCTTGCCGGCCAGGCCGCCCTGGTCGTAGAAACGCTTGCCGCCATAGCAGACGCCGGAAACCAGCACCCGGTCGATCCAGCCCTTGAGCATGGCCGGCACCGAGAACCAGTAGAGCGGGAAGTTGAGGATCAGCAGGTCGGCCCACAGCAGCTTGTCCAGCTCGGCCTGGATATCGGCCGCCAGCTGACCGCCCTTGACCCCCTCGCGCTGTTCCAGGGCATAGACCAGGTAATCCGGATTGGCCCGCTCGGTGAAATCGGCGGCCGAGGCCACCGGGTTCCAGTTCATCGCATAGAGATCGGAGACCTGTACCTCATGGCCCTGACCCTGCAGGGTCTCGCGGGCCAGGTCGCGCAAGGTCGCGGTAAAGGACTGGGGCTCGGGATGGGCGTGGACTATCAGTACCTTCATAAAGATTCCTTCACTGGGGTGCGCCCTGCGCACCGGCAATCGACTCGGTGCGCGCGGCGCACCCTACAGATCAAATCTGGATGGCCTTGGTCTCGACGAATTCGGCCAGCCCCTCCTCACCCCACTCGCGGCCATTGCCGGACTGCTTGTAGCCACCGAAGGGCGCACGGTAGTTGAAGGCCGCGCCATTGACGAAGCACTGCCCGGCGCGCAGTTGCCGCGCCAGTTGCAGGGAGCGCTCGCGGCTGGCGGTCCACACCGCGCTGGACAGACCGAAGGGCGAGTCGTTGGCCAGGCCAACGGCCTCATCCTCGTCGGCATAGGGGATCAGGCACAGCACCGGGCCGAAGATCTCCTCCTGGGCGATGCGCATGCGGTTGTCGACATCGGCGAACAGCGTTGGCCGCACATAGTAACCGCGCTCCAGCCCCGCCGGTGGCTGCTCGCCGCCACAGAGCAGGCGCGCGCCTTCGGCCTGGCCCAGGCGGATATAGTCCTGCACGGTGCGGCGCTGGCCGGCCGAACACATGGGGCCGATAAAGGTCAGCGGGTCGAGGGGGTCGCCGAGGCGCAGCGTCTCGCACTCGGCGCGCGCCAGCTCCAGGGCCTCGGCATAGCGGCTGGCCGGCAGCAGCATGCGGGTCAGCGCGGTGCAGGTCTGCCCGGAGTTGATCATCACGTCCTGCACGCCATGGCGCACCGCCGCCGCCAGATCCGCATCCGCGCCGACGATAAAGGGCGACTTGCCGCCCAGCTCCAGGCACACGCGCTTGACCGTCGGTGCCGCCGCTTCGGCCACCCGCACCCCGGCAGCGGTGGAGCCGGTAAAGGAGACCATGTCCACGTCCGGGTGCCGCGCCAGCGCCTCGCCGACCTTGCTGCCGGGACCGCTGACCAGGTTGAACACCCCGGCCGGCAGGCCACAGGCCTGGATGATCTCGGCCAGCAGGAAGGCGTGCAGCGGGGTTTCCTGGCTGGGTTTCACCACCACGGTGCAGCCCGCCGCCAGGGCCGGTGCCAGCTTGCCGAGCAGCTGGTGCAGCGGGTAGTTCCAGGGGTTGATAAAGGCGCACACGCCCACCGCTTCACGCAGCACCAGGGAGTTGCCGACCTCGCGCACCTCGTCCATCGACGCGGCCAGTTCGGCGTAGCTGCGCAGGCCTTCGATCGGCCCGTCCACCTGCACCGCGCGGCACCATTGCACCGGCATGCCCAGCTCGGCGGTGATCAACGCGGCCATCTCGTCGGCGCGGGCCTGCAGCAGCTCGGCCAGGGCGCGGATATAACCGGCGCGCACGCTGGACGGGGTGCGCGACCAAGGACCGAAGGCGCGCCGCGCCGCCAGTACGGCGCGGTCCACGTCGCGCTCGTCACCCAGGGGCACGCGGCCTATGACCATCTCGCTGGCCGGGTTAAGCACTTCGGCCAGGCCACCGCCATGGGCGGCCTGCCAGCTGCCGTCGATAAACAATTGCCGGTATTCATGCATAGCAGCGCTCCTCCAGCAGCTCGGCGGCGCAGCGAGCGATACGCCGGCAGGCCTCGGCCAGCGGCGCGCTACCCAGCACCAGGCCGACGCGGATATGCCCGGCGGCGCTGGGGCCGAAGGCTTCGCCGGCCAGCACCGAGACGCCGTGGCGGTCCAGCAGGCGCTCGGCGAAGGCCTGGGCGGACAACCCGGTGGCGCGGATATCGACCATGACGAACATGCCGCCGTCCGGCTTCAGGGCGCGCAGGCCGGGGCAGTCTTCCAGGCTGGCGCAGACCAGGTCGCGGCGCTGGCGATAGGCCTCGCGCATCGCCTCGAGCTCCGGCAGGTTGGCCTCCAGGGCCACGCAGGCGGCATCCTGGATAAAGTCGGGCAGGCCGTAGAGCATGCACAGGGCGAGGTTTTCCAGATGATCGGCCAGCGACCGCGGGGCCACCACCCAGCCCAGACGCCAGCCGCTCATAGCGTGGGACTTGGACAGGCTGTTGAGCGTCGCGGTGCGCTCGGCCATGCCCGGCAGGCTGGCCGGGCTGATATGCGTGCCCTCGAACAGCAGCTCGCTGTACACCTCGTCGGATATCAGCCACAGGTCATGGCCGATGCACAGCGCCGCGATGGCCTCCCAGGTGGCGAGCGGCAGGCTGGCCCCCGAGGGGTTGTGCGGGCTATTGAGCGCCAGGGCGCGGGTACGCGGGGTGATCGCCGCGGCTACATCGGCGGCCTGCAGGCGAAAGCCGTATTCGGCGCGCAGCGGCACCGCCACCACCTTGGCCCCGCAGGCCCCGAACACCGCTTCGTAGGTCACGTACATGGGCTCCGGCACGATGATTTCGTCGCCGGGGTCGAGCAGGCACTGGGCCACGCTGAACAGCCCGCACTGGGCCCCGGGCAACACCACCACCTGCTCGGCGTCCACCGCCTGGCCACTGCGGCTGCTGTGGCGGGCGGCGATGCGCTGACGCAGCTCGCGCTTGCCGCGCACCTCGGCGTAGTGCGTATTGCCGGACAGCAGGCTGTCGATGGCGGCCTGGACGATCGGCTGCGGGGTGTCGAAATCCGGGTCGCCCACCGACAGCAGGATAATGTCCTCGCCACGGGCCTGACGCTCCAGGGCGCGGTAGTGGATGGTCCAGGCGGCGGCACCGTCGCCGGCGATTCGTTGGGTCAGTTGCGAGTAACGCATGGGTGTCTCCTTTGGCTGGCAGCGGGGCCGCCAGGCTTCGTAGGGTGCGCCGTGCGCACCAGCGATTCACCGCCTGGGTTGGTGCGCACAGCGCAGCCTACCCATTGCCCCGGTTATTGGGCGCAGGCGTGCTTGAGTTCGATCAGGGTCACGCCGGGGTGGGCGAAACCGGCCGCGAGGTCGACCTGCAACTCGTCCAGGCTCTGCGGCTGCCGCACCGCGCTGCCGAAGGCACGGGCCAGGCCGATAAAGTCCGGGTTGCGCGGCAATACACCGATGGGCTCGATATCCAGATCGAGCATGTCGTCGCGGATCTGCCCCAGGGCATCGTTGTTCCACAACAGCACCACCAGCGGGCTGTCCAGCTCCTCCACGGCGGTGGCCAGCTCCTGGGCGGTGTAGAGAAAACCGCCATCGCCCACCAGCACCAGCCCCGGGCGGTGCGGCGCGCCGAGCTTGGCCCCGATGCCGGCAGGCAGGCCGTAGCCCAGGGTGCCGTAGCCGGTGGGATGCAGCCAACTGCGCGGCCCACGGCTGGGGAACAGGTAGTTGCCGCTATAGGCCAGCTGGGTCATATCGGTGCTGACAAAGGCGTTATCCGGCAACACCGCAGCGATACGGCCGAGAATCGCCTGGTGGATTCGCTGCAGCGGCCCCTGGCTGCTGTCGATCGCCGCCTTGAGGCTGGCCACCGCATCCAGCGCCGCGGCCGCGTCGCGCGGATCAAAGGGCAGCAGCGCCAGCAGGGCCTGCAGGTTGTCCCGGGCATCGCCGCGCAAACCGATGGCGCAGGGATAGAAGTCGTTGAACTTGCGTGGGTCGATATCCAGGCGGATCAGCTCGCCGGACAGCGGCAGGCGCTCGCGCCAGAAGTCGGTGTCGGCCATTTCGGTGCCCACCGCCAGCACCAGATCGGCCTCGGCGATCAGCTGCCAGCCGGGCTCGACGCACAGGCTGGCCCCGGCATGCAGCGGCGCGTCAACCGGCAGCAGGCCCTTGCCGGCCACCGTGGTGAACACCGGCGCGGCCAGGCGTTGGCTCAGCTCGGCCAGCTCGCTGCCGGCCGCCAGGGCACCGCCGCCGGCAATGATCATCGGCCTTTTGGCCTGCGCCAGCCTGGCCGCCGCCTGCCGCAGCGACTCGGCATCCGCCAGGCCGCGCGCGGGGCGACGCACCACCTCGGCCGTCCAGTCCCGCGCCACCGGGGCGGCCAGCACATCCAGCGGCACCGAGATATGCACCGGACGCGGCCGTTCGCTGTCGAACACCGCATAGGCGCGGGCGATCAGCTCCGGCAGGTCCTCCGCACTCAGGGCCAGGGCGGAGAATGCGGTGATTGGCGCGGTCAGCGCGCGCTGGTCCTGGGTCTCATGCAGGCAGCCCCAGCCCTTGCCCAGGCTGGCGCTGTGGTTGACGCTGGAGATCACCAGCATTGGGATCGAGTCGGCATAGGCCTGGCCGATGGCGGTGGCGGCGTTGGTCACCCCCGGGCCGCTGATGACGAAACACACCCCTGGCTTGCCGGTGACCCGAGCATAGCCGTCGGCCATAAAGCCGGCCCCCTGCTCGTGCCGGCTCAGCACATGGCGGATGCCGCTGCCAGGCAGGCCGCGATAGAGCTCCAGGGTATGCACCCCGGGGATGCCGAACACGGTATCGACGCCGTAGTTGGCCAGCAGACGCACCAGGGCCTGGCCGCCGGTAAGGTTGGTGTGGGGCATGGGATATTTCCTCGAAATGCAGTCCTACGGGGTTAGTCGGCCAGACGGATCAGTGCATCCACCGCCACGCAGCCATGGGTGCCGACCAGCAGCGGGTTGACGTCCAGCTCCAGCAGGCGCTCGGCGTGTTCGCAGGCGTAGTCGGCCACCGCGCGGATGGCCGCCACCAAGGCGTCCAGATCCGCCGCCGGGCGACCGCGAAAGCCGCTCAAGAGCGGCGCGCTGCGCAAACTGAGCAAGGCCTGGCGGATCGCCGCGTCATTGCTCGGCAGCAGCAGGCTGCGGCTGTCCTTGAGCAGCTCCACCAGAATGCCGCCAGTGCCGATCACCAGCGCCAGGCCGAAGCCGGGCTCGCGCTTGACCCCGACTATCAGCTCGGCCAATGGCGGGCTGGCCATGGCCTCCAGCAGCACCGAGTCGAAGGTCAGAGTCGGCGCATGCTCGGCCAGGTCGCGACGCATCCGCTCCAGGGCACTTTGCAGTTGCTCGGCGTCGCGCAGATTCAGGGCCACGCCGCCGGCCTCGGTCTTGTGCGGCAGCGCGCTGCTGACCGCCTTGAGTACCAGCGGATAGCCGACCCGTTCGGCATCGGCCAGCGCCGTCTGCGGGGTGCTAAGCAGGCCGCGTGGTAGCGGCAGGCCGAACTCGCCCAGGGCCTGCTTGGACTGCCACTCATCGAGCAGCACCCCGGCCGTGCTGGCGGTGCCCATGGCCAGCGGCACCAGGGCCGCCTCGCCCCTGGCCAGCAGCGCCTGGCGCTGGCCCTGGTAGGTGGCGATGCGGCCCCAGGCGGCCAGGCCGTCCTCCACCCCCTGCAGGGCCGGCACGCCACGCCCGTGCAGGTAGTCGCGGGCATGGGCCGGCAGCAGTTCGGGGAAGGCCGAGGCGATAAAGCCGCACTTGTCGTGGCGCGCCAGGGCGTCGCAGTAAAGCTCAAGCAGCAGGTCGCACTGCGCCCGCTCGCCGCTCTGCTCGTCCGGGTAATCGAGCACCAGCAGGGCAGCATCGGCCGGCTGGCTCAGGCAGCTGTCGAGCATGCGTGTCAGCGCCTGGGCATCGCCCCAGATGGCGGTGGTGAAATCCAGCGGGTTGGCGATATTGGCGTAGGCCGGCAGCACCTGTGCCAGCTCCGCGCGCTGCGCCTTATTCAGCTTGGGCAGGGCCAGGTCATTGGCTTCGGCATAGTCGGCGATCAGCCCGGCATCGCCGCCGGAACAGGCCAGGGCGATCAGCCCGGGGCCCGCCGGCAGGCGGCCGCAGGCGGCGGCCTTGAGGGTTTCCATAAAGCTCACCGGGCCGCTGACGCGGATCACCCCGAGACGCTGGAACAGCGCGTCGTACAGGGCGTCGGAGCCGGCCAGGGAACTGGTGTGGCTGAGCGCCAGTTCGGCCCCTAGCTGCGACACGCCGGTCTTCAGGGCGATAATCGGGATGCCTTTCTCCAGCGCCTTGTGGGCGGCGCGGGCAAAGCCGGGGATATTCTTCAGGCCTTCGAGGTGCAGGCCGATGGCGCTGACCCGCGGCTCGTCGAGCAATGCGTCCATCAGTTCGGCCACGCCAAGCTGAGCCTGGTTGCCCACCGAGGCCATATAGGCCACCGGCAGCGAGCGGTCGCTCATCGACAGGTTGTAGGCGAAGTTGCCGCTCTGGGTCAGCACCGCTACGCCGCGCTCCACCCGCTGGCCGCCATGGGCCACCGGCCACAGGGCGGCACCGTGCAGGTAATCGAGCAGGCCGTAGCAGTTGGGCCCGAGCAGGGCCATCTCGCCGGCCGCGGCCAGCAGCTCGGCCTGCAGGCGCTCACCCTCGGGGCCGGTTTCGGCAAAGCCGGAGGCGTAACAGATCGCCCCGCCCGCCCCCTTGGCCGCCAGTTCGGCCACGGTTTGCAGGGTCAGCTCGCGGTTGGTGGCGATAAACACCGCGTCCGGCGCGCAGGGCAGATCGCCGACGCGGGCCACGCAGGGCACGCCTTCCAGCTCGGCGTGCTGCGGGTTGACCAGCCACAGCTGGCCTTCGAAGCCACCCTCGGCGCAGCGCTTGAGGGCGCGGGCCATGCTGCGCCCGCCGATAAAGGCCAGGTGTTTGGGTGCCAGCAGGCGGCGGATATTCTGATCCAGGCTCATAGCCGACTCCTAGCGCAGCAAGGGCCGCAGCAGTTCACGGGAAATGATGTGGCGCTGGATTTCCGAGGTGCCTTCCCAGATCCGCTCGATCCGCGCGTTGCGCCAGATGCGCTCCACCGGTCCCTCGTCCATCAGGCCCATGCCGCCGAAGATCTGCACCGCCTCGTCGGCCACCTTGCCCAGCACTTCGCTGGCCAGCAGCTTGGCCATGCCGGCCTCGCCATCGGTCATGCTGCCCTGGTCCATCTTCCAGGCGGTGTGCAGGGTCAGCAGCTCGGCGGCGGCGATCTGCGTAGCCATATCGGCCAGCTTGAACGCCACGCCCTGGTAGCTGCCGATGGCTTGGCCGAACTGCTGGCGGTCGGCGGCCCATTGCAGGGCCAGGGCCATGGCGCGCTGGGCCTGGCCGACGCAGTTGGCGGCGACCATCACCCGCCCGGCGGTGAGCCAGGCGTTGGCCACTTCCCAGCCCTTGTCCACCTCGCCGAGCACCTTGGCCGCCGGTACCCGGCAGTCGTCGAAGAACAGCTCGTAGGTGTGGTAGCCCTTGTTGCTCACGCACTTGGGCCCGCGGCGCACGGTCATGCCCGGGGTGCCCTTGTCCACCAGGAAGGCGGTCACCGCGTTGCGCTTCTTGCCGTTGCGCTCGTAGCTGTCGGTGACGGCGAAGACGATGGCGAAATCGGCATGGCCGGCGTGGCTGATAAAGTGCTTGGCCCCGTTCAGCACGAAGTCGTCGCCGTCGCGCACCGCGCGGGTCTTGATCGAGTTGGCGTCGGAACCGGCACCCGGCTCGGTGAGGGCGAAGCAGTCGATCTTTTCGCCCTGGATGCAGGGCAGCAGGTACTGCTCGATCTGCTCGCCCTTGCAGGCCATAAGGATCTTCGACGGCCGCGCGACGAACACCTGCAACGCCCAGGACACCTTGGACAGCTCGCGCTCGACCAGGGCCTGGGACAGGTAGTCGAGGCCGCCGCCGCCGACTTCCTCGGGCATATTGAAGGCGTAGAAACCGGCGGCGATGGCCTTGCCGCGAATCTGCGCGGCCAGCTCCGGGGACACCGCGTCGGCGCGGTCCACCGCCTCTTCATGGGGCAGCAGTTCGCGCTCGACGAAGGTACGCACCGCCTCCACCAGCATGGTCTGTTCCTGGGTCAGTTGAAAATTCATGAGCTTGTCCTCGGGCAGGGCGCGCGATCAGCGGCCGATAAAATGGGGGGCGCGTTTTTCCACCGCGGCGCGCAGCGCCTCGGCCCCGTCCTCGCTGCGACCGCAGAGCAGGCCGGCGGCCAGTTCCGCCTCAAGCTGCGCGGCCAGGCTGCGCGCGGCCCCCTCGCGGATCAGGGTCTTGGTCTGGGCGAAGGCGAAGGTCGGACCACTGGCCAGACGCGCGGCCAGTTCGCCAGCCACCTGCAGCAGCTGCTCGTCGGCACAGACTTCGCCGACCAGGCCCGCGGCCAGGGCGCGGGCGGCGTCCCAGGGCTGGTCGAGGAACAGCAGGCGCTTGGCCTGCTCCTCGCCGATCAGGCGCGGCAGGTGCCAGCTGGCACCGGCGTCCGGCGAATAGGCCATACCGGTGTAACCGGCCTTGAAGCGCGCCGAGGCGGCGGCGATGCGCAGGTCGCAGCACAGCGCCAGGTCCATGCCGGCCCCCACCGCACTGCCGTTGATCACGGCAATAGTCGGTTTGGCGAAGCGCTGCAGGCGCGCCATCAGCACATGGGCGTTCTCGGTCCAGCCATAACTTTCCAGCTCACCGCGGGCCTCGGCGGCGGCCCACTCGGCGACATCGGCACCGGCGCAGAAGCTCTTGCCGCTGCCGGTGAGCAGCAACACGCGCACCGCCGGGTCCGCCTCGAGCTGCTCAAGCAGGGCAT
>JBFJZW010000129.1:0-11653 GCA_041621875.1 Pseudomonas sp. | reverse complement strand
GTTCTGCGTGCCGAAGCGGCAGAACTCGCTGCCGACGCAGGTCTTCACGGTACGGATGGACTTGCCATAGGCGTGGCCGGACGGCATGTCGAGGTCCTTCCACACGCCCGGCAGATCGTCCTTCTTGATCCCCAGCAGGTCGATGCGTTGGCCGCCGGTGACCTTGACCATGGGCACGTTGTACTTGTCGGCCACGTCGGCGATGCGGCGCAGCTCCGAGGCATTGGTCACGCCGCCCCACATCCGCGGAATCACCGAGTAGGTGCCGTCTTTCTGGATATTGGCGTGGGCGCGTTCGTTGATAAAGCGCGACTGCGGGTCGTCCTTGGCCTCGCCCGGCCAGGTGGAGATCAGGTAGTAGTTCAGCGCCGGACGGCAGGTGGCGCAGCCATTCGGCGTACTCCAGTTGAGGAAGGCCATGGTCGCCGGAATGCTGGTCAGGTGCTCGTCGCGGATGGCCTTGCGGATCTGCCCGTGGTTGAGCTCGCTGCAACCGCAGATGGCTTTTTCGCTCTTGGGCTTGACGTCGGCCGCACCGCCCACGGTGTTGATCAGAATCTGCTCGACCAGGCCGGCGCAGGAACCGCAGGAGCTGGCGGCTTTGGTGTGCTTCTTGACCTCATCGACGCTGAACAGGCCGTTTTCCTGGATGGCCTTGACTATGGTGCCCTTGCAGATGCCGTTGCAGCCGCACACCTCCATGTCGTCAGGCATATTGGCGGTGCTGCTCTGGCCCTGGTGGCCAGCATCGCCAATGGCGTTTTCGCCGAACATCAGGTGATCGCGAATCTCGCTGACGTTGTGGTTTTCGCGGATCTGGCGGAAATACCAGCCGCCGTCGGCGGTGTCGCCATACAGGCAGGCACCGACCAGCACGTCGTCCTTGATCACCAGCTTCTTGTACACGCCGCCGATGGGATCTGACAGCGTGATAGTTTCTGTTCCTTCCGCGCCCATGAATTCGCCGGCGGAGAACAGGTCGATGCCGGTGACCTTGAGCTTGGTCGAGGTCACCGAGCCCTGGTAGCGGGCGAAACCGAGCTGGGCCAGGTGGTTGGCGCAGACCTTGGCCTGTTCGAACAGCGGCGCGACCAGACCGTAGGCGATGCCGCGGTGGCTGGCGCATTCGCCGATGGCGTAGACCCGCGGGTCGAAGGTCTGCATGGTGTCGTTGACCAGGATGCCGCGGTTACAGGCGATCCCGGACTGTTCCGCCAGGTCGCTGTTGGGGCGGATGCCAGCCGCCATCACCACCAGGTCGGCGGGGATGACGTCGCCGTCCTTGAATTTCACCGCGCAGACCCGGCCTTCGCCGTTGTCCAGCAATTCGGCGGTGAGCTTGGGCAGGAGGAACTTTAGCCCGCGGTCTTCCAAGGATTGCTGCAGCAGGCGGCCGGCGGTGCTGTCGAGCTGACGCTCCAGCAACCAGTCGCCCAGGTGCACCACGGTCACGTCCATGCCGCGCAGCTTGAGGCCGTTGGCCGCTTCCAGTCCGAGCAGGCCGCCGCCGATAACCACCGCGTGCTTATGGGTTTTGGCGGTTTCCATCATCATCTGAGTGTCGGCGATATCGCGGTAGCCGATCACCCCGGCCAGGTCCTTGCCCGGGATCGGCAGGATAAAGGGGTTGGAGCCGGTGGCGATCAGCAGGCGATCGTACTCGGCCTCGCTGCCGTCGTCGGCGACCACTAAGCGGGCCTTGCGGTCGATCTTCACCACCTTGCGTCCGAGCAGCAGCTTGATGCCGTTGTCCGCATACCAGTTGAGGTCGTTGAGCACGATTTCCTCGAAGGTCTGCTCGCCGGCCAGTACCGGCGAGAGCAGGATGCGGTTGTAGTTGGGGTGCGGCTCGGCACCGAACACCGTAATGTCGTAGAGGTCGGGGGCGAGCTTGATCAGCTCTTCGAGGGTGCGGACACCGGCCATGCCGTTGCCAATCATCACCAGCTTGAGTTTTTTCATGCCGGCCATCTCCTGAATAAAAAACACGGAAAACAAAAAAGGCGTCCCGCTAGTCACCTAGCGAGGACGCCTTTGTCCAAGTCCCGTTCTCTCGGGAAGCACAGCCCTCAACGTTGAAGGCTGTGCTTTATAAATTCTGCTGGTAAACGTAATGCAGGGCTTGTGCCAACTTATGCAAGTGGCGTTTTTCATGGCTTTTCAGCCACTTGCAGGCTTTGTTCGGCGCTGTTGCTGCACTACTTAAAGGCGTCTTGCGCTGTATTGGTGCGCTTTGACTCAGAGCAACAGAAACAGCAGGGCCAGGTTCAGCGCCAGGGAAAACAGCGCCACGCTACGCCAGACCAGCAGGGGCTCGCGTTCGAGCAGCGGCCGCGGTCGGCTGCTGAGGGATTTGCGCTCACCCTGTTCCAGGGCCAGCAACCACTCCTCGGCGGTTTCATAGCGCGCCTTGGGCTCGGCGGTCAGGGCGCGATTGAGGCTGTCGTCGATCCATCCCGGCAGGTCCGGGCGATAGCGGCTGGCCGGGGTAGGCTGGCCAAAGCGCGGATGCTGGAAGGCTTCGATCTCGCCGTAGGGATAGTGCCCGGTCAGCAGGTGATAGAGGGTCACGCCGGCACTGTAGAGATCCTGCTGGGCCGTGGGGGCTGTGCCGGCAAAAGCTTCGGGGGCGATATAGCTGGGGGTGCCGGGCAGCTCATGGGCTTCGTCGCGGGACAGGCCCGGGCAGTAGGCCAGGCCGAAATCCAGCACGCGCAATTCGCCATCATCGCCCCACAGCAGGTTTTCCGGCTTGATATCGCGATGGAGGATATTGCGCCGATGCAACATGCCCAGGGCCTTGATCAGGCGCGGGGCGATGTCCAGCCACTCCGGCAGGCCCAGCGGGCCATTCAGGCGCAGATGTTCGGCCAGGGTCTGGCCGCTGTATTCGCGCTGCACATAGTACAGGTGCTGACGTTGCGGCAGCGGGTGCACATCGGCGAAGAAGCGCCCCGCGACCCGGCGCAGAAACCATTCCTCGAGCAGCAGTGCGGGGCCCGCCTGGGCTTCATCGGCGCGGCTGGGCGGCAGGGTCTTGAGCAGCCAGCGCCGCGCCTGGGCATCGCGCACCCGGTAAATCAGCGACTGACGCGACTCGGCGAGCAGCCGTTCGACCTGCCAGCCCTCGAAGTCATGGCCCTCGCGCAGGCGCGGCGGCACGGGCCAGTGCTCCAGCTGCGCCAGGGTATCGGCCAGGTCGCTTTCCGGCAGGGCCTCGACCCTTAGCAGCAGGGCGCTGGCATTATCCTGGCTACCGGCCAGATGCGCGGCGTTGACCAGGGCGCGGCTGGCGGCCGCGAGATCCCGTTCGTCATGGAGGATCTGCTGGATGGCATTGTCGCCCAAGGTGGCCCAGACCCCGTCGCTGACCAGCACGAAGCACTCACCCTCGCGCAATTCGCCGTCCAGATAGTCCACCACCAGGTGCTGATCCAGGCCCATGGCACGCTTGAGCACATGCTGCATGCCCGGCTGTTCCCAGACATGGTCTTCGCTGATGCGTTCGAGCAGGCCCTGCTGCCAGCGGTAGGCGCGGCAATCGCCGACATGCGCCAGGGTAAAGCGGCGGCCGCGCAGGACCAGGGCGGTGAGGGTGGTGAGCAACGGTTGACCGCCGCCATTGGCTTGCAGCCAGCGGTTATGGGCCACCAGCAGGCGGTCGAGGGACTGGGTCACGGCCCAGGTTTCCGGGGTGGAGTAGTAGTCCAGGGCCAGGGCCTGCAAGGTGGCGCGGGCGGCCAGGCCGCCGTCGGCGCACTGGCTGACGCCATCGGCCAGGGCGAACAGGTAACCCTTGCTCGCGGCCAGGGCCGGGGCTGGGGTCACCACGCGGATGGCGTCCTGGTTCTCGGCCCTGGGGCCGATGGCGCTGGCTTCGCCGAAAGTCAGTTGCAGGGCCATGGCTATCCTGGGGTTGTAAAGGGTGTGGAGGGTTGAGGCAAAGGCGGGGTGGGCATGGCTGCGCGAGTTTGCCGTTGCCGACTTCCCCGTTGTTCCTGACCAGTGCAACGCAGTCGTGCCGATCAGCCCCGCCCTTGCCTCAACTCTCCAAAGGTTGAGCGTAGGGTGGATCGCGCTTTACCGATCCACCGTGGCTCCATGGTGGATGAAAAAGGCGTCATCCACCCTACGTCTGTGCAATTACACGCGGGCGGCGGTCACTGCAGCGCTACCCCAGGTGGTGCGCCAGCGGCGCTTGACGCTGTACAGGCCGAACCAGGCCAGTACGCCGAGGCTGGCAAACAGCCACAGGCCCATCTGGTAATCGCCGGTCTGCTGCTTGATGGTGCCCAGACCCGCGGCCAGAAGGAAGCCGCCAATGCCGCCCGCCATGCCGATCAGGCCGGTCATCACGCCGATTTCCTTGCGAAAGCGTTGTGGCACCAGCTGGAATACCGCGCCGTTGCCGGCACCCAGGCCGAGCATGGCGGTGACGAACAGGGCCAGGGCGGCGGCCGAACTGGACAGGTTGAAACCCACGGCGGCAATGCTCAGGGAGGCCAGGGTGTACATCATCAGCAGCGAGCGGATGCCGCCGATGCGGTCGGCCAGGGCACCACCGAGCGGGCGCATCAGGCTGCCGGCGCAGACGCAGGCGGCGGTGTAGTAGCCGGCAGTCACCGGGCTCAGGCCGTACTGGTCGTTGAAGTAGCCGGGCAGGGCACTGGCCAGGCCGATAAAGCCGCCGAAGGTGACGCTGTAGAAGAACATGAACCACCAGCTGTCGCGGTCGCCCAGGGCTTTCAGGTAGTCGGCGGCGGCTTTCGGCTTCGGCCGCTCGGGGGAGTTCTTGGCCATAAAGGTGAAGATCAGCAGGGTGGCCAGCAGCGGAATCAGCGCCCAGCCGAATACGTTCTGCCAGCCGAACAGGGCGGCCAGGCCCGGAGCGAACAGCGCCGCCAGCACGGTGCCGGAGTTACCCGCACCGGCAATGCCCATGGCCTTGCCCTGGTGCTGCGGCGGATACCATTGCGAGGCCAGTGGCAGGGCCACGGCGAAGGCGGCACCGGCAAAGCCGAGAAACAGGCCGAGCAGCAGGGCCTGTTCGTAGCTCTTGATACCGATCTGCCAGGCGCAGAACAGCGCCACGATGACGATGACCTGGCCGATCAGGCCGGCGGTCTTGGGCGACAGGCGGTCGGCCAGAAAACCCATCAGCAGGCGCAGCACGGCACCGGCGAGGATCGGCGTGGCCACCATCAGGCCACGTTGCTGGGCGGTGAGGTCCAGGGCGGTGGCGATCTGTACGGCCAGGGGGCCGAGTACGTACCAGACCATAAAGCTCAGGTCGAAATAGAGAAACGCGGCAAACAGCGTCGGTGTGTGGCCGGATTTCCAGAAACTTGTATTCATCGCAAACCTCATCGGCAGAAAAAGGGTCCCGGCGGGCGCGTCGTGCCATGGTCGTGGACACGGCGGCCGCAACCCGCCGGGGAGGTGCCGTACTTGTGATGCGGCACCCTGAGGCCGAAGCCACAGCTGGGTTGAGAGAGTTACAAGCGCAGACCCCGGATCACAGCGTCTGCACCCGCCCCGAACACTGGAGCTAAAAACGAAAAACGCCGCATCTACCGGTCGCCCTGGGGCGTGGTCTATGCGACGTCTTTGTCGTTTGTCGAGCAGCCACCGTTGGCTACCTGTATGCATGGCTAAGCAAAAGCTGCGCCAACACACCGACACCACGGTTTAACGGGGCTGCGCACAACGACGCGACAGGGATGCGCTGCAAAAAGAGGCGTTGTGCGCGTAGATGCACCTGGATGGGGCGAGCAGGGCGTGCCCGGCGATCCAGGCGGGGTTAAGGACGTTGGTGTTGGCCCGGCGTTTAGCGCTGCCGGGCTACAGCGTCGGGTTGTGGTGCCTGGGCATTGCAGGCGACCCGGCGCTCGCGCTCGATGGCGTCTTGGGTCATGGCCTGAGTCGGTATGGGCAGGGTGAGCAGGGCGATGGCGAGCAGGTTGCTCGCCAGCCCGGCCTGGCGGACGTGGCTGCGCGTGGTTGGCATGGCGGTTCCCCCGTTGGCGTTATGCCTAAGGCGTAGCAGGCGTATCGCGATCTGTCATGTCGATAGCCTGCTATGCGACGTATGACCTTAAATAACGCAAAAAACGCGCCTGCACGCCGGAATCAGGGCCGTTCGTCGACTCGGGGCATTTAGGCCGGAAGCTGTTGCCGCGCTGGATGGCCGCTGCTGTCGGCCCGAGCCCGGCTTGCCAAGGTCGGCGCTCGGTTCGGCCGATAGCCGCACGCTGGCGGGGAATTCCCGAGTGCTATACTCGGTCTTGACCGTGGAACATAGATGCTGTGGAACATAGATGCCGGACAGGGGAGCAGCGATTGTTCGTATCGGCCAGACGCCACCTGTAAGACTCAGCCATGGGCTGTAGAGCAGGGGGGCTACAGCAGAGCGGGATGGGAGGTGTGTGATGAACAGACACTATTACATCAGCGACAATCTTGACGATCTTGAAAGCCTGGAAACCGAGCTGGAAGCCCAGGGTATCGACACCGAGCAGATTCATGTGCTCAGTGAAAAGGATGCCGATGTGGAGCAGCATCACCTGCACGACGTGCCCTCGTTTATGAAGCAGGACGTGGTCCATTCCGGCGAGATCGGTGCCGTGGTCGGGGTGGTATTGGCTGGTCTGGTGCTTGCTGCTGCCTATTTCACGGGTTGGACTGAAACGGCCGCCGGTTGGGTGCCCTTCGTCTTTCTCGCCATCGTGCTGTTCGGTTTCTGCACCTGGGAGGGCGGATTCTTCGGCATCCAGGTGCCCAATACCCACTTCCGCCGCTTCAAGCAGAACCTGGCGGAAGGCAAGCATGTGTTCTTCGTCGATGTCGAGGCGGATCAGGAGGCGGTTCTGGAACAGGTGATTCAGCGTCACCCCAGGCTCAGTGTGGCGGGCACCGGATCGGCAGCGCCGCACTGGATAGTGGCCTGGCTGCACCGCTGGCATCAATTCAAACGCACCATCTAACTCACCGATCTGGGCCCCCTGCGCGGTTATGGCGCGGCGGGGCCTTGGCCCTGGCCAAGAAACAGCACGCGACTCATAAAGACATAGTCCGCTTCGCTGGCCATCAGGCCGATCAGCACCAGCAGGCACAGCGGCGGCAGCAGGATGGCATAGACCATGGCCAGCCGTTCCCAGGCCATATGCATAAAGACGGCGACGATCAGACCTGCCTTGAGCAGCATAAAGACGATGATCAGCGACCAGCGCAGGTAGCCTGAGAACTGGTAGTAGTCGACCAGATAGGACAGGGTGCTGAGCAGGAACAGCATGCCCCAGATCTTCAGATACAGACTGATGGGGTGGTGCTGTCCTTGGTTCTGTGTCTGCGCCATGGTCTGTGCTCCTCTGCAGGGTTACCACAAATAGAAGAAGGCAAAGATAAACACCCACACCAGGTCGACGAAGTGCCAGTAGAGCCCGGCTATTTCGACGTTCTGATAGTTGCCTGAGCGTTGGTAATCCCCGCGCAGGACCTTCCAGGCGATCACGCACAGGTAGATGACCCCGATCGACACGTGCAGGCCGTGGAAACCGGTAATCATGAAGAAACTCGCGCCGAATTGCGCTGCGCCCATGGGGTTGCCCCAGGGGCGTACGCCTTCCTCGATCAGTTTGCTCCACTCGAACACCTGCATGCCGACGAAGGCCACCCCGCAGAGGGCGGTTGCCAGGATCAGGGCACCGGTCTTGCCGCGCTCGCGGCGGTAGCCATAGTTGACCGCCATGGCCATGGTGCCGCTGCTGCTGATCAGCACGAAGGTCATGATGGCGATCAGAATCAGCGGAATATGGTTGCCGGCGATGGTCAGGGCGAATACTTCGCTGGTATTCGGCCAGGGCTCGGTGGCGGTCATGCGCACCGCCATGTAGGCGGTGAGAAAGCAGGTGAAGACAAAGGTGTCGCTGATCAGGAAGATCCACATCATCGCCTTGCCCCAGGGGACCTGGCGGAACGCCTGGCGATCCGCCGCCCAGTCGCTGGCGATGGCGGCCCAGCCGCTTTCGGGGACCGCGGTTGCGGGATCGTGACGTTCTGCCGGTGGTGCTGGGCGCGCTGCCATGGCTTCACCTCAGGCCGCAGAATGCGGCGATGGCCTCATAGGTTTGCGGAGTGCTGGTCAGCAGGGCGAACAACAGCAGCCACAGTGCCAGCAGGTAGTGCCAGTAGATGGCGCACAGCTCCACGCTGGTACTGAGCGACTGCACAGGCTCACGCAGCAGCAGTTTGCTCAGGGTTCTGGCCCAGGCAATCAGGCCACCGAGCAGGTGCAGCGCGTGCAGACCCGTCAGCAGGTAGAAGAAGCTGTTGGCCGGATTGCTGGCGAGCAGATAGCCCTGGGCGGCGAACTGTTGCCAGACCCAGAACTGTCCGGCGAGAAAGGCGATGGCCAGCGCGCCGCCGAGGATAAAGGCTACGACTGTGGTCTGGCCATGACCCTGGCGGGCGGCCACCCGGGCCCACTGCAAGCCGATACTGGCGGCGATCAAAAACAGGCTGTTGAGCCACAGCGAACCGGTTTGCGCCAGGGGGGCCATGGGCTCGGTCAGGGGCTGCCAGTCGGGAATTTGCGAGCGCAGGATAAAGGCGACCAGAAACAGCAGAAACAGCGAGCTGACCACCGCGAGAAACAGGCGCAGGCCGACCTTGGCAGCGTGTGCCCGGTCCACCTCGGGTGCCGGCGGAATTTGCCAGGCATCGCCGGGGTTCGGCTGTGGCTGATTGCGCAAGAGCGACGGGGTCATGGGCGCGGCTCCGGCCGGGGGCTGGCATCGCGGCGTCGCATCTGCTCAAGTTCTTCGTCGGACACCGTTTGCGGGACGAAATCCTGGGTGATGCCCGGCACGCTGTAGTCATAGGCCCAGCGATGCACCACCGGCAGTTGCGCGCCCCAGTTGCCGTGGCGCGGCGGGGTGTGCGGCGTTTGCCATTCCAGGCTGCTCGCGCCCCAGGGGTTGCCGCCCGAAGGCTTGCCGTTGAAGGCGCTCCAGAACAGGTTGAACAGGAACAACAGCTGGGCCACGCCGACGGTCAGGGCGGCGACGGTGATAAAGGCATTCAGATCCTGCGCCGACTGCGGGATAAAGTCGTAGTTGTCATAGGCGTAGTAGCGCCGCGGCATGCCGAGAAAACCCAGGTAGTGCATGGGGAAGAAGATGGCGTAGGTACCGAGAAAGGTAATCCAGAAATGCAGCTGGCCCAGGCGGTCGTTCATCATGCGCCCGGTGACTTTCGGGTACCAATGATAGAGGGCCCCGAAGATCACCAGCACCGGTGCCACCCCCATGACCATATGGAAGTGGGCGACGACGAAGTAGGTATCCGACAGCGGAATATCGACGATCACATTGCCGAGAAACAGGCCGGTCAGGCCGCCCACCAGAAAGGTCAGGATAAAGGCCAGGGCGAACAGCATGGGTACGGTCAGGTGAATATCGCCCTGCCACAGGGTCAGCACCCAGTTGTAGACCTTCAGCGCGGTGGGCACCGCGATGATCAGGGTGCTGATGGCGAAGAAGAAGCCGAAGTAGGGATTCATGCCGCTGACATACATATGGTGGGCCCAGACCACGAAACTGAGTACGCCGATGGCGACGATCGCCCAGACCATCATGCGGTAGCCGAAGATATTCTTGCGGGCATGGGTGCTGATCAGGTCGGAGACCAGGCCGAAGGCGGGCAGGGCGACGATATAGACCTCCGGGTGGCCGAAGAACCAGAACAGGTGCTGGAACAGGATGGGGCTGCCGCCCTCATGGTCGAGCTGCTGGCCGAGGGAAATGATCGCGGGCATAAAGAAGCTGGTGCCCAGCAGGCTGTCGAGCAGCATCATCAGCGCACTGACGAACAGAGCCGGGAAGGCCAGCAGGGCCAGGATCGAGGCCATGAAGATGCCCCACACCGTCAGCGGCATGCGGAACAGGGTCATGCCCGCCGTGCGGGCCTGGAGCACGGTGGTGACGTAGTTCAGCCCGCCCATGGTGGCGGCGACGATGAACGTCGCCAGGGATACCAGCATCAGGATGATGCCCCAGCCGGTACCTGGGGTGCCCTGGGTGATGGCCTGCGGCGGATAGAGGGTCCAGCCGGCCCCGGTGGGGCCGCCGGGCACGAAGAAGCTGGCCAGCAGCAGCACCACCGAGAGCAGGTAGAACCAGTAGCTGAGCATATTCAGGTAGGGGAAGACCATGTCCCTGGCCCCGACCATCAGGGGAATCAGGTAATTGCCGAAGCCGCCGAGGAACAGGGCGGTCAGCAGGTACACGACCATGATCATACCGTGCATGGTCATGGCCTGGTAGTAGGCGCTGGCATCCATGAAATCCAGGCTGCCGGGAAAGCCGATCTGCATGCGCATCAGGCCGGACAGCACCAGGGCGATCAGGCCGACGAAGAGAGCCGTCAGGAAATACTGAATGGCTATCACCTTGTGGTCCTGGCTCCAGATATAGCGCGTCAGGAAGCTCTTGGGTTCATGTAGAACCTCTGTTTCGACCTGTTCCGCGTAGGCCATCACGTCATCCTCCGGGTGAGGGTTGAGTGCATTTAGCGGTTTAGGGGGCGGCTCCCGGTGCGCTGTCACCTTCGCCGGTGGCGGCCTTGATGAACGCGACCAAGGCGTCGAGCTCGTCATCCGTCAGTGCGAATGCCGGCATGACCGGGGCAAAATTCTTCACGATCACCGCGCCGGGATCGCGAATGGACTCCTTGAGATAGGCGCTATCGACCTCCACCGAGGTCCCGTCGGCAAGGGTCTGGGTCTTGCCGTACAGCCCCAACCAGGTTGGTCCTACGCCCGGCTTGCCATCGAGGCTGTGGCAGGTCAGGCAACCGAGGGAGCCGGCCAGTTGCCGACCCTGCGCCGCCAGGTCATCGGGTGGGGGCGCTACGCCGGCCGGGGCCTGTTCGTCTGGGATCGCGCCGCTGAGCGACTTGATCAGGGCGAGCAGCGCATCCAGTTCCTCCTGCTTGAACCTGTAGGGCACCATGACCGGCGGGTAGCCTTGCACCAGATTGGCCTTGGGCTCGAGGATCGACTCGAGCAGATAGGCCTCGTCGGCCTGCACACTGCTGCCGTCCGCCAGCGGCCGCGAGCTGCCGTACAGACCTTGCCAGGTCGGGCCCAGGCTGGCACTGCCGTCGAGGCTGTGGCAGGCCTGGCAGCCATTGTTCTGCGCCAACAGGCGGCCCTGCTCCAGCAGGCTGGCCTGGCTGGGTTTGGTGGCCGTGCGCAGGCTCTGGGCAAAGGTCGGTTGGTTGTCCAGCCACTGTTCGAAGTCGGCGGGTGGTTCGACGATCAGCTTGCCGCGCATATTGTAGTGGGCGAGACCGCAGTATTCGGCGCACAGCACTTCAAATTCGCCGAGGCGGGTCGGGGTGAACCAGAAGTAGGAGACCATGCCCGGCACCATGTCCATCTTGGCGCGCACCTGGGGAATATAGAAATTGTGCAGTACATCCTTGGAGCGCAGCAGCACCTTGACCGGTTGCTCCAGGGGCAGGCGCACCTCATTGCCGCTGATCAGGATATCGTCCTGGCCGGCGGCGTCATCGGGGTCGAGACCGAAGGGGTTGCGTGCGTCAACCCACTGGTTATCGGCTTTGCCCAGTTGACCGTCCTGGCCGGGGAAGC
>JBFJZW010000128.1:0-11731 GCA_041621875.1 Pseudomonas sp. | reverse complement strand
GAGTCGGCAAGACCACCCTGGCCACCCACATCGCAGGCGAACTGGCCCTCCGAGGACTGAACGTCATTCTGCTCGATGCCGATCCACAGGGCTCGGCACTGGACTGGACGCAACGCCGCAGTCAGCAGGGTTTGCCCAGGCTGTTTAGCGCTGTAGGCCTGGCACGCGAGACATTGCACCAGGAAGCCCCTGAGCTGGCGCGACGTGCCGACCATGTGATCATCGACGGCCCACCGCGCATTGCGGCCCTTGCCCGCTCGGCGTTGCTGGCGGCCGATCGCGTATTGATCCCGGTGCAGCCCAGCCCCTACGACCTGTGGGCAAGCGCGGAGATGGTCAACCTGATCCGCGAGGCGCAGGTATTCAGGCCCAGCCTGCAAGCAGCCTTCGCCATCAACCGCCGCGTCAGCACCACGGTAATCGGCCGTGAAGCACGTGGCGCATTGGCAGACCAACCGCTGCCCGCCCTGCAGGCGGAGGTACGCCAGCGCATCGTCTTCGCCGAAAGCGTGGCGGCCGGTCGCCTGGCGCGCGAACTGGCACCGAACAGCGCTGCCGCACGCGAGATCAGCAATCTGGTGGATGAGTTGCTGCGGTGGTCGTCATGAGCGGCAAGCGCATCGGCATCGGCGCACGTCCGCTGGCTGACCCGCAGGCCGAGGCCTGGATCCGCCAGGGCTCCAGCGTCGACCACGCGAAGGTCGAGCTCTACACCGCCCGACTGACGCTGGACGTCACGCCAGCGCTGCGCACCCGCATCAAGCGTGCGGCCTTCGACCGTGGCGTAACGATGGCGGAAATGCTGCGCGAAGTGCTGGAGCGACAGTTTCCGGAAGTGACGACATGACGATGATAGCTCGCCGAGCCCGGTGGCCACTGGCGCTGGCCGCCAGCAGCCTGATCGCGCTGGGTTGGGCAGCGCTCGCGACGTCGCCACCACAGCTCATCTACAACGCTTCTGCCAGCGTACCCACCGGCTGGTATCGCATTGCTCCTGTCGGCTCACTCGTAACCGGCGACCTGGTGCTGGTTCGCCTGCCGGCAGATGCGATGGTACTGGCGGCGCAGCGTGGCTACCTGCCGTCTACCGTACCGCTGCTGAAGACGGTAGCTGCAATCGCCCCACAACAGGTGTGCGTACGGCGCGATCAGGTGCTGGTCGACGGGCAGCTCAGGGCCAGACAACTGCACGAAGATCGACAGGGACGAGCCCTGCCAGCCTGGCAGGGCTGCCGCAGACTGGTTGGCGATGAGCTGTTTCTGCTTAGCAAGAAGCCAGAGTCGTTCGACAGCCGCTATTTCGGCCCAGTATCCGCCGGCGCAGTGATCGGTCGGGCGCAGCCACTGTGGCTGGAATCGCGCCGATGAGCTGGCATTTTTTCCGTCATAGCGCCTGCGGACTTCGTGTTCTCGGCTTGCGCAATCGCGCGCCGCCATCGTGCAAGTAATGCTGCCCTCGCCCTTTGCTCTGGGCCTGGACACACCCCACCTGATTACCCACCCCAGAAGCGCCAAGGCAGGAACAAAGTGGAGGGCAAGATAAAAGGGGGCAGCACTTCGTGGCGCTTGGGGAGGGTCTGCACGGGAGGTGTAGGCGGCACTGCATTGGAGCGCTCAGGTGCCGGAAAAGCGGCCATCTCGGCAGCAGCACTGGCCCAAACGCGTGCCTGGCACGCCTCATTGCGATCAACCTGGAGGACTCATCAGCATGAGCAGTGAAAGCAATCAGGACGACGATCAACGCTTCCGCCCCCAACCGGGCAAGCCGCAGCAACGCGGCCAAACCTTCGTTAACCAGGTGCTGCGCCAGGCCAATAAGGCCGGCACGGGCAAGTCACGTAAGGCCAGTCACCAACCCGGTGCTCGCCTGGGCCGCGGGCATGTCGCCGCCCGTTTCAGCGCCCAGCAACTGCAGGCCAACACCCGCCGCGTCACCATCAAGACGCGCCTGGTGAACCTGCGCAAGGCGGGCAAGCGCTCGACGCTCAGCCACCTGCGCTACATCGAGCGCGATGGTGTGAGCCGCGAAGGTGAGCCGGGCAAGGCCTATGGCCCGCTTACCGACCAGGCCGATGTGGAAGCCTTCGAGTCGCGCGGCCGGGAAGACCGACACCAGTTCCGCTTTATCGTGTCACCCGAGGATGCCGAGCAGCTAGACGAGCTGCGTACCTATACCCGCCACCTGATGAGCCGGATGGAGGCCGACCTCGGCACCCGCCTGGACTGGGTGGCGGTCGATCACTGGAACACCGATAACCCGCACACCCATATCGTTCTGCGCGGTAAGGACGATACGGGCAAGGACCTGGTGATCGCCCGCGACTACATCGCTGAAGGCATGCGCAACCGTGCCGCAGAGCTGGCCACCGAGTGGCTGGGGCCGCGCACCGAACTGGAGATCCAACGTGGATTGCAGCGCGAGGTGCAACAGGAGCGCTGGACCAACCTGGATCGCACCCTGCTGCGCGAACACCGGGCAGGCGTATTGCGCCTGAAAGCCCTCGACTATCATCCGCAGCGGCAGTTGCTGATCGGCCGCCTGCAACACCTGCAACAGCTGGGTCTGGCCCACGAGGATCGGCCCGGACACTGGATCGTGCGCAACAGCGCCGAGAAGACTCTACGCGCCATGGGCGAGCGCGGCGACATCGTGCGCACCATGCAGCGTGCCATGGGTGGCCTGCAGCGGGAGCTGGCGGTGTTCGAGCCAGGCGGAAGTAACCCCGAAGTAGTCGGCCGCGTGGTGGACAAGGGCCTGGCCGATGAACTGCACGACCACGGCTACCTGGTGGTCGATGGCCTCGACGGCAAGGCCCACTATCTGGCCCTGCCCGAACGCACGCAACTGGCCGACTACCCCATCGGGGCCTTGGTGGAAACACGTACCCGAAACGAGACACGCACAGTGGATCGCACGATTGCCGCACTGGCCACCGATGGCCTTTACCGCACCGACCAGCACCTTGCCCTGGCACGATCGCAGGCCGCAGGAGGGCCTGATGCCGAGGCATTGGTCGAGCGTCATGTGCGGCGTCTGGAAGCTCTGCGCCGGGCCGGCATCGTCGAGCGGCTCGCCGATGGCGTCTGGCGGATACCAGCCTACCTACCCGAGCAAGGCAGGCGACATGATGCCCGCCGCCTGGGCGACTTTGCGGTCGAACTGCGTACACCGCTGCCCGTTGAGCGGCAGGTTCGCGCTATCGGCGCTACCTGGCTGGATCAGCAGTTGATTGGCGACAAACGTGAGCTGGCGGACAAGGGCTTTGGCAAGGAGGTTCGCGAAGCGCTGGGGCAGCGCGCGGACTTCCTGGTGGAACAGGGTTTGGCCGAGCGCCAAGGCCAGCGCATCGTATTTGCGCGCAACCTCCTGGCCACCCTGCGCGGGCGAGAGTTGGCAACCGCGGCACGGGAGATATCGACCAAGACGGGCATGCACTACCGCCCGGCGGTGGAGGGCGAGCGGGTGCGCGGGGTCTACCGGCGCAGCCTGCAACTGGCCAGCGGCCGCTTTGCCCTGCTCGACGACGGCATAGGCTTCAGCCTGGTGCCCTGGAAGCCGGTGATCGAGCAAAAGCTCGGGCAGAGCCTGTCAGCAGTGATTCAGGGTGGCAGCGTCTCCTGGCAACTGGGTCCCCAGCGCGGGCCAACAATAGGTTGAACCGCAGGTGCCGACGCTTACACCAGGGTCGGCTCCTGCTGCAGCCACTGCTCGAAAGATCGACTCTCAGGCCTGCCCTCCTTGGCCGCGTAATAAACCAGGCGCAGGTGGCGATCCTCGTCGATGGTCAGCGTGGTGTGCTCGAACTCCACCTGGCCAACCGACTGAATGTGCAGGTGGCGAATCCCCTGACAGGGACCATGAATGTCCTGCTGCCGCCACCATGCTCTGAAGTCGGGCGACACCCTCTCCAGTTCCTTTACCAGCGCGACGATATCCGGATCCTGGGTGGCCCGCACGAAGTCACGACGAAAGCTGGAAAGGATCTGCAACGCCTGCTCATCCCAGGGATTGAACAGCGCGTACATGGCCGGGTTCGTGAACAGCATCCATAGCAGATTGCGGCGATCGGCCGGTAGTGCGGAGAAGCCGAATACCCGATCCGCCGCGGCGTTCCAGGCCAGCACATCCCAGCGCAGGTTGAGCACGTAAGCCGGGTTCAACGGCAGGTCCCCCATCAGCCGGTGGATCAGCGGCGGCACCACGCACCAGGTACGGCCCGGCTCTTGTGGCAGGCGCTGATGCGCCAGCAGGAACAGGTGGCGACGCTCTGTGGCATCCAGCTTGAGTGTGCGCGAAAGGTTGTCGAGGAAGGCCGCGGACACACTGATATCACGACCTTGCTCCAGCCAGGTGTACCAGGACAACCCCACCCCGGCTAACGCTGCCACCTCTTCGCGGCGCAACCCTGGTGTACGTCGCCGACTACCGGCGGGCAGCCCCACCTCCTCCGGCGAGATGCGCTCGCGGCGACTACGCAGAAACTCGGCCAGTTCTGCCCGGGTGCGTTCGAGTGTGCGAGGAACGCTCATCCGATTACCTCCAGTAATAGCATAAACAGTCAAATTGTAACCCTTATAAATCCGGAGAAGAATAGCCCGACCTGGCCGTAAACGCGCGAGCTAGGGCTCTTGCTTGATGAGGAAGAACACAGAGACGTGTCATCAACTTGCTAAGGAGATAAACGGATGTACCAAGCCCTTCTTCGGGAACAACTGGAGACACTGAAGTCCTCCAACCAGTACCGCACCTTCACCACCCTCAGCCGCATTTGTGGCCAGTACCCGCTGGCCAAACTGGACGACTGCGATCATTCGCCCGTAGTTGTCTGGTGCAGCAACGACTACCTCGGAATGTCCCAACACCCGAGCGTGCGCGAGCAGATGCACGACGCACTGGAAACTTATGGTGCAGGCTCCGGCGGCTCGCGCAACATCGGCGGCTCGCACGAGGTATATGCCCGCCTAGAGGCCAGCCTGGCCGACTGGCACGATAAGGAAGCGGCACTGGTGTTCCCCACCGGTTTCGGCTCCAACGACGCCACCATCCAGTGCCTGCTGCGGCGTATTCCCGACTGCGTGGTGATCAGCGACGAACTGAACCATGCCTCCATCGTCAACGGTATTCGCTCGACGCCGAACGAACGCAAGGTCTTCCGCCACAACGATGTCGAGCACCTGGAGCAGATTCTCTCCAGCTACCCGCAAAGCCAGCCGAAGCTGGTGATATTCGAGTCGGTCTACTCGATGGATGGTGACATCGCGCCCATCGCCGAGATCGTCGCGGTCGCCAAGCGCTACAACGCCCTCACCTACCTCGACGAAGTGCATGCCGTAGGCATGTATGGCCCCCGCGGTGCCGGTATCGCCGCCGAACTGGGCTTGGCCGATCAGGTGGACATCATCCAGGGGACCATGGCCAAGGCCATCGGCGTCATCGGCGGCTACATCGCCTCGACCCAGGTGATCGTCGATGCGGTGCGCTCCTTCGCCACCGGATTTATCTTCACCACCTCGCTGCCACCGGCGATTACCGCCGGTTGTTTGGCCAGCGTTGAACACCTCAAAAGCAACAGCGCCGAGCGTGACCGGCTGCAAGCCCAAACGGCCAAGCTGCGCGAGCGCCTCAAGCATTACGACGTGCCAGTCATGCCCTGCTCGCAGACTCACGTGCTGCCAGTGCTGGTGGGCGAGGCGCGGCGCTGCAAGGCCGCGGCCGAGCGCCTGCTGCATACGCACGGCGTTTACCTGCAGCCGATCAACTATCCATCAGTGTCGGTGGGTACCGAGCGCTTTCGCGTCAACGCCACACCGAACCACAGCGACGCGCAGATCGAACACCTGGCCGTGTCCCTTCGCGAGACCTTCGCGCACTTCGGCATTGCGCTGGCGTCCCAGGTATTCGGCGCGGAGGTGGCCTGAAATGGATCAGCCCTTCCTCACCGTGCGCCCAGCGACTGTGGCCGACCTGGCCAGCCTGGTGGAACTTCGCGCGCACCTGCTGGACGGCACTTCGGCCAGCTATTCGAGCAAGACGTCGGAGGATGCCGTCCGCTGGCGTGCGGCCTATCGAACCTGGCTGAGCAGTCGCCTGAGCGAGAGCGACTGCGTGCAGATCGTCGTCGCCGAGCACAGGGAATCCAGCCAGGTGCTGGGCTGCGCGACCGCCATTATCGACCAGCGCGCGCCCACTCCCGGCTGCCTCAACGGCCTGTCCGGCTGGGTGCAGTCGGTGGTGGTGGAGCCGCAGTGGCGCAACCGTGGCATTGCCAGGCTGTTGATGCAGCACCTGCTGCGCTGGTTCGCCAACCGCGGCGTCGCTTCCGTAGCGCTGCAGAGCACCGCAGCCGCCGGCACCCTGTACCAGGCACTGGGGTTCGCCACCGGCGACGAGCGCCTGCTGATTCGTCAGGAGGCCTCGGCATGAAGATCCTGATCATCGGTTTGGGCTACGCCGGCAATCGCTACCGCCTCGCCTTCGAACATATCGCCGCCAGTACTGGCCTGCCGTTGTCGCTGGCCTACGTCGGACGTAAGCAAAAGGCAACCGAGTTGCCCTACTTCGATAGCGTCGGCAAGGCACTGGAAGCGCTCGCACCTGACATCGTCGTGGTCAGTGTCAACGACCACAGCCATGCGCCCGTGCTGCAGCAGTTGACCGGTTACCGCGGTTTCGTGATTTGCGAGAAGCCGCTGGTCACGCCCCAGGACGACTTGAGTGAGCTCCTCGCTGCGCTGAAGCACGTCAGCGGCTTTGCCCTGGATTTGGTAGAGCGTTACTCGGACATCAGCCGGCAACTGCGCGAGTGGGTCGAGCGCCACGAGTGGCAATTGGTGCGCGCCAATTTCCACTGGGGCAAGGACCGCATCAACGACTACCGCCCCACCTGCGGTGTGACCAGCGAGGTGATCCATGCTCTGGATCTGCTCAGCTGGATCTGCCCGCGCGCGGGCCAACTCAAGCTGCATGGCGTACTCGGCGTGCGTTCGGACTTCTCGATATCTGGTGCCGAGGTGCTCGACACCGTGCAGCTCACTGCCAGCCTGGGCGAGGCGCGGGTCACCGGCTACAGCAGCTTCGTCAACATCGTGCGTCAGCGCACGGTGGACTTCAGCTTCGTCGACCGCGACGCCCGGTTGATCCACGCGCGCCTGGTGTTCGACACACCGCGCTGGGATCACGACCAGTTACGCATCTGGACACGCAGTGCGAACGGTGCCGAGGAGGAGCTGCACGAGTTCACTACGGCTCCCGACGAGCCAGGTCTGGACACCCTGCACAAGCTCTCGCGGCTGTGCCGGCAGGTGGTGCGCGCCGTGGCGCTCAAGGAGCCGCCACACCAACCCTTCGCCGGTCTCGATACAGCAGTGGCCCTGCAACGCCTGCTCGTTGAGCTCCACACCCACGCACAAACCCCACCGCCGGCGCGCTACGTCCATGGCGAAACGCGCGTGCTGCTCGCGGAGGACAGCGACCTGGAAAGCCTCGGGTAACCCAATTCACAAGGAGAAAATTATGTGTGGAATCGCTGGATGGCTGTCCTACAGCCAGAACATGGAAGCACAACGCGACACCCTGCAGCGCATGACGGACACCATGAGCCTGCGCGGGCCGGATGCCGGTGGATTGTGGATCAACGGGCCGGTTGGCTTGGGCCACCGCAGGCTGTCGATCATCGACCTGGAGGGCGGCCGGCAACCAATGACGGCCATGCACGGCGGCCTGCGGGAAGTCGCCGCAATCACTTACAGCGGTGAGGTCTACAACTTCCGCGAACTGCGCGCCGAGTTGCAGCAGCTCGGCCATCGGTTCGAGACCCGCAGCGACACCGAGGTGGTGCTGCGCGCCTATGTGGAATGGGGCGAATCCTTCGTCGAGCGTCTCAACGGCATGTATGCCTTCGCCATCTGGGACCTGCGCTCGCAAGAGCTGCTGTTGATCCGCGACCGTATGGGGGTCAAGCCACTCTATTACTTCCCGACCGCGGACGGCGTGGTGTTCGGCTCCGAACCCAAGGCGCTGCTGGCCAACTCACTGGTGCCGCGCAAGGTGCGCGCCGACGGCCTGCGCGAGATTCTGGAAATGGTGAAGACGCCGGGCCATGCCGTGTTCGCCGGCATGCGTGAGGTGATGCCAGGCGAGATCGTGCGGATCAACCGCCAAGGCCTGGGCCGCCGCCACTACTGGAAACTGCAGGCGAGTGAGCACAACCACTCGCTGGATGAAACCATCCGCCATACCCGCGACCTACTGGAGGACATTGTCGACCGCCAGATCGTTGCCGATGTGCCTCTGTGCAGCCTGCTCTCCGGCGGCCTCGACTCCTCGATCATCACGGCGCTGGCTTCGAAGAAGCTGCTGGCCGCCGGCAAGGAGAACATCCGCTCCTTCTCCGTCGACTTCCTTGACCACGGCAACGGCTTCACTGGCGATGCCGTACGCGGCACGCCGGATGCGCCCTTCGTTCGCGACCTGGTTGAGAGGATCCGCTCCAGTCACCAGGAGATCGTCCTCGACAGCCGCGAGCTGGCCGATCCGGTGCTGCGCGCGCAGATCGTTCGCGCCCTCGACCTGCCGCCGGCGTTCTGGGGCGACATGTGGCCGTCGCTCTACCGCCTGTTCCAGGAGGTGCGCAAGCATTCGACGGTGGCGCTCTCCGGAGAAAGTGCGGACGAGGTATTCGGCGGCTACCGCTGGTTCCATGACCCAGAAGCAATCAAGGCCGACACCTTCCCCTGGCTGACTTCGGTCACTGGCAAGTACTTCGACGGCAAGACCTTGTTCGACCAGAGCCTGCTGAGCCAACTGGATATGCACAGTTTCCTGCGCGACAGCTACGCCCAGGCCATTGCCGAGGCACCGGTTCTGCCAGGCGAAAGCGCGCAGGACCAGCGCATGCGGCAGATGAGCTACGTCAACCTGACCCGCTTCGTGCAGACCCTGCTGGATCGCAAGGACCGCATGAGCATGGCCGTCGGCCTGGAGGTGCGGGTGCCCTTCTGCGACCACCGCCTGGTGGAGTACGCCTTCAACATCCCTTGGGCGATGAAGGCTTTCGACGGACGGGAGAAAAGCATCCTGCGCGCGGCGACCCGCGACCTGCTGCCAGAGTCGATCAGCGAGCGGGTCAAGAGTCCCTACCCCTCGACCCAGGACCCCGCCTACGAGCAGGCCCTGCGTAACGCTTTGTCCGCCATCCAGGCGGATCGCAATGCCCCGGTGACGCCGTTGCTCGACAGCGGACAGATCCAGCAGACCCTGGCCAAACCGCTCGGCAGCGTTTCGCCCATGTACGAACGCATGGGTATGGAACTGGCGGTCGGCCTCAACACCTGGCTGGCCGAGTACGACGTCAGCCTCGAACTTTAGTCCCGAACCGGATGCGGCCCCAGTTCGGGACCGCATCCCTCAGCTGTACCACCCACGCGTTCCCTGCAACGCAAGCGAGCTTGAGCATGCACACATCCAACCAATCCCCCATTTACCTCATAGCGCTGGGGGCATTTGCCCTCGGCATGGCGTCCTACGTCACCGCTGGGTTGATTCCAATGATCGAGGCCTCGTTCTCGGTGTCCGTGGCGGTGGCCGCGCAGTTAGTCACCGCGTTCACCCTCGCCTATGGGCTGGGCTCACCGATCTTCGTTGCCCTGACTCCGGCGCACCGACAACGCGCAGGCCTGCTACTGGCCCTGGGGCTGTTCGTTATCGCCAATGCCGCCAGCGCCCTGTCTGAGGACTTCACCGTGCTGATGATCTGGCGCGCCATCGCCGGTATCGGTGCCGGCGTCTACCTGGCCATGGGCATCGGTGCCTCCGCCGCAGTGTCCACACCCGAGCGCCGCGGCAAAGCTATCGCTGTCATCATGGGCGGCATGGCCAGTGGTGTGGTGCTGGGCGTGCCGCTCAGTCTGCTCGTCGCAGAACAAATGGGCTGGCAGGCCGCCCTGTGGCTGGTCACCTTGCTTGGCCTGGTGGCTTTCTTCGGCCTGCTGCTGAGGCTCCCTGCGCTGCCGGCCGCCACCGCCAGCTCGCTGGGCCAGAAGCTGGCCATCCTCGGCGACGGCCATGTGCTGGTCATCCTGCTGGTATCCCTGCTCGCAGCCATTGCCAGCCTGGGCATGTACACCTTTATCGCCCCGCTAATGGCGGATCCGGCTTACGGCGCGGTGCGTTCGGTCACGCCCTACCTGTGGGTCTGGGGCATTGGCGGCGTGCTGGGTAGTTTTCTGATTGGCCCCCTGGTGGACCGCATCAAGGGCCCGACGCTGACCTTCGCCATCATGCTGATCCTGGCCGTATCGCTGTTTGCGCTGCCGCTGTCGGCCGCCCTCAGCACCTGGCTGGTGATGCTGCCTATTGCCCTGTGGGGCGCTGTTGGCTGGGCCCTGCAGGTACCGCAGAACAACGAGCTGATCCTCGCGCGCCAGGCCCAGGGCGACGGCAACCTGGCCATCGCACTCAACGAGTCGGCGCTCTACCTGGGCAGCGCCATCGGCGCGGCGGCTGGTGGTTTCGTGCTGCTGTTGCAGATGCCCACCTGGACTCTAGCGGCCAGCGCCGGCTGTGTAGCCGCCTTGGGTGCCCTGCTGCAGATCATCAATCTGCGTCGCCAGCCGAATTGGTCCGGCGACGTGCAATCTGAACCCTACAACTAAGCCACAAAAGGAGGAAAGGCCGTGGAACTGCGCCACCTTCGCTGTTTCATCGCCGTCGCAGAGGAACTGCACTTTGCGCGTGCGGCCGCGCGTCTGCATATCGAGCAATCTCCCCTCTCCAGGATCATCAAGGAGCTGGAATATCGCCTGGGTGTGCAACTGTTCGAGCGCACCACACGGCGCACACGCCTGACCTGGGCAGGTCAGGTGCTGCTGGAGGAAGCCCGGCGCGTATTCGCCGTCGTCGACCAAGCCAAGGCCAGCGTCAAGAGTGCCGCAGCCGGCTACCGCGGACGCATCCGGGTCGCACTATCCGACGGCATACCTCAATCACGCCTGGCCGCCCTGCTCGCCCAGTGCCGGGAACAGGAACCGGAGGTCGAGATCTGCTTGTCGGAGGTCACCTTCACCGAGCAGGTCAGAGGGCTGAATGACGACCTGTTCGATATAGGGCTCGCTCAATCGGACGAGGTTGGCGATGGACTGGTCGCCGAACCCGTGTGGTTCGACCCCTTGGTAGTGGCGGTGCCTGCCCGCCATCCCCTGCTGACCTATCGGCACGTGCCGCTCGACGAAGTGGTGCGCTATCCCCTGGTGCTCTGTGATCCGCAGGTTTGCGAAGGCTTTTGGCAACAGCTGCAGCGGGTCCTGGGCACTGTGGATACGCGGCTGACCATCGCCGACCGCGTACCGACGCTGGATCTGATGATGGCGCTGGTAGCTGCCGGATACGGGCTGGGCTTCTCCAGCCTGGCGCGCATTACCGAACTCAATAACCCGGAGGTCGTGACCCGACCTCTGGCTGGCTGCCCGGCGATGCTGACCACCTACCTGATACAGCGTGAGGCGGAGCCTTCTGAACAGCAACGCAGGTTCATCGACAGAATAATTCCGGCCGAAGGCCAAACATTGTTTGAATCGCCCCGGGTTTTCTAGACACTCCCCAAGCTCTGGTGGACTACCCCCGCTCCGATAGACATCCCCGGCCTATGCTTTGAGCATAGGAGGAAGTCTATGAGCACCCAACGATTCACCCCGGAATTCAAGGCCGAAGCCGTCAGACAGGTAGTTGAGCGTG
>JBFJZW010000127.1:0-11761 GCA_041621875.1 Pseudomonas sp. | reverse complement strand
GCGCTCAATACCTTGACCAGATGCGCCAGGTCATGGCTGCCGGCCAGTTCGCGGATCGAGTGCATGGCGAAGGTCGGCAGGCCGATGTCGACGGTGCGCACGCCGAGCTGGCTGGCGGTGATCGGGCCGATGGTGGAGCCGCAGCCCATGTCGCTGCGGGTGACGAAGCTCTGCACCGGCACTTCGTTTTCCAGGCACAGGTGGCGGAAGAAACCGGCGGTTTCGCTGTTGGTGGCGTAGCGCTGGTTGCTGTTGATCTTGATCACCGGGCCGGCGTTGAGCTTGGGGCCGTGGTTTTCGTCGTGTTTGTCCGGGTAGTTGGGGTGCACGCCATGGGCGTTGTCGGCCGAGACCAGCAGCGAGCGCTGGATGCTGCGCACGAAGTCGTCGCCGTCGGGCAGCACCCGGCGCAGCACCTGTTCGAGCATCGGGCCGTCGGCACCGCAGGCCGAGCAGGAGCCCACTTCCTCGTGGTCGTTGCACACCAGCACGCAGCTTTCCTCGTCTGGGGCGGCGAGCAGGGCCTGCAGGCCGGCGTAGCAGGACAGCAGGTTGTCCAGGCGCGCGCCGGCGATAAAGTCGCGATTGATGCCGATTACCGCGGCGCTCTGGGTGTCGTAGAAGCTCAGTTCATAGTCGAGTACGGCATCGGCGCTGAAGTCATGTTCGCGGGCCAGTTGCTCGGTGAGCAGGGCGCGGAAATCCGCCGCCTCCGGATCGGCCAGTTGGGCCAGGATCGGCGGCAGTTCGGTCTGCGGATTGATCGCCCAGCCCTGGTTGGCTTCACGGTTGAGGTGAATGGCCAGGTTGGGAATGGTGGCGATAGGGTCCTGGAAGTCGATCAGCTGGCTTTCCACCTTGCCGTCGCGGCGGTAGGTCACCCGGCCGGCCAGGGACAGGTCGCGGTCGAACCAGGGGGCGAGCAGGGCACCGCCATAGACCTCCACCGCCAACTGGAAGAAGCCCTGGCGCTGCAGCTCCGGCTGCGGCTTGACCCGCAGGCAGGGGCTGTCGGTGTGCGCGCCGACCAGGCGAATACCGCCTTCTACGGGCGAACGCTTGCCCAGTTTGAAGGCGATGATCGAGGAGTCGTTGCGGGTTACGTAATAGCGGCCACCGGCTTCGGTATGCCAGCTGGCGCGTTCGTCCAGCTGCTGAAAGCCTGCGGCCTCGAGGCGCTGGGCTAGGCTGCGGGTGGCGTGAAAGGGGGAGGGCGAGGCCTTGAGGAATTCGATCAGGCCTTGATTCAGTGAGTCACGCATGTGGTACTCCAGGCGGCAATGGCCGGAGTTTAACGGATTTGCCCTGGCCATTGGGCAGGGCGGAACCACAGATCAGGCGGCGATGCTGACCAGACTCAGCAGATAACCCTCGAATTCGGCGAACTGGCCCTGTACTTCGCTGCCGGCGGGCCAGTCGGCATGCAGATCGATCAGCAGGCGCAGGCGCGCCTTTTGTTCGCTATCGCAGCTCAGCAGTTCGGCATCCTGGAAATAGAAGTGGCGCAGCACCTGCGGGTAGAGCGCCTTGAACAGGCTTTCCTTGAGCGAGAAGGTCAGGCTGATGCGCTGTGCCCGTTGCGCGGTGGGCAGGCTGTCGAGGCGCAGCAGTTCGGCCGGGGTGAGAATTTCCGCGGCCAGGCGTTCGGCGCGGGCCGCGGGCAGCAGTTTCTCCACGTCCAGCCCCAGTCCGCGCCAGGCGCGACTGTGACCGACTATGGCCCCGGCCCAGCCGCCGCCATGGCTGATCGAGCCGGCAATACCGCTTGGCCACTGCGGCGCACGGTCGGCCCCGCTGGCCGGCACACTGGCCGTACCGGTTAGCCGCTGCAGAGCTTCGCGGGCGCACAGCCGCCCGGCCAGGTATTCCGCCTGGCGCTTGGCCACGCCGGGTACCGGGGCAATGCTGCAGTGGTTGAAGTCGGCTGCATCCAGTCGGGTCGGCTCGAAGCGGGTGCTGATCAGTTGCACCCCGGGCAAGGAGTGCGGCAGGGGCCAGGCAGCGTCCAGGGGCGCGCAGCAGGCGGGCAGGTAGGCTCTGTTCATCGCGCCATTCTGCCGTGCCGCGCCGGCGGCGGCCAGTCGGCTTGCGCTTTACATTTCTTTGCAATGGCACAACAAAGCGACACGAAGCACCCTGGGCTTTTTTGCCACACTGCCGGCTGCGCTGCTTCGGCAGTGCAGGTGAGGTTGTAGCGGGCGCGGACTCAGGTCTGTGCCGGCATTTCTCTGAGAATGAGTGCGGGAGCCCGTTTGGGTTCCCGTTTTTTTTTGCCTGGCATCCAGGGCGGCCGTCGCTGTGCGACGTTAAAGATGGCTATATCCCAGTTTCCTGCGGCAATTCCTTGTAGGTATGGTCGGGACGCGCAGTCCCATGCCCGCGATCCGCGCGTGGCCAGACCCTTTCGCGGCCATGGGCCGCTCCTACAAGATGGCGCGGTTTGCTCCTATCTTCCTCACAAGGGCAAATGAGGCGAAGGTGCGATACCGCTCAGGTGTTGCATGCAACGGTAGGGTGCGCCGTGCGCACCGACTTAGGCCGCGGGTTCCTGGTGCCCTCCGGCCTAGGCTGCTCGCGTACTCTGCGATCAATGACGCCTAGACGTAACGCAGTTGCGGGTTATGCACTGGCCATGACTTGTCCGCTATTGCGTTTCGCAGGCATGGACTAGGCATTCCTGCCGTTCCTGCAGACAGGGGGAACGTGTTTTTGCGTCCAGAAAGACGTCCGCACAAGTGGTGGATGGATAAAGCGTCATCCACCCTACATAAGCCCTCTGCCGCCTGTAACGCTTTCGCCGCGGGCCTTTACCAGCCCGGTACGCCGCTCATATCCGGCAGTTTGTGGGCGATGCCCTTGTGGCAGTCGATGCAGGTGGCCTGGCCCGCGGCCAGGGAGGTGGAGTGCATCTGCCGGGCCCGCGGGCTCTGTTTGGTGAAGTCCATAAAGTCGAAGTTGTGGCAGTTGCGGCATTCCAGCGAGTCGTTGCTTTTCAGCCGGTGCCATTCGTGCTCGGCCAGCTCGCGGCGTTTTTCCAGAAACTTCTCGCGGGTGCTGATGGTGCCGAAGATCTTGCCCCAGACTTCCTTGGAGGCCTGCATCTTGCGCGCGATCTTGTCGGTCCACTGGTGTGGCACGTGGCAATCCGGGCAGGTGGCGCGCACCCCGGATCTGTTGCTGTAGTGGATGGTGTCCTGCAGTTCGACAAACACGTTGTCACGCATCTCATGGCAGGAGGTGCAGAACTGCTCGGTGTTGGTGGCCTCCAGGGCGGTGTTGAAGCCGCCCCAGAAGATGATCCCGGCGATAAACCCGCCGAGGGTGAGAAAGCCCAGGCTGTAGTGCACGCTGGGGCGACGCAGGATGGCCCAGTAATCCTTGAGCAGGGCGAGCAGTGACTTCATGACCCCTCCTCAGGGTTGCGACGTGGCATTGGCTTCGTCCTGCAACAGCTTGTCGATGGTCTCGAAGCTGTTGCCCACCAGGGGCTGCACCTCGTGCTGCGACACATGACATTGGGTGCAGAAGTAGCGCCGCGGCGATACGGCGGCCAGGGGCTGGCCGTCGCGGTCCATATAGTGGGTGATGCTGATCATCGGGGCCTGGCTGCGGGCGCTGTTGGCGCGGCTGTGGCAGGCCAGGCATTTGTTGCCGTTGGCGTCGACCTGGTAGCCGCGGATGCTGTGGGGAATGGTCGGCGGCTGTTCCGGGTAGTTGCGTTCGCGCTTGAGGTCCTTGTTCTCCTCGTTGGCGATGGCCGGCGTGGCCAGGCTCTGGCTGATGGTGCCGCCGGGGCGACGGCCGTCCGGTGCCGGGGCGTCCAGGGGGTAGTCGACCTCGGCGGCGACGGCCAGGCCGAATACCGCGAGCAGTAGCAGAGGCAGTAAACGCAGGTTCATGGCAGTGCTCCTCAGGCCAGGCTGACCAGTTCGATCTTCACCGCACACTTCTTGTAGTCGGTCTGCTTGGAGATCGGGTCGGTGGCGTCCAGGGTGACCTTGTTGATCAGCTTGTTGGCGTCGAAGAAGGGCACGAAGATCAGGCCCTGGGGCGGCTTGTTGCGCCCGCGGGTTTCGATGCGCGCGCGCATTTCGCCGCGCCGGCTGATGATCCGTACTTCGCTGCCACGGCGGGCACTGAGCGCCTTGGCATCGTCCGGGTGCATATACACCAGGGCATCGGGCACCGCCTTGTACAGTTCCTCGACGCGCTGGGTCATGCTGCCGGTGTGCCAGTGTTCCAGCACCCGGCCGGTGCTGAGCCAGAACGGGTAGTCGGCGTCCGGCGCTTCGGCGGCTGGCTCGAAGGGCAGGGCGAAGATGATCGCCTTCTTGTCGGCATGGCCATAGAACTGCACGCCGCTGCCTTTTTCCACATAGGGGTCGAGGCCCTCACGGTAACGCCAGCGGGTCTCGTTGCCATCCACCACCGGCCAGCGCAGGCCGCGTTCGTCGTGGTAGCGGTCGAAGTCGGCGAGGTCATGGGCGTGGCCACGGCCGAACTGGGCGTATTCCTCGAACAGACCCTTTTGCAGATAGAAACCGAAGGCCTTGGCTTCATCGTTGAGATGCCCGGCCTCGATCTGTTCGCTGGGGAACTGATCGACCTGGCCATTGGCGAACAGCACCTGATACAGGGTCTTGCCCTTGTGCTGTGGCGATGTGGCCAGCAACTCGGCGGGCCAGACCTCGTCGGTGGTAAAGCGCTTGGAAAACTCCACCAGCTGCCACAGGTCGGATTTGGCCTCGCCGGGTGCCGTCACCAGCTGGTGCCAGAACTGGGTGCGGCGCTCGGCATTGCCGTAGGCACCTTCCTTTTCCACCCACATGGCGCTGGGTAGAATCAGGTCGGCGGCCTGGGCAGAGACGGTAGGGTAGACGTCGGAGACGATGACGAAGTTGTCCGGGTTGCGCCAGCCGGGCAGCACTTCCTGCATGATATTGGGGCCGGCTTGCATATTGTTGCTGGCCTGGGTCCAGTAGACGTTGAGCACTCCGTCCTTGAGCATGCGGCTCTGTTGCACGGCGTGGAAACCGGGCTTCTCCTGAATGGTGCCGGCCGGCAGCTTCCAGATCTTTTCGGCGCTGGCGCGGTGCTTGGGGTTGGCCACCAGCATGTCGGCGGGCAGGCGATGGGAGAAGGTGCCGACCTCGCGCGCGGTGCCGCAGGCCGAGGGCTGGCCGGTGAGCGAGAAGGGGCTGTTGCCCGGCTCGCTGATCTTGCCGGTAAGCAAATGGATGTTATAGATCAGGTTATTGGCCCACACCCCGCGGGTGTGCTGGTTGAAGCCCATGGTCCAGAACGACATAACCTTGCGCTTGGGGTCGGCATACAGCTCGGCCAGGGCCTTGAGCCGTTCGGCCGGTACCCCGGTTTCCGTGGCGGTGCGCTCCAGGGTGTAGGGTTTGACGAAAGCGGCGAATTGCTCGAAGGACATATCCGTCCAGGTGTTGGCCTTGTCTGCATTCTTCGCCTGCATTTCCAGCGGGTCGTCCGGGCGCAGGCCGTAGCCGATATCGTCGGCACCCAGGGCGAACTTGGTGTACTTGCGCACGAACTCCTGATTCACCGCGCCGCTTTCGATGATGTGGTTGGCGATGTAGTTGAGGATCATCAGGTCGGTTTGCGGCTTGAAGATCATCGGGATATCGGCCAGCTCGAAGCTGCGGTGCTCGAAGGTCGAGAGTACCGCCACCCGGGTCTGCGGCTTGCTCAGGCGGCGGTCGGTAACCCGGCTCCAGAGAATCGGGTGCATCTCGGCCATGTTCGAGCCCCACAGCACAAAGGCATCGGCCGCCTCGATATCGTCGTAGCAGCCCATGGGCTCATCGGCACCGAAGGTGCGCATAAAGCCCATCACCGCCGAGGCCATGCAGTGGCGCGCGTTGGGGTCGATATTGTTGCTGCGCAGGCCCGCCTTCATCAGCTTGTTGGCCGCGTAGCCTTCCCAGATGGTCCATTGCCCCGAGCCGAACATGCCCACCGATTCTGGGCCTTTGTTCTTCAGCGCTTCTTTGAACTTCAGCTCCATGATGTCGAAGGCTTGCTCCCAGCTGATCGGCTGAAATTCGCCCTGCTTGTCGTAGGCACCGTTCTTCATCCGTAGCAGCGGTTGGGTCAGGCGGTCGACGCCGTACATGATCTTCGACAGGAAGTAGCCCTTGACGCAGTTCAGGCCGCGGTTGACCTCGGCCTTGACGTCGCCGTGGGTCGCCACCACGCGGTTGTTCTTGGTCGCCACCATCACACTGCAGCCGGTGCCGCAGAAGCGGCAGGGGGCCTTGTTCCAGTTGAGGCTGGTCATGTCCGCCTCGGTGACCAGGTTGCTGGCCGAGGTGGCAATGGGCAGGCCGGCGGCGGCCGCGGCGATGGCGGCGGCATTGGCCTTGGCGAATTGACGGCGGGTGAGGCTCATTCGATGTCTCCCTCTGCAGCGAGGAGTTCGTGATAGACCAGGGCGGCGTTAAGCACGCCCGGCAGGTTGTTGATCTGCTCGATGCGCTCGAGGATCTGCTGCTCATGCTCGGTCTCCAGTACCACCACCAGCTTGCCCAGGGGGCTCTCCTGGTGCAGTTCGAGGCCTTCGAGCAGACGCAGATTGGCTTTCACCGCCTCGAACAGTTCGGGGCGGGCGTGGACTAGCAGGCTGGCGATGTGGGTGGCCATATTCCGTGGCTCCAGTTAGAACCCGTTCACGATCTGCTGCGCGTCGGCCCTACAGCGTTAAAAACAGGCTCGGAAAGCCGCTTGCGGCTCACGCACTTTAGTGCGGCCCCTGAGGGGCGAGCGAAGCGAGTACTGCTCATTTACACCAGTAAACTCCGCGTGACTCGCTGCGCTCACCCTTCGGGCCAGCCTCTGGCTGTTACTCCGCTGCGCTGCGTTTCTCGCCTGCTTGACCAGCCGAAGGCTGTTACTAACGTAGCGCCTTGCATGGCTCTAGCTCGCGAGATCGTGAGCAGGTTCTATAAAAGGGATGTTTCAGCTTGGCGGCCCGGGCGGGCCCAGGAGCATTTGCATAAACCAGATAAAGAAGCCGTAACCACCGACCAGGACGATGGACAGCAGAGGGAACAGGCAGATGACCAGAAACAGGAAAAGACGGGTTTCCTTACCCCTTACGGCTTTCTCATCGTGAGCGGCAGGCATTGGGCTGACTCCATTCATGCTTTGCACTAGAGGGTAGACGCTGCGCAAAAATAGCAGCGTGGAATTGATCCGCATCACGACCGATGGCTTGGCCGAGCCGTTCCGCTGCCGTGCAATGGCTGCGCCGCTGATGAGCCTGCCTATGCCTGCTGCCGCTACCGGCGCGCCACCCTGGCGCTGTTCTGCGCCGGGTTTGCCACCTTCGCCTTGCTCTACTGTGTGGGGCCGCTGCTGGCGGTATTGGCCGCGCTGTTTGTCGCCGCCGGGGGCGGTGCAGGCAAGTTGTGGGGCTGCAAAGCGCGATGGCTGCGGCTGAGTGATGTAAGGATAACGCCGGCCTTGCGCGCCCCGCCCCATCCTATGTGTTCAGCTTGCCAGCAGCAGATAAACCACCACCATCAGCGCGATCAGGCCCAGCCAGATCAGGGCGTTGGTCCTGCTCAGACCGATGATGCCGGCACCGCGCAGGCGAGCCGGCGGGTGCTGTTCGAGGTAGAGATTCATCTGCTCTTGGGCTTCTTCCTCGCTGATGCCCTGATTAAGACTGAGCATACGAATGGCCTGGTCGTGATCGCCGCGTTGTATGGCCTGCAAGACGGGCTCGGGTAGTTGGCTCATAAGACATTTCCTCCGTTAGAGATAGTTTTTAGAGGGCGTCCACCCGTCAGGGTTCGCTACTGCAGCACTAAAGGTATGGCTCCGGCTGGTAGGCGGGGCTTTAGCCGCGAGCTGTTCGCTCTGGCTTTGAGGTACGTTTATTCACCTATGCCTGCAGCTGTTCTGGTAAAAAGTTCGGCAGGTAGAAAAGGAGAAACCTCGATGAACGAGCCGTTCATGCTGGATCTGGATACTTACCTCAAACGCCTGGGCTACTCGTCGGCACCGTCGCCAACCCTGGCAACCCTGGGCGAGCTGCAATTGCGCCACACCGCCGAGTTTCCCTTCGAAACCCTGGCATCGATGCTCCACGCTCCGGTGCATGTCGACCTGCCTAGCGTGCAGGACAAGCTGCTGCGCCAGGGGCGCGGCGGTTATTGCTTCGAACTCAATCAGCTGTTTCTGCTGTTGTTGCAGGCCCTGGGCTTCGAGGCGCGCGGCCTGACCGGGCGCGTGGTGATGGGCGGGCCGGAGGACGCGCAGACTGCGCGCACGCACATGCTGGTGCTGGTGACTATCGAGGGCGTGCGTTATATCGCCGATGTGGGCTTCGGCGGCATGGTGCCGACCGGCCCGCTGCTGCTGGACAGCGAAGCGCCGCAAGCCACCCCGCACGAGCCTTTCCGGCTCAGCCTGGTCGATGGCACCTACACCTTGCGCGCCCTGGTAACCGACAGCTGGCGGGCGATGTATCTGTTCGACCTGCAAGCGGTGGCGGAGATCGATTACACGGTCGGTAGCTGGTACGTGTCCACCCACCCGGACTCGCCCTTCCTCGGCCAGCTGATGGTAGCCCGCACCGGCCATCGCCTGCGCAAGACCCTGAACAACGGCAGCTTCGCCATCCATCGCCTGGGCGAACCCAGCGAGCGCGTGCAGCTGCGGGATGTCGATGCGGTGCTTGAGGTGCTGCGCGATGAGTTCTCCATCCAGGTGCCGGAGCATCCGGAACTGCGCGCGACCATCGAACGGCTGCTTGCCAGTGAGTGAAGGGCTTTAACCCCGAGCTTCGTGGGCAAGTTTATTAACGTGGTGATTTTGAGTCTTGGTTTCGCCCCTCACGGGCGAGTCACTTTTTCCAGTCGCGGAAAAGTAACCAAAAACGCTTGCCCCGACATCCGGCCCTGCCGGCAGCAGGGGGCGTTTGGCGTCGTCTGCACATTTTGTGTGGTTGAACTAAAAGCAACGGCCGGTGGCCACTTGTAGGGTGGAAAACCGCGAAGCGTTTTCCACCACGGCGATTTGATGGGTATCGCGTTGCTCAACCCGTCCTACGAACTGGCAGGCTCTGCAAACCTGTAGCAGCGGCCTTGGCCGCGATGTTTTTGTATTCACCTGGATTCGCGGGCAAGCCCGCTCCTACAAAAGCGGAGCATGTCGGCAATCGCCTAACTTACATGAGTGCGCAAAAGCCCCGTCAGTAGGCCGAGCGGAGGTGTTGCGCAGGGGGACGAGCCGCATGGATGCGGCGAGATACCGATGGTGGCCCCGCTTAAAGGACCAGGGACGGCCCTTGTAAACCGGCCCCGGAGCAGCACCAGAGGGAGGGAAGTTGGGCGAATCCCTTACCCCTCCTGCGCCCGATAAGCCCCCGGCGTCAGCCCCGTCCACTTCTTGAACGCCCGATGAAACGCCGAGGGCTCGGAGAAGCCCAGTTGCTCGGCAATATCCTGAATCGCCAGCTCATCGCGCCCCAGGTGGTAAATCGCCAGATCGCGGCGCAGATGGTCTTTGAGTTCCTGAAAGCTCGACCCTTCCTCGCGCAAATGCCGGCGCAGAGTTTGTGGGCTCATATGCAGTTGCTGGGCGACGGCATCCAGATCCGGCCAGTTGCTGCAGTCGCGGCCGAGCAGGCGGCGGATCTGGCTGATCAGGCTGTCGCCGCCATCGGGGCGGGCCAGCAGGTCGGCGGGGGAGTGCTGGAGGACCTGTTTGAGGGTGCGCTCGTCCTGCAGCAGCGGCATGGCCAGATAACGGGCGTGGAACAGCAGGCTGGTGCGCCCGGCCGAGAAGCGCCGGGTGCAGGGGAACAGCAGTTCGTATTCGCCGGCGTGGGCGGGCTCTGCGTAATTGAAGGTGGCTTCCTCCAGGCGAATGCGCTGGCCGATCAGCCAACTGCCGAGGCGATGCCAGATCACCAGCAGGCTTTCCACCAGAAAGTGGTCGGGGTCCCACAGGGTCGAGTCGTCCACGGTCAGCCGCGCCCAGTCGCCTTCACGCTGGATGCTGATGGTCGGGGCTTCGGGGAACAGGCTGTAGAACAGCGCGCCGCGACCCAGGGCCTTTTCCAGGGACCGGCAGTGGATGATGGCGTAACACATCATGGCGAAGGTGCCGCGCTTGCTGCGCAGGCGGCCAAAGCCCAGGTACTCGTCGTCCAGGCTTTCCCACAGCAGTTGCAGCAGGCGGGCGAACTGCTCGGGGGCGATGCGCGCGCGCGGCTCGTCGAGCAGGGCGGGTTGGATGCCCAGTTGGCGCAGCAGCGGCGTGCAGTCGTGGTCCTGGCGTTCGGCACCGCGCAAGGCGGCGCGGACAAAGTGACTGGCGATGGTGCGTTCGCGCATGGGCTGGGCTCGGAAGAGGGCCCGGCGATCTTAGCCAGGCTAGGGGCCGGCAACAAGCCGAAGCCGGTGTTGGCTAGCCGTCTCAGTGGGGGGCGCTTTGCGCAGCAAGTGCGATGGGCTGCCCTGGTGCGCACAGCGCACCCTACGTATTGCCGGCAGTTCCGTTGGCTTGCGGCCAGGGCAGGTGCGCCTCGATAAAGGCTTGCAGCTGCTCGGCCGGCAGGGGCCGGGCGTAGAGATAGCCCTGCGCCTCGAAACAGCCTAGGTCATACAGGGCATGGGCCGTGGCGGTGTCTTCAACGCCTTCGGCTATGGTCGCCAGGCCCAGGGAGCGGGCCATTTGCACGATGGCGGTGATAATCGCGCGGCTGTCGCTGCTGCCGTTGAGGTCGCGCACAAAGGACTGGTCGATCTTCAATTTGTCCACCGCCAGATGGTGCAGGTAGGCCAGGCTGGAATAGCCGGTGCCGAAGTCGTCGATGGACAGCCGCACGCCCATGGCCTTGAGGCGCTTGAGGGTGTCGAGCACCTGATCGGTCTTGTCGAGCAGGCTCGATTCGGTGATTTCCAGTTCGAGCATCTGCGCGGGCAGCTGCGAACTGGTCAGGGCCTGCAGCACCAGTTGCTCGACCTTGCCCTGTTGCAACTGGATGGCCGAGATATTCACCGCCACCTGGCCGATGGCCAGACCCGCGCGGTGCCAGGCCGCGGCCTGGTTGCAGGCCTGGTGCAGTATCCATTCGCCCATGGGCACGATCAGCCGGCTTTCTTCCGCGGCGGCGATAAAGCGCCCGGGCGGCAGCAGGCCCAGTTCCGGATGCTGCCAGCGCACCAGGGCCTCGACGCCGATCAGCGTGCCGCTGCGCAGGTCGATCTGCGGCTGGTAGTGCAGCAGCAACTCATGATTGTCGATGGCCTGGCGCAGGCCGTTGAGCAGGTTGAGGTGTTCCAGGGCTTCGTCGTTCATCGCCGCATCGAAGAAGCGCCAGGTCTGCCGGCCATCCTGCTTGGCCTTGTACATGGCGGTTTCGGCATTGCGCAGCAGGCTTTCGAAACTGTTGCCGTCGTGGGGGGCGAGGGCGACGCCAAGGGACAGCGAGGTGCTGATGCTGCGGCCGAGGATGCTGAAGGGCTGTCGCACCTGCTGCATGATCTGCTGGGCCATGTCGGCGGCGTCGTCGGCATGCTCCAGTTCGCGCAGCAGCATGATGAACTCGTCGCCACCGGAGCGACACAGGGTGTCGCCGCCCTTGAGCAGCGGCAGCAGGCGCTCGGCCAGGCCGCGCAGCAGGGCATCGCCATAGGAGTGGCCGAGGGAGTCGTTGAGGGTCTTGAAGCCGTCGACATCCATGAATATCAGGGCGACAGGCTCGGGGCTGTCGTGCTGGGCG
>JBFJZW010000126.1:0-11803 GCA_041621875.1 Pseudomonas sp. | reverse complement strand
GGTGGCCTTCGAAACCCTCAACGACCAGCTGGAAAGCGTGCCGCGGGCCAGCGCCAACAAGTTCGTCCAGGCCCAGCGCGACAGCCTCAACCCGCTGATCAATGCCGGTGAAAGCAAGGTTGCCGAACGCCACGCTGCGCGCGTAGACGAAGCCAAGCGCCGCCTGGCCGCCGAGACCGACGAGGAACTGGCACGCCTGGTCGCCCTACAAGCAGTCAACCCCAGCGTGCGCGACAGCGAACTCAGCGCACTGCGCCAGCAGCGCGAGCAGGGCCTGGCCATGCTCGACAAGGCCGCCTTGCGCCTGGAAGCCATCCGCGTGCTGGTCGCCGGCTAAGCAGCCGATGCCCCCTGCGGGTTTAACTCAGGCCCGCAACAAAAAATGCCGCTCACTTGAGACAAGTGAGCGGCATTTTTTGTCTATGTCCCAGTACGAGGCGGCGCTTAAGTGTGACGGGGCCAGCCTTGGTAGGGTGCGCCGTGCGCACCAGGGCTTGCTGCAGATTCTTGGTGCGCACAGCCTGGGCGAGCCCGCGTCACCCTACCCATTGCCGCCTCTACAGGCAGTGTCACTCGCCCCCAAGCGCCCCATCCAACACGTAATGACATAGCCTGTTTTAGCCCCTGGCTTGAGGCGCACCCGCCACCACACCTATGCCGGCACGGCGTTGGCCATGCCCTGCTGCATCCTTGCCGCATCGCGCACGAAGCAGCGCGAGGCCTGCAGCAGCGCCAGCATGGTCAGCAACAGCGCCACGGGAATCAGGTACATGGCCCCGTGCAGGCCCACCGCCTTGAAGGTTTCGTTCATTTCCGTGGCCCCGGCCGCGAGCATCGCCGCCTGGGCATAGTGATCCGACAGCAGCCCGACCGCCACCGGCCCCAGACCGCCGCCGAGCAGGTACAGGCCGGCGAAGAACAGGGCCATGGCGGTGGCGCGCAGGCGCGGCTCGATCACATCCTGGATCGCCGTATAGACGCAGGTGTAGAAGTTGTAGGCAAACAACCAGCCGATACTGAACAGGGTGACAAACAGGGCGACTTCAATGCGCCCGGCGTGCAAGGCATAGCCGGTGGCCAGCGCCGCGATCAGCATGCTCAGGGCGGCAAACAGCAGACGCCCGGTCTGCCAGCGCTGATGGATCTTGTCCGCCAGCCAGCCGCCCAGGGTCAGCCCGAGCAACCCGGTCAAGCCGACGATAACCCCGGTGGCCATCGCCGCCTGCTCCAGCGGCAACAGGAAGTAGCGCTGCAGCATCGGCACCATAAAGGAGTTGCAGGCGTAGGTGGCGAAGTTGAACGCCAACCCGGCCAGCACCAGCCACCAGAAGGTGCGGATCGCCAGGACCTTGCGCAGCGGCTTTGCCACCGGCGTCGCCAGCGACTGCACCTGCTCCGCCGCACCGCGCCTGGGCTCTTTGATAAAGAACATGAACAGCGCCAGGATCACCCCCGGCACGGCGGCGATAAAGAACGGCGCGCGCCAGCTGTCGAAGGCCGTGACCATGGCACCGATGGTGAAGAAGGCCAGCAGCAGCCCCAGCGGCAGCCCGAGCATAAAGATGCCCATGGCCCGTGCCCGCTTGTGGGCGGGGAACAGGTCGCCGATCAGCGAGTTGGCCGCCGGTGCATAGCTGGCCTCGCCAATGCCGACCCCCATGCGAATCAGCAGAAAGCTCCAGAAGTTCCAGGCCAGGCCATTGACCGCCGTCAGCCCGCTCCATACCGCCAGGCCCCAGCCCATGATCTTGCGCCGCGCGCCGGTGTCGGCCATGCGTCCCAGCGGCACGCCGGCGATGGCATAAACGATGGTGAAGGCGGTGCCGATCAGGCCCAGCTGAAAGTCGCTGAGCCCCCACTCCATGCGGATCGGCTCGATGATGATGGCCGGAATGGTGCGATCGAAGAAGTTGAACAGGTTGGCGAGAAATAGCAGAAACAAAATACGCCAGGCATTCGCCGCTTGCTGGGACTGCTGCATGGGTCACTCTCTATTGTTGTTATTGGAGCCAGACCCCGGCAGCCGCCTGCCGGGATGTGCAGCGTGCAATCTAGGACCTGGGGCCTAGGCTGTCTGTGACTATTTGTTGTGTTTATGTCAGCCAATGGTAGAAGCCACGGACCGGCCGCCGGAAAACTGCCGCCGAGCAGAAGGTCGAGCGGGATGCGGGAAGCCCCCGCCCTGACCATGCGGCAGCGTATTTTTCCTGTTACGCGCTCATCCACTGGGCAAAGCATGGCCAATAGCCTTTACTGCTTCTATTAGCAATCTGCCGGCATCCGGCTGACGGCCGCTCACTGGCCGCTACGGCCTTGAGCAAGCGCAGGGCGGCCCACACACCGGGCAACGACCCAGAGCACTTGCCCAGGATTTTTGCAGGCGCTCACCCAGCAGGTGCACATGCAAGCAACCCCTCGCCATGCAGGATGCAGCCGCGGCCAGCGTTCGCTTTGCCTGTTCGTCGTTCTGTTGGTCGCCCAGTGGCTGTACCTGCTCCCGGCCGTGGCGCAAGACACCTTGCACCTGCAGTTGCGCTGGCTGCACCAGTTCCAGTTCGCCGGCTACTACATGGCCCAGGAGAAAGGCTTTTACCGGCAGGCCGGGCTGACGGTGGAAATACACCAGGGCGGCCCGGACAGCCCGCAGGCCCTGGACAGCCTGCTCGCGGGCGACGCCGACTTCGCCATCAGCAATAGCGGCCTGATCATTGCGCATATGACCGGCCAACCCGTGGTGGCGCTGGGCGCCATCATGCAAAGCTCCCCCAGCGTCTGGATAGTGCGGGCCGACTCGGACATCTATACCCCTCAGGACCTGGCCGGCAAACGGGTGATGGTGATGCCGCTGCCGGAAAGCGCCGAACTGCGCATCATGCTGATACGCGAAGGTATCGGCCTCGATCAGGTCCAGGAGCAGCCCACCAGCTTCAATCCGCAGGACCTGTTAGACGGCAAGACCGACGCCTATAACGGCTATGTCTCCAATGAACCCTTCTGGCTCAGGCAGCAGCAGGTGGCCTATCGCCTGATCAAACCGCGCGAATACGGGGTCAACTTCTACAACGACGTGCTCAGTACCCGCCGCGAGCTGCTGCAACAGCGTCCGGAGCAGGTGGAGGCCTTTCTCCAGGCCAGTCTGCGCGGCTGGCAATACGCCATGGACCATATCGAAGAGAGCGTGCAGTTGATCCATCGGCGCTACGCCCCCGACAAGAGCCTGGAGCACCTGCGCTTCGAGGCCGAGGAACTGAAGAAACTGGTGATGCCCGAGCTGGTGCAGCTGGGCCATATGAACCCCGGGCGCTGGCAGGCCATCGCCGAGCACTATGTGGCCCTGGGCATGGCCCATGGCCCCATCGATCTGAACGGTTTTATCTACAACCGCAAGGTCGAAACCGATCACCGCCTGCTCTATCAGGTGCTGGCGGCAGCCGTGCTGATCGTGCTGGTGGTGGCCGCCATCGCCCTGCGCTTTGCCCACCTGAGCAATCGCCTGCGCCTGGAAGTCGGCCGTCGCCGCGAGGCCGAGGAAAAGCTGCTGTGCAGCAACCAGCAGCTCGAAACCCTGGCCAATACCGACCGCCTGACCGGGCAATGGACCCGGCGCAAGTTTGAGGAAGTGGCCCAGCAGGAAATCGCCCGCGCCGAACGTTACGCTCTGGACCTCAGCCTGATCTTTTTCGATATCGACCATTTCAAACTGATCAACGACCAGCATGGCCACGAGGTGGGCGACCGGGTACTTAGCGGCGTGGCACACAGGATCAAGGCCCAGCTGCGCCAATCCGACTGCCTGTGCCGCTGGGGCGGCGAGGAATTCATCATCTTTATGCCGCACACCGACCTGGCCCACGCCTGCACGATAGCGGAGAAGCTGCGCCTGTTGCTGGTCGCCGAACCGCTACTGGAACAGATCAGCGTCAGCGCCAGCTTCGGTGTCGCGCAATGGCACCGGGGTCAGCCCCTGAGCGGGCTGGTGGGCTGCGCGGACCAGATGCTCTACCGCGCCAAGCAGCTGGGGCGCAACCGGGTCGAATGCCTGGCGAGCGTCGCTGCCAGCCCCACGCCCTAGCTCGCCACCTGCCGCAAACGCCGCGCCGCCCGCAAGGAAATCGGGCCCCTACTTCGCCAGCAATGCGGCCTGGCTGCGCCACTCGGCCAACCAGCCCAGGCTGGCCGGGCCTGTGCCCTCGCCCGGGCGGTATTCGGCACCCAGCCAGCCGCGATAACCCACCTGCCCCAGAGCCGCCAGCGCCGCGGCAAAGTCCAGCGCACCGCTACCCGGCGCGCCCCGCCCGGGGCAGTCGGCAAATTGCACATGACCAATCCGCCCGGCCAGCAGTTCGATACCCGCCCGCAGGTCCAGACCCTGGCGCGCCATATGGTAGAGATCGTACTGCGCCGCCAGATTGGGGTGAGCCACCGCACCCAGCAGCGCATCCAGTTGTTCGGGGGTATTAACCAGGAAGCCCGGCATATCCAGCGGGTTGATCGCCTCGACCAGCACGCCGATGCCCAAAAGCTCGAAGGCCTCGGCCGCTTGGTGCAGATTGGCTTGCAGGCAGGCCAGCGCCTGTTCCCGTTCGACGCCCGCGGCCAGGCGGCCCGGCAACACATTGACCCAGGCCGGGCGGACCATGGCCGCGTAGCTCAGGGCCTCCTGCAGCGCCGCAGCGAACGCGTCCTGACGCGCCGGCACCGCCGCCAGCCCGGCACCGCCGCTCATCAGGTCCCCGGCCGGCAGATTGATCAGCACCAGCGGCATGCCGGCCGCATCCAGGGCCTCTTTCAGGGCAAGCGCCGGCAGCTCGTAGGGAAACTGGATTTCCACCCCGTCGAAACCGGCGGCGGCGGCCGCCACCACCCGCTCACGCAAGGGCCGTTCGGTAAACAGCATGGACAGGTTGGCGGCGATCTTCATAACGACCTTCCAATCAGGAGCAACACCCTGCTTTTGCAGGGAGGGTTAGTGGCGCAGAGCAGACTTTCAATCGGACGCGGAATTTGCGCGCCACGTAACCCGCCAGGCGATTTTCGGTTTATCCACCGGGTCATCCCCCATCGTCACACCTCGGGCTGCCGATACAACTGCACCAGGGTCGCGGGGTCATGTTCGAGATGGCCCTGGCTGCCATGCAGGCGCATCAGTTGCGCGGCCAGGCCGCTGAGCGGGGTGGCCGCGCCCACCTGGCGGGACAGCTTGACCGCGGTGTCCAGGTCCTTGAGCAGGGTGCGCACGTGCCACTTGACCGGTTCGAACTGGCTGGCGGCCATTTGCGGGGCGAGAATCTGCAGCGGCTTGGAGTCGGCAAAACCACCGGCCAGGGCATCGGCGAGCAGGCTGGCATCGACCCCGGACTGCTCCGCCAGGGCCACCACCTCGGCGAGCACCAGGGCATTGCAGGCGACGATCATCTGGTTGCACACCTTGGTCACCTGGCCGGCCCCGACATCGCCCATGCGCGTCAGGCGCTGGCCCAGATGCGCCAGGATCGGCCGCGCCCGCTCGATATCCTCTTCGCGTCCGCCGGCCATGATCGCCAGGCTGCCGCTGGCCGCCCCCGGCGTGCCGCCTGATACCGGCGCATCCATCCAGTGCATACCGGTGCGCGCCAGCAGTTCGGCGGCCATTTCCCGGGTGGCGGCTGGTTCCAGGCTGGAAAAATCCACCAGCAACTGCCCGGGCCGCGCGCCCTCGACTATGCCGCCGGGGCCGAACACCACCTCGCGCACCACCTCGGTATTGGCCAGGCAGAGCATGACGATATTGGCATCGGTGCACAGCTCGGCGGGGCTCGCCACGCACACAGCGCCCTGGGCCGTGAGAGAAGCGCATTTGTCCGGCGAGCGATTCCACAGGCTCAGGGGGTAACCGGCGGCCAGCAGACGGCGGGTCATGGGCAGGCCCATCAGGCCAATACCGGCGAATGCCAAGGCGGGGAGCGAGGTGGACATGGGCGGACTCCAGCATAAAGAAGACGGCTATTTTAACCCGCCGCGGGACGACTTCGGCTGCCTGGCGTTGCAGGCCAACGTGCCAATCCACACAAACGGCGCAATCCCTTTATACTCCGCCGGCTTTCCCCGCTATTGAACCGGAGAACCCCCCATGTTGAAACGTACCCTGGCCGTCGCTGCAGGCGTTGCCCTGAGCCTTACCGCCGCCCTCTCGCAAGCCGCCGACACCCTGCGCGTCTCGGCCATTCCCGATGAAGCCCCCACCGAACTGCTGCGCAAGTTCAAGCCTCTGGGTGCCTATCTGGAACAGCAGCTGGAGATGAAAGTCGAGTTCGTCCCGGTATCCGACTACGCCGCCGTGGTCGAAGCGATCGCCGCCGACCGTATCGACCTGGCCTGGTTGGGCGGTTTCACCTTCGTCCAGACCCGCCTGAAAACCGGCAATGCGATCCCCCTGGTGCAACGCGCCGAAGACGAGAAGTTCACCAGCAAGATCATCAGCGCCGACCCGGCCGTGAACTCGCTGCAGGATCTCAAGGGCAAGACCTTCGCCTTCGGCTCGGTGTCGTCCACCTCGGGCAGCCTGATGCCGCGCTTCTTTATGCTGCAGGACGGGATCGAGCCGGAAACCTTCTTCAGCCGCATCGCCTACTCCGGTGCCCATGACGCCACCGCCGCCTGGGTCCAGGCCGGCAAGGCCGACGGCGGCGTACTCAACGCCAGCGTGTGGGACAAGCTGGTCGCCGCCGGCAAGATCGACAGCGACAAGGTCAAGGTGATCGCCACAACCCCACCCTACTTCGACTACAACTGGACCGTGCGCGGCACCCTCGACCCGGTCGTACGCGACAAGATCCAGGCCGCCTTCCTCGCCCTCGACCCGGCCAACCCGGAACACAAGGCGATCCTCGACCTGCAGGCTGCCAGTCGCTTTATCCCGACCAAGGCCGAGAACTATCAGGGTATCGAGCAAGCAGCTGAAGCGGCCGGCCTGTTGAAGTGAGTGTCAGCCTCAGCGGCGTGGGTCTGACCCACGCCAACGGCCAGGTTGCGCTCAGCGGTATCGATCTCCAGGTTGGCAGTGGCGAACGGCTGGCCATTATCGGCCCCTCCGGCGCGGGCAAGACCAGCCTGCTGCGCCTGCTGGCCAGCAACCTGCAGCCCAGCAGCGGCCAGCTCAGCCTGCTCGACCAGGATCCCTGGCAGCTCGGTGCGCGCCAGCGCCAGAAGCTGCGCGCGCGCATCGGCCTGATCCACCAGGCACCGCCCCTGCCGCCCCGGCAGCGGGTGGTCACCGCGGTGCTGGCCGGCAAGCTCGGCCAATGGTCCCTGGGCAAGAGCCTGCTCAGCCTGCTGCACCCGGTGGATATGCCCGGAGCCCAGGCCACCCTGGCGCGCCTGGACCTGGCGGACAAACTGTTCGAGCGCTGCGATCAGCTGTCCGGCGGCCAACTGCAGCGGGTCGGCATTGCCCGGGTGCTGTACCAGGCCCCGGAGCTGATCCTCGCCGACGAACCGGTGTCGGCCATGGACCCGGTACTGGCCGGGCATACCCTGAGCGTGCTCAATGAGGAAGCCAGCCGGCGCGGCATGACCCTGCTGGCCAGCCTGCACGCGGTGGAGCTGGCCCTGGCGCATTTCCCGCGGATTATCGGCGTGCGCGAAGGCCGCATCGTCTTCGATCTGCCGCCGGCCAGCATCAGCGCGGCCCAGCTCGAGGCCCTGTATGCCAACGAACAGCTGCAACCCTTGCCCGCCTCGCCCGCCCCGGTACAGACCAGCCTGCAGATCCCGCGATGCTGAAACCCGCACTGCATGATCCGGCCGCCCTGCCGCGCCTGGCCCTGACCCTGCTGGCGCTGTTGCTGCTGTGGCCGGGCCTGACGCTTAGCGAGCTGAACCTGGCGGTGCTGTTCGATGAACGGAATGCGGCCAACATGGGGCGTTTTCTCGCCGACTTCTGGCCGCTGGCCCGTGATCGCGAGTTCCTCCAGCTGCTCGGTCAAGCCACCCTGGAAACCCTGGCCATCGCCACTGCCGGCATGGCCCTGGCGCTGTTGATCGCGATTCCCGGCGCGCTGCTGGCCAGCCGCGCGCTGTCACTGTCCGCACTGCACCGTGGCGGTCGCCCGGCCTGGTGGGCACAGGCCTTGCGCTGGCCGGTGCGCGGCCTGCTGATCGTGCTGCGCAGCGTGCCGGAGATCGTCTGGGCGCTGCTGTTCGTACGCGCCGTGGGCCTGGGCCCGACCGCCGGGGTACTGGCCATCGCCATCACCTACAGCGGCATGCTGGGCAAGGTCTATGCGGAAATTTTCGAATCGGTCGATCCGCGCCCCAGTCGCGCCCTGCTGGTCGCTGGCAGCCCGCGCCTGGCGGCCTTCGCCTATGGCGTACTGCCGGGTGCCGCCGCCGAGATGCTGTCCTACACGGTGTACCGCTGGGAATGCGCGATCCGCGCCTCGGTGGTGATGGGCTTTGTCGGGGCGGGTGGCCTGGGTCAGCAGATCGACCTGTCGATGCGTATGTTCGCCGGCGGCGAAGTGGCCAGCATGCTGCTGACCTTCCTCGCCCTGGTGCTGCTGGCCGACCAGATCAGCCGCCTGCTGCGCACCCGCCTGCTATGAAAACGAGCCCGCCCTTGCGCACCTCGACCCTGCTCAACTACGGCCTGCTGCTGGTGCTGCTGACGGCGGTCGTCGCCTCCTTTCGCTACCTGGGCATCGATCTCGGCGCGCTGCTTCAGGGCGACAGCCTGAGCCAGATGGGCCGCTACGCCGGCAGCTTCCTCAGCCCGGACTTCTCGCCGGCCCACGTGCGCGCCATCGGCCATGGCGCGCTGGAAACCCTGGCCATGTCGGCGCTCGGCACCCTGCTGGCGGCCCTGCTCGGCCTGTTGCTGGCCCTGCCGGCGGCCGGCCGTTGCGGCTGGCTGGCCCTGAGCCTGGCGCGCTTCGTGCTGAACGCCCTGCGGGCGATTCCCGAGCTGGTGTGGGCGGCCCTGGTGGTCCTGGCCGCGGGTCTGGGGCCGAATGCCGGCACCCTGGCACTGGCCCTGCACACCACCGGAGTGCTCGGCCGACTGTTCGCCGAAGCCCTGGAGAACAGCCCGAGCGAACCGGCCGAGGCGATCCGTCTGGGCGGTGGTGGTCATATCGCGGCCTTCTGCTACGGCACCCTGCCGTGCATCTGGCCGCAGCTGATCGCCTACTCGCTGTATCGCTGGGAAAACAATATCCGCATGGCCAGCGTGCTCGGCTTCGTCGGTGCCGGCGGCCTGGGGCAGACGCTCTACGTCAGCCTCAGCCTGTTCCAGCAAGCCCAGGCGGCCACGGTGATCCTGGCCATGCTGCTGCTGGTGCTGGCGGTCGATGCCTTCAGCGGCTGGGTGCGCCAGCGCTGGGTCAGCGCGTAGGATGGGTGATAACCCATCGGCCGATTGATGGGTTATCACCCATCCTACAGCCCGTCTTTTTCCAGATGGTCGAGATCGACCGGGTCGCCACTATGGGTCCCCAGAATGCTGCGGATATGCTCGAACATCTGGTCGTACTCTTCATGGCCACGCACGATCATGCTGTGGCTGGCAGGCAGCCCGTGCTTCTGCGCCAGGCGGGTGGCCACGCTGGCGAAGTTGAAGGCGGTATCGCGGTGCAACTCGAACTGTTCCTCGAAGGCCTTGCCCGCCACTTCGCCGACCATGCGCATATTCAGCATCGCCCCCTCCACCGGGTCCTGACGCACCTCGTAGTAGAGGTCGATACTGAATACGGGCTGCTCGGCACTGGCAAACTGATTGCCGCGGTGCAGGTGTCCTGGTTCGAACATGGTCGTTCTCCCTCTTGGTTGCCGGGGCCTGTTGCCGCTTTATGATGCAACGGCAACAGCCTCAGGAGCCACAGCATAACCGCTCTGTCGGCATCTGCATGCCCGACTGCTGGCCACTGCCGCGGCGGCATCGGGGGGGGGGCGCGCCAGATCAGTGCAGAGCCAGGGGTGCCGCGCGCTCCTGGGCCAGCACCCAGGGGGCCACCACCACGGCCCAGAGTTGCGGGTCGCGCTGCAACAGGTCGGCGGCGCAGTCGTCGTCAACACGGCGCAACTGGCCCGCCTCCAGCCAGGCCGCGACCCGGCCTTGGTCGTTCTGCGCCACGGCTTCGGCCACCGCGATCAGATCCTGGCCGCCCTCGACCAGCAACAAGGCACCGCGAGCAAAGAATGGCTGCAGCTCCTGCCAGCTAATAGGTGCAGTTTCTCCAAGCAACTTGGCATATAGGGTGCTAGGTTCAGTCATGGATAACTCAGACATGGATTGTCCTGTGTGGATGGCCGTTTGCAGATCGGTCGTCATGATAGCGTCAGGCGCTCGGCAGGCAAGTTGGCGACGCCGGCAACGGCGAGCAGGACACGCCGTTTTTCTATACGTTTATTGCAATAACGCGACACCCTTGGGTTTTGCCCCCAGCAAGCGGCTTTTCAAGGCGCAAAGCTGCACTCTACACTGCAGCGGTACAGTTGCCGGGGGTATGACCGGGGAAAATACCGGTTCTGCAGCTTTGGCCGCCAGAACTACAACAACGAAAATCAATAAGAGTGGAGCACTATGAACAAGGCTACTAAGCAGATTTCCAAACTGTTTGCCGCCATGGCCATGGCCGGCGTTGCCAGCTACTCGGTAGCGGCAGACACCATCAAGATCGGCCTGGCGGGTCCGGTTACCGGTGCCGTCGCGCAATACGGCGAAATGCAGTTCATCGGTGCCAAGATGGCCATCGAGCAGATCAACAAGGCCGGCGGGGTGAACGGCGCGATGCTCGAAGGCGTGGTCTACGACGATGCTTGCGATCCCAAGCAAGCCGTGGCCGTGGCCAACAAGATCGTCAACGACGACATCAAGTTCGTGGTTGGCCACCTCTGCTCCAGCTCCACTCAGCCGGCGTCCGACATCTACGAAGACGAAGGCATCCTGATGATCACCGCGGCGTCCACCAGCCCGGACATCACCGCCCGTGGCTATGAGCTGCTGTTCCGCACCATCGGTCTGGACAGCCTGCAGGGCCCGACCGCCGGCAACTACATCGCCGACCACGTCAAGCCCAAGGCCGTTGCGGTCATCCACGACAAGCAGCAGTACGGCGAAGGCATCGCCACCGCAGTCAAGCAGACCCTGGAAAGCAAAGGCACCAAGGTCGCCCTGTTCGAAGGCATCAACGCCGGCGACAAGGACTTCTCGGCGATGATCGCCAAGCTCAAGCAGGCCGGTGTGGACTTCGTCTACTACGGCGGCTATCACCCGGAACTGGGTCTGCTGCTGCGTCAGTCGGCGGAAAAAGGCCTGAGCGCCAAGTTCATGGGTCCGGAAGGCGTGGGCAACAAGGAAATCTCGGCCATTGCCGGCCCGGCTTCCGAAGGCATGCTGGTGACCCTGCCGAAATCCTTCGACCAGGATCCGCGCAACCAGGCCCTGGTTGAAGCATTCAAAGCCAAGAACGAAGACTCCAGCGGTCCGTTCGTGTTCCCGGCCTACGCCGCCGTGCAAGTGATTGCCGAAGGCATCGAAAAAGCCGGCGACACCGACACCGCCAAGGTAGCCGCAGCCCTGCGCGCCAACAGCTTCGACACCCCGACCGGGGTGCTCAGCTTCGACGAGAAGGGCGACCTGAAGGACTTCAGCTTCGTGGTCTACGAATGGCACCAGGACGGCACCAAGACCGAAGCCCCGCTGAACTGATAACGCGGCTTCCCGCCTGAACCCAAAGCCCACTGCACCGCAGTGGGTTTTGTTTATTAGAAGAATTCCGGTCTCACCCTGCGCCACAAGCGCTGACGTGCGTGACGACCCAGGAGT
>JBFJZW010000125.1:0-11822 GCA_041621875.1 Pseudomonas sp. | reverse complement strand
TGGGTGGGCCCATGATGAAATGCCGCCGTTCGCTCGGTACGCCATAACGCTCCGCCAGCGCGGCAAAGGCGGCCGCCAGGGACTGGCGCAGCTCATCGAGCATATCCACACAGACCGCCGTCGCGGTACCGGCTTCGGCGAGAAAAGCCGGCGACAGGTCGTAGGCATGCAGCAGGTGCAGTTCGGCATTGCACTGCAGGGCCAGACCATTGGCCGCGGCGATGATCCGGTTATTCAGTTCGCTGCGATCGGCCTCCGGGTCCGTCGGATCGACGGCGGCACCGACCTTGAGCGGTAGCGGGTTGTCCGCCGCGCTGACCAGATGCACCGGCACCGGGCATTCACGCAGCAGTTGCCAGTCCAGCGGAGTAATAAAGGCACGTTTGAATGCCGGCTCATGCTGCAGATCCTTGATCAACAGGTCGGCCGGCATTTCCGCGGCATGCAGGAGGATTTCCTTGAGCGGCTGCCGGGTCCAAAGGGCCTCGGCGGTCACCTGGATGCCTTTGCCCTGGAGCAGACCGACCTCGTCCTTGAGCCAGTCGCGGCGCTCCTGCAGGTAAGCTTCGCGGGTTTGTTCCTGGATGCTCTTGTCCAGCAGAGGCAGGGTCGCAAAGGGCTCGACCAGGGCCAGGATATGCAACGTTGCCCCCGTAGCCTGAGCCAGTGCGGCAGCGCGTTGTAACGCCGGCGAATGGCGCATCTGCGGGTCGGCAATCAGTAGCAGGCGTTGAAATTGACTCATGGGGGCACCTCCAGGATTCTGATCGATACGCGCCCGGGCTGCGGCCTGGCAGAGAGCATGCGTACTCAACAATTTTAAATTGAAGCAGTTAAGCGGGCTGCGTCTTGATGCAGGTCAAGACTCCATCCACTGGGGCCGCAAGACGCGCCACGGCAGCTTGACTGTACGGTGGAAAAGACGATGCTCAAGGCATACCACCAGCCTGAGAGCTGTGCCATGCCGACTGAGCCCCCCCTGATCTTCGCCCTGCACGGCAGCCAGGCCTATGCCCAGCGCGTGGTGCAGCGGCTCGGCTGGCAACTGGCCGAGCATGAGGAACGCCTGTTCGAGGATGGCGAACACAAGAGCCGGCCCCTGCAGCCGGTCAATGCCCGTCAGGTGCTGGTGTTCCATTCGCTGCATGGCGATGACGAACAGAGTGGCCACGACAAGCTCTGTCGCCTGCTGTTCTTCTGCGGCGCATTGAAGGATGCCGGAGCGCGCCGCGTGCAGGTGGTGGCCCCCTACCTGTGCTACGGGCGCAAGGAGCGCCGCACAGAGTTTCAGGACCCGATCATCACCCGCTATGTGGCGGCCATGTTCGAAGCCTGCGGGGTAGACCGCCTGCTGACACTGGAAGTGCACAGCGAGGCCGCCTTCGACAATGCCTTCCGCATCCCCAGCCACAACCTGTCGGGTGCGCAGCTGTTCGCCGAGCACTTCGCCGCCGGCCTGGCGGATGCCGAGGTGGTGGCGGTATCCCCCGATAGCGGCGGGATCAAACGCGCCGAACTGTTTCGCCGGGCCCTGCAGCAACGCATCGGCCGACCGGTGGCCAGCGCCTATATGGCCAAGCACAGGCGCAACGACAGCGTCACGGATTCACTGCTGATCGGCGAGGTACGGGATAAGACGGCGATTATCGTCGATGATCTGATCAGCACCGGCACCACCCTGCTGCGCGCCGCCGAGGCCTGTCAGGCCGCGGGTGCCCGGCAAATCTGGGCGGGAGCGGTACACGGTCTGTTTACCGGCGGCAGTGCACTGCTCGACAGCCCGCTGCTGCAGCGGCTGGTGGTATTCGACACGGTTCCGCCCTTTCGCCTCGACCCCGTGCTGGCGTCCAAGCGCCTGGAATTACTCGATTCCAGCGCTGCGGTGGCGGCGCTATTGGCTGAGGAATATGGGTTGGATCGCTAGGGCGCAGCGATGGATGTAAGCGTTCGACTGTGTAGGGTGGACATAGCGAAGCTTTGTCCACCGCGATGACCCAATGGTGGACAAGCCTTCGGCATGTCCACCCTACGTTTTCGCTGGAGATACACACCAGCTCTGCGACGCGGAGCGTCGCCAACTGCATACCCACGCTGGAGTGCGAGCGAGGATTCTGCCCTAGGACGCCTTTTCAACCTGCAACAGCACCCGGCCGCGGCTCGGGCAGGTTTCCATATAGCGATGGGCGGCGACCACCTCGTCAAAGGCGAACACCTTGTCGACCAGGGGTAACAGCACGCCATCGGCGGTCAGCTGGTTGATGCCCTGCAGGGCCTTGGCCACCGCGGCCTTGTCCTGGGGAATGCCCAGTTCTTCCTTGCCGGTGAAGTTGCCGATGCAGTGGACGAAGAACTGGATGTTCTTCTGGAACGCGGCGCAGGCCGGGAACGGCGTTTCGTTGCCGCCCTGCAGATCGAACAGGATCAGCCGCCCGCGCGGGGCCAGGGCATCGCCCAGCAGGCACATCTGCGGTCCGCCGAGGGCGTCCATCACCACATTGACGCCACGGCCATCGGTCAGTTTGCCGACCCGGCTGACCAGGTCCTGCTCCTCGGTGAGGATGATCTGGTCGGCACCCAGTTGCTTGAGAAAATCGCTGTCCTCGGCATAGGCCGTGGCCGCGATCACATGGGCACCCAGGGCCTTGCCCATCTGCACGATATAGGGGCCCCAACAGCGGCTGGCGGCGGTGACCAGAACGGTCTCGCCGGGCTGCAGATTCGCCAGTTCGACAAAACCAAGCCAACCCACCAGCGACGGTACGTAATGCACGCTCGCCTGTTGCGGGGTCAGATTATCCGGATAGCGGGTCAGGGAGCTGCGTGGCAGCACCACCTGCTCGGCATAGGTCGGGTAACGATTGGCATTGTGCCCGGGAAAGCTGGCAACCCGGTCGCCCACGCTCAGGTCGTCGACCCCGGCACCTACCGCCAGTACCGTGCCGGCCAGTTCATGGCCGAGGCCAGCCGGCAACTGCGCCGCGGTATGGCCCAGGTTCTGCCGCCAGAGCACGTCGTACCAGCTGACACCCACGGCCTCCACGTCGATCAGCACTTCGCCAGCGCCGGGCGTGGGGTTCGAGCGCTCTTCGATTTTAAGGACGTCGGCCTCGCCGAACTGATGAAAACGGATGATGCGGGACATAGCAAACCTCGTCGGTTGACCCTTTGGGTACGCGCAAAACCACTGTACTACGATCTTGGCGTCCGCTTATGGCCACGGACTTTATCCGGGCTTTGCCTGCAATACCACCGCGCGGGGGTGATATTCACCATGCTTGTCGATGATGATCATCGCCCTTCGCATCATTCGCATCCATGTATTGCCTGCCGGCAGCATTCGGCATTAGCCTGATACGCCTGCACTGAAGCCGCCTCGCCTGAATGGACCCCGGATGAACCGTAACGACCTGCGCCGCGTCGATCTCAATCTGCTGATCGTCTTCGAAACCTTGATGCACGAGCGCAGTGTGACCCGCGCGGCAGAAAAACTCTTTCTCGGCCAACCGGCCATCAGCGCCGCCCTTGCCCGCCTGCGCAGCCTGTTCGACGACCCGCTGTTCGTACGCACCGGGCGCAGCATGGAACCCACCGCGCGGGCCATGGAGATCGCCGCCCTGCTCTCGCCGGCGCTGGACTCGATCTCCACCGCGGTCAGCCGCGCCGCCGATTTCAACCCGGCGACCAGCAATGCGGTGTTCCGTATCGGCCTGTCGGACGACGTCGAGTTCGGTCTGCTGCCGCCGCTGATCAAACGCCTGCGCGCCGAAGCGCCCGGTGTGGTGCTGGTGATTCGCCGCACCAACTATTTGCTGATGCCGTCCTTGCTGGCCTCCGGCGAAATTTCCGTGGGCGTGGCCTACACCGATGAACTGCCGGCCAATGCCAAGCGCAAGGTGCTGCGCCGCAGCAAACCGAAACTGTTACGCGCCGATACCGTGCCCGGGCCCCTGAGCCTGGATGACTTCTGCTCACGGCCCCACGCGCTGGTGTCCTTTGCCGGCGACCTCAGTGGTTTTATCGACCGTGAGTTGGAGAGGCTCGGGCGCAAGCGCCGGGTGGTGCTCGCCCTGCCCCAGTTCAACGGTCTCGGCACCCTGCTCTCCGGCACCGATATTCTCGCCACCGTGCCGGATTACACCGCTGCCGCCCTGACCTCCGCCGGCGGCGTGCGCGCCGAGGAACTGCCCATTCCGGCGCAGACCTTCGAGCTGCATATGGCCTGGCGCGGCGCACAGGACAACGACCCGGCAGAGCGCTGGCTGCGTTCGCGGATCCAGATGTTCTGCGGCGATCCGGACAGCCTGTAACACAGCGTTGCTGGAGAACCTAGGATGGGCTCTCACCCATCCGACCCAGGCCTTTGTTCACAATCGCCATTATCGATACAAACCGGGCAACCATCACTAAGACTGATACTTATCTTCGCCCCGTTCGATTCGGCACCCATGGCCCCGCGCGGCAGACTCCGCTCATTCACAAATTGGACTGGCGGAGTCACCCCCCATGGAACAGCCTCACAAGCATATCTGGATATTTCCCCTGACCCTGACGGCCGCCTTATTGCTCAGCGCTTGCGGTCAGGCCCCGGAAGCCATGCAGCAGATGCCCGCGGCGAAAGTCAGCGTGGCCGAAGTCATCGAACAACCGATCAACGAATGGGACGAATTCACCGGCCGCCTGGAAGCGCCCGAGTCGGTTGAGGTTCGCCCGCGGGTGTCCGGCTTTATTGACCAGGTAGTCTTCGACGAAGGCAGCCTGGTGAAGAAAGGCGACCTGCTGTTCCAGATCGACCCACGGCCGTTCCAGGCCGAGGTCAAACGCCTCGAAGCCCAGTTGCAACAGGCCCGCGCCAGCCAGGCCCGCACGCAAAGCGAAGCCAACCGCGGCGAGCGTCTGCGCCAGAGCAACGCCATCTCTGCCGAACTGGCCGATGCCCGTGCCAGCGCCGCGGCAGAAGCCAAGGCTGCGGTTGCCGGCATCCAGGCGGAACTGGACAACGCCCGCCTCAACCTCAGTTTTACCCGGGTTACCGCGCCGATCGATGGCCGCGTCAGCCGGGCGGAAATCACCGAAGGCAACCTGGTCAACGCTGGGCAAAGCCTGCTCACCACCCTGGTCAGCACCGACAAGGTTTACGCCTATTTCGATGCCGATGAGCGGGTGTTCCTCAAATACGTCGAGCTGGCGCGCCAGGCCGGCGGCCAGACCCGCGATGCCAGCCCGGTGTACCTGGGCCTGTCCAGCGAAGAAGGTCACCCACACCTGGGCGAGCTGGACTTTCTCGACAACCAGGTCAACCCGCAGACCGGCACCATTCGCGGCCGCGCGGTGTTCGACAACCGCGGCGGGCGCTTCACCCCGGGCCTCTACGCCCGCCTCAAGCTGGTCGGCAGTAGCCAGTACGCCGCGGCGCTGATCAAGGACGAAGCGGTCGGTACGGACCTGGGCAAGAAGTTCGTCCTGGTACTCGATAAGGACAACGCCGTGCAATACCGCGCCATCGAGCTGGGGCCGAAGCTGGAAGGCCTGCGCATCGTGCGTAGCGGTTTGGCCAAGGGCGAGAAGATCGTGGTCAACGGTCTGCAGCGCGCCTTCCCCGGCTCCACCGTTGATCCGCAAAGCGTGCCCATGGCCGACGAGGCCACCCTCGCCCAGCTGGCCCGCCTGCGCCAATCCGTGGAGGACCGTGATGCCCCACGGGTCGCCAAACAAGACATCAACAATGGCAAGCCGCGCGGCTGACAAGACGCCTTGGTGCGCGCAGCGCACCCTACCCGATCATCCGATTCGTAGGGTGCGCCGTGCGCACCAGCGCCCAAGGATCCTCAAATGAATTTCTCGCAATTCTTTATTCAGCGGCCGATCTTCGCCGCTGTGCTCTCGCTGCTGATCCTGATCGGCGGGGCCATCTCGTTGTTCCAGCTGCCGATCAGCGAATACCCGGAAGTGGTGCCGCCCACCGTGGTGGTACGCGCCACCTTCCCCGGTGCCAACCCCAAGGTGATCGGCGAAACCGTCGCCTCGCCGCTGGAGCAGGCGATTACCGGGGTGGAAGGCATGCTCTATATGTCGTCCCAGGGCACTGCCGACGGCAAGATGACCCTGACTTTGACCTTCGCCCTGGGCACCGATCTGGACAAGGCCCAGGTGCAGGTGCAGAACCGCGTGACCCGCACCATGCCGACCCTGCCCACCGAAGTGCAGCGCCTCGGTGTGACCGTCGACAAGGCCTCGCCCGACCTGACCATGGTGGTGCACCTGACCTCGCCGGACGACCGTTACGACATGCTCTATCTGTCGAACTACGCCGCGCTCAACGTCAAGGATGAGCTGGCGCGGCTGGATGGCGTGGGTGATGTGCAGCTGTTCGGCCTCGGTAACTACTCGCTGCGTGTCTGGCTCGATCCGAACAAGGTCGCTTCGCGCAACCTGACCGCTTCTGACGTGGTCAACGCGATCCGCGAGCAGAACCGCCAGGTCGCCGCCGGTTCCCTCGGTGCGCCACCCTCGGATGCGGGCAACAGCTTCCAACTGTCGATCAACACTCAGGGCCGTCTGGTTACCGAGGAAGAGTTCGAAAATATCATCATCCGCGCCGGTGAAAACGGCGAAATCACCCGCCTGAAAGACATCGCGCGGATCGAACTGGGCTCCAGCCAGTACGCCCTGCGTTCCTTGCTGAACAACAAACCGGCGGTGGCCATCCCGGTATTCCAGCGCCCCGGCTCCAACGCCATCGAGATTTCCGATGCGGTGCGTGAGCGCATGGCCGAGCTGAAACAGAGCTTCCCCCAGGGTGTGGACTACGAAATCGTCTATGACCCGACCATCTTCGTGCGCGGCTCCATCGAAGCGGTGGTACATACCTTGCTCGAGGCCATCATCCTGGTGGTGCTGGTGGTGATTCTGTTCCTGCAAACCTGGCGCGCCTCGATCATCCCGCTGGCCGCCGTGCCGGTGTCCCTGATCGGCACCTTCGCCGTGATGCATATGTTCGGCTTCTCGCTCAACGCCCTGTCACTGTTCGGCCTGGTGCTGGCCATCGGCATCGTGGTGGACGACGCCATCGTGGTGGTGGAGAACGTCGAGCGAAATATTGGCCTGGGCAAAACCCCGGTAGAAGCCACCAAGCAGGCGATGAAAGAAGTGACCGGGCCTATCGTCGCGACAGCGCTCGTTCTCTGCGCGGTATTTATCCCCACCGCCTTTATCTCCGGGCTTAGCGGCCAGTTCTATCAGCAGTTCGCCCTGACCATCGCCATCTCCACGGTGATCTCGGCGATCAACTCCCTGACCCTGTCCCCTGCCCTGGCCGCCGTACTGCTGAAAAGTCACGATGCGCCGAAGGACCGTTTCTCCAAGCTGCTCGACAAACTGTTTGGCGGCTGGCTGTTCAAGCCGTTCAACCGCGCATTCGACCGCGCCAGTCATGGCTATGTCGGCACCGTGAAGCGCGTGCTACGCGGCAGCGGTATCGCCCTGTTCGTCTATGCCGGGCTGATGGGCCTGACTTACCTGGGCTTCGCGACGACCCCCACAGGCTTTGTGCCCGCACAGGACAAACAGTACCTGGTGGCCTTCGCCCAGTTGCCGGACGCCGCGACCCTGGATCGCACCGAAGCGGTGATGAAAGACATGTCGGCAATCGCCGGCAAGCACCCCGGGGTGGAAAACACCATCGCCTTCCCTGGCCTGTCGATCAACGGCTTCACCAACAGCCCGAACAGCGGCATCGTCTTCGTTGCGCTGAAAGACTTCGACCAGCGCAAAGACGAAAGCATGTCCGCCGGGGCCATTGCCGCCGAGCTTAACGGCCAGTTCGGCTCCATTCAGGAAGCCTATCTGGCGATCTTCCCGCCACCTCCGGTACAGGGTCTGGGCACCATCGGCGGCTTCCGCCTGCAAGTGCAGGATCGCGGCAACCTGGGTTACGACGAGCTGTACCTGCAGACCCAGAACGTCATCGCCAAGGCGCGTCAGCTGCCGGAACTGGACCCGATGTCGGTGTTCACCAGCTACCAGGTCAACGTGCCGCAGATCGATGCCGCCATCGACCGCGAAAAGGCCAAGACCCACGGCGTGGCGATCAGCGACATCTTCGACACCATGCAGATCTACCTGGGTTCGCTGTACGCCAACGACTTCAACCGTTTTGGCCGGACCTATCAGGTCAACGTGCAGGCAGAGCAGCAGTTCCGCCTGGAGCCGGAGCAGATCGGCCAGCTCAAGGTGCGCAACAACCGCGGGGAAATGGTGCCGCTGTCGGCCTTCCTCAAGGTCAGTGCCAGCTCGGGCCCGGATCGGGTGATGCATTACAACGGCTTCCTTACCGCCGAAATCAACGGCGCGGCAGCCCCCGGCTACAGCTCCGGCCAGGCCGAGGCGGCCATGGCTCAGCTGCTCAAGGAAGAACTGCCCAACGGCATGAGCTTCGAGTGGACCGACCTGACCTACCAGCAGATCCTCGCCGGTAACAGCGCGATCTTCGTCTTCCCGCTCTGCGTGCTGCTGGCCTTCCTGGTGCTGGCCGCCCAGTACGAAAGCTGGAGCCTGCCGCTGGCGGTGATCCTGATCGTGCCGATGACCCTGCTGTCGGCCATCACCGGGGTGATCCTGGCTGGAGGCGACAACAACATCTTCACCCAGATCGGCTTGATCGTACTGGTGGGATTGGCCTGCAAGAACGCCATCCTGATCGTCGAATTTGCCAAGGAGAAGCAGGAAGAAGGCATGGACCGCGTCAGTGCGGTGCTGGAAGCCTGCCGCCTGCGTCTACGGCCGATTCTGATGACCAGCTTCGCCTTTATCATGGGCGTGGTGCCGCTGGTATTGTCCTCCGGTGCCGGCGCAGAAATGCGCCATGCCATGGGCGTCGCGGTGTTCAGCGGCATGCTCGGCGTGACCTTCTTCGGCCTGCTGCTGACCCCGCTGTTCTATGTGCTGATCCGCGCCTTTGTGGAGAAGCGCGAAGCGCGCAAAGTGGCCCGTTTGCAGGAGGTGCAGGCATGAAGACTCTCAACGCCAAGCCTCTGGCCATCAGCCTGCTGACCCTGGCGCTGACGGCCTGTGCCGTCGGCCCGGACTACCAGGCCCCACAGATGGAAGCTGGCACGCTGAGCAGCGCAGAAAGCAGCAGCTACGACCGTTCACGTTTCGAAACCAGCTGGTGGCAGCAGTTCGACGACCCGGTTCTCAATCAGTTGGTGCAACAGTCGCTACAGGAAAACCGTCAGCTGCGCGTGGCCTTCGCCCGCCTGCTGGCGGCCCAGGCCATTCGTGATGACCTCGGCAACGATCAGCTGCCGACCGTCACCAGCCGTGCCAGCGGTGAATTCGGCAAGGCCCAGCAACCCGGCGTCACCGAGCAGCGCGTGCGCGGCGAACGTTACGACCTGGGCCTGGACATGCTCTGGGAGCTGGATCTGTTTGGCCGCATCCAGCGCCAACTGGAAGCCAGCGATGCCGAGCTGGATGTAGCCGCAGCGGATTATCAGCAACTGCAGGTCAGCCTGATCGCCGAACTGGTGGATGCCTACGGCAGCCTGCGCGGCGCGCAACTGCGTGAACGCATCGCCCGCGACAACCTGAAAAACCAGCAGGAATCCCGCGCCATCACCGAGCAGCTGCGTGAAGCCGGCGTCGGTAGCCAACTGGATGTGCTGCGCAGCGACGCACGCCTGGCCGGCACCGAAGCCAGCCTGCCGCAACTGCAGGCCGAACAGCAGCGCGCCAAGCATCGCATCGCCACCCTGCTCGGCCAGCGCCCGGACCAACTGAGCGTCGATCTCTCGGCCCAGGACCTGCCCGCCATCGCCAAGGCTCTGCCGGTGGGCGACCCCGGCGAGTTGCTGCGCCGCCGCCCGGATATCCGCGCCGCCGAACGGCAACTGGCCGCCGCCACCGCCACTATCGGTGTGGCCACGGCGGACCTGTTCCCACGGGTGAGCTTGTCCGGCTTCCTCGGCTTTACCGCCGGGCGTGGCTCGCAGCTGGGCTCGTCCGCGGCGCAGGCCTGGGGCCTGGCCCCGACCATCAGCTGGGCCGCGTTTGACCTGGGCAGCGTGCGCGCACGCCTGCGCGGGGCCGAGGCCGAGGCCGATGGCGCACTGGCCAACTATGAACAGCAGGTACTGCTGGCCCTGGAGGAATCGGCCAACGCCTTTAGCGACTACGGCAAGCGCCAACAGCGCCTGCTCGCCCTGCTGCGCCAATCCGAAGCCAGTCGCGCCGCTGCCGAACAAGCCCGGGTGCGTTACCGCGAAGGTGAAGTGGACTTCCTCGTACTGCTGGACGCCGAACGCGAACGCCTGAGCGCCGAAGACGCCCAGGCCCAGGCGGAAGTCGAGCTGTATCGCGGCATCGTCGCCATCTACAAGTCCCTCGGCGGCGGCTGGCAGCCTAACGCCTAACTTGCTTACCGACTCTCCCCCGGTTGGCTTGTCCAACCCCTTCCCGCCCCACGGCAGTTGCTCCTTGCCGTGGGGCTTTTTTAATTGCGGAAAATAAAGCCATTTGCGAAAGCGGGGTTTACATTGGGATGGGCGGATAGCCGGAGTGGTGACAGGCAGAACGCGGCCAATAGTTGCCTGTCATTTTGAACGGTCTTTGTTGAGCGGTGCGGCCCCACGAAGATTTTCTTTGCAGGTGGGGAAGAATACTTCGGTCGCCCGTAGCCTCTATTGCCAGGATCATATGCGCCAGGCATCGACGAAGCCGACCTGCCCCAGTTTCGGAGCGGGATACCCTTCAACCACACACTGACTACACAGATGCTGGTGGTCGGTAATAGGGCCAGACTGTGATTCCAGAACGCTTGAACAACGACCTCTCGCAGCGCGCGATCATGCACGGCGCTAGCTTGCCTTGGACCGCCAGCCCACTGCCTGGCGTAGAGCGGTGCCCCCTATATCGCCTGGGAGGTGAGCAAGCCCGAGCCACCAGCCTGGTGCGCTACGCACCGGGAAGCCATTTCAGTACGCACTTACATTCGGGGGGCGAGGAGTTCCTGGTCATCGATGGCGTTTTCGAGGATGAACATGGCCGCTATCCCGCCGGCAGCTACGTGCGTAATCCGCCTGGCAGCCGGCATACCCCAGGGGCGAGCGAAGGCTGCATGATCTTTGTACGGCTACGCCAGTTCCACAGCGACGACCGCGAGCAGCTCGCCACTGAATTGAACGTCCAAGGCGACCAGTTGCTGTTCGAGAATCTCTATGAGCGAGTCTGGATACAGGCTATGCAGGCCAATGCGCGCATAGAACTTTCCAATCCGCGCGGGCTGGAGTTACTGGTGCTCGACGGTGCGCTTGCTGGAGAGGATTTTCTGTTGCAACCACTGAGCTGGATGCGGCTGCCGCCTGGCATGCCATTGGAGGCCAAGGCAGGCACTGGCGGTGCCCGCCTGTGGGTTAAGGATGCTGCGCCAGATTTAGGTATCTGACGCAACCTTGGCGACTTCGCTGAGCAACCAGTCGCGGAAGGCCTGCACTTTCGGTAGTTCACCACTCTCGGGGCGATACACCACGTAATAGGCCTGAGTCAGCGGGCAATCCAGGCCTTTATCGGCGAAGGGACGAATCAACCGACCCGCCTCCAGATCCTCCTTGACCATCACGCTGCGCGCCAACGCCAGCCCCTGGCCGTCTATCGTCGCTTGCAGCACGGCTGCCGAGTTGTTGATGCGCAGACCGTGATCTGTCTTCACATGGCCATTGCCTGAAGCATCCAGCCACATTCGCCAGGTTGGATAGTCGGGGGAGCTGGCCATCGTCAGGTCATGGATCAGCGTGCAGCGCGATATCGCCTCGGGCGGCAGGCGGCCG
>JBFJZW010000124.1:0-11843 GCA_041621875.1 Pseudomonas sp. | reverse complement strand
GTGGGCGAACTGCGGGACCTGGAAACCATCCGCCTGGCGCTGACCGCGGCAGAAACCGGGCACCTGGTATTCGGCACCCTGCACACCACCTCGGCGGCCAAGACCATCGACCGGGTGGTCGACGTGTTCCCCGCCGAAGAGAAGTCCATGGTCCGCTCCATGCTTTCCGAGTCCCTGCAGTCGGTTATCTCCCAGACCCTGCTGAAGAAAATCGGTGGCGGTCGGGTGGCGGCCCACGAAATCATGATCGGCACCCCGGCGATCCGTAACCTGATCCGCGAGGACAAGGTGGCGCAGATGTATTCGGCGATCCAGACTGGCGGTTCGCTAGGCATGCAGACCCTCGACTCCTGCCTCAAGGGGCTGGTGGCCAAGGGCATTGTCAGTCGCGAAAGCGCGCGGGAAAAATCCAAGACCCCGGAAAACTTCTAACCAGACGATACCCGCGCGGCCCTGGGTCGCCGGGTTCAGGCCAGCGGCGAGTCACACGCGCCACCTGCTGGCCTTGGCCAAAACGCGTGATGCAGATGGGCGAGACAACGCATGGAATTCGAAAAACTGCTGCGCCTGATGGTGGAAAAGGGCGGCTCCGACCTGTTTATCACCGCCGGCGTGCCGCCGTCGATGAAGGTCAACGGCAAGATCATGCCGATTACCAAGATGCCCATGTCGCCGGAGCAGACCCGCGAGACCGTGCACTCGGTGATGAACGAGGCGCAGCGCCGCGACTTCGCCGAGAACCATGAGTGCAACTTCGCCATCAGCGCCCGCGGCATCGGCCGTTTCCGCGTCAGTGCCTTCTACCAGCGCAATCTGGCCGGCATGGTGCTACGCCGGATCGAGACCAATATCCCGACCCTGGACGAGCTCAAGCTGCCGGAAGTGCTGAAGAAGCTGGCCCTGACCAAACGCGGCCTGGTGCTGTTCGTCGGTGCCACCGGTACCGGTAAGTCGACCTCTCTGGCGGCGATGATTGGCTACCGCAACAAGAACAGCAGCGGCCACATCATCTCCATCGAAGACCCGATCGAATATATCCACCAGCACCAGAGCTGCATCGTCACCCAGCGCGAGGTGGGCATCGACACCGAGTCCTTCGAGGTGGCGCTGAAGAACACCCTGCGCCAGGCCCCGGACGTAATCCTCATCGGCGAGGTGCGTACCCGCGAGACCATGGACCATGCCGTGGCCTTCGCCGAAACCGGTCACCTGTGCCTGGCCACCCTGCACGCCAACAACGCCAACCAGGCGCTGGACCGGATCATCAACTTCTTCCCGGCCGACCGGCAGAACCAGGTGTGGATGGACCTGTCGCTCAACCTCAAGGCGATTGTCGCTCAGCAACTGATCCCGACCCCGGACGGCAAGGGCCGCCGCGCGGTGATCGAGGTGCTGATCAACACCCCGCTGGCCGCCGACCTGATCCGCAAGGGCGAAGTACATGAGCTCAAGGCGCTGATGAAGCGCTCCACCGAGCAAGGCATGCAGACCTTCGACCAGGCCCTGTACAACCTCTACAGCCAGGGCGAAATCACCTACGAAGACGCCTTGCTCTATGCCGACTCGGCCAACGATCTACGCCTGATGATCAAGCTGGGCTCGGAAGCCGACGGCGATCACCTGAGCAGCATGTCCCAGGGGCTGTCGCTGGAAATCAGCGAAGAGGATCCCGGCAAGCGTTTTCGTTGAGACGCCGCCCTGCCTCGTATGGCGATAGACCTTCCCGCAACCGGCAAACCCTGTGCGCTTTGCCGGTTTCAATTACTACTGCCCTGCAGTTCAGGAGTTCGCTTTGAGTCCAAGACAAGATACCCACAGCAAGCTCATCGGCTATCTGCTGTGGATTTTCGGCTTTCTCGGCGCGCACCGTTTCTATTACGGCAAGCCGGTGACCGGGACTATTTGGTTCTTCACCTTCGGTCTGCTGTTTATCGGCTGGATCGTCGACCTGTTCCTGATCCCGGCGATGGATCGCGAAGCCGACCTGCGTTTTACTGCGGGCGACACCGACTACAACGTCGCCTGGATTCTGCTGACCTTCCTCGGCATTTTCGGCGTGCACCGGATGTACCAGGGCAAGTGGATCACTGGGATCATTTACCTGTTTACCGGCGGTCTGTTTCTGCTGGGCGTGCTGTATGACTTCTGGACGCTGAATACCCAGGTGTCGCTCAAGAACGCCGAACGCGCCTGAATCTCAGGAACGCAAAAGCCCGCCAATTGGCGGGCTTTTGCGTTTGCTGGGGGTCAGGCCTGGTAGCTGATATGCCCGTCGACCAGGGTGTAGCGCACGGCCCCCGGCAGGCAATGGCCGATAAAGGGGCAGTTGGCTCCTTTCGAATACCAGCTTTCGCCGGCCAGGGTCGAGGCCTGCGGGTCGAACAGTAGCAGGTCGGCGGGGCCGTCCACGGCCAGGCGGCCGGCCGGCAGGCGCAAGGCTGCGGCCGGGCCGCTGCTCAGGCGGGCGAGCAGGCTGGGCAGGTCGAGCAGGCCATCCTGCACCAGGCTCATGGCCAGCGGCAGCAGCAGTTGCACGCTGCTGATACCCGGCTCGGTGGCACCGAAGGGGGCCAGCTTGGCGTCACGCTCATGGGGCTGGTGGTGGCTGGAGATGGTCGATATCACCCCACTTTTTACCGCCGCGCGCAGGCCGTCGCGGTCGGCAGCGGTGCGCAGCGGCGGTTGCACATGATAGAGGCTGGAGAAGTCGATCAGCGCCTCGTCGGTGAGGATCAGCTGATACAGGGCCACATCGGCGGTTACCGGTAGGCCGCGGGCCTGGGCGTCGGCGATCAGCTGGGCACCGCGGGCGCTGGTCAGCTGGCTGAAGTGCGCGCGCACGCCGGTCTGCTCGACCAGCAGCAGATCCCGGGCCAGGGCCACGGTTTCGGCGCTTTCCGGAATGCCCGGCAGGCCGAGGAAGCTGGCGGTCGCGCCCTCGTGGGCCAGGCCGCCTTCGGCCAGATCAAAGTCCTGGGAGTGGAAGATCACCGTCAGGTCGAAGGTGGCGGCGTACTCCAGGGCGCGGCGCAGGGTACGGTTATTGCGAAAACTGTCCAGGCCGTTGCCGAAGGCCACGCAGCCGGCGTCGCGCAGGGCTACCAGTTCGGCCAACTGCTCGCCTTCCAGGCCTTTGCTCAGTGCGCCGATCGGGAACACCTTGGTGTGCCCGGCCTCGCGGGCGCGGTCGAGAATCAGCTCGGCCACCGCCGGGGTGTCCAGTACCGGTTTGGTAAAGGGGGGGCAGCACAGGCTGGTGACGCCGCCGGCCGCTGCCGCCAGGGTTTCCGTGGCGATGCTGCCCTTGCGGCTGTAACCCGGCTCGCGCAGGGCGACGTTAAGGTCGACCAGGCCGGGTGCGGCGATCAGGCCCTGGGCGTCGATGCTCTGTTCGGCGACGAAGCCGGCCGGAACCTGGCCGATGGCGACAATCTTGCCGCCTTCGACATAGAGATCGGCAAGCCGATCGAAACCGCTGCTGGGGTCGATAACACGGGCACCGAGGATCGCGATACGCATCAGTTCTGCTCCTCGGCATCGAGTTGGCGTTGGGCGTTCTGCCCGCTCATGGCCATGGACAGCACCGCCATGCGCACGGCGATGCCGTAGGTGACCTGGTTGAGAATCACCGACTGCGGGCCGTCGGCCACCGCCGATTCGATCTCCACGCCGCGGTTGATTGGCCCCGGGTGCATCACCAGGGCGTCCGGCTTGGCCAGCTTGAGGCGCTGTTCGGTCAGGCCGAACAGGCGATAGAACTCGCCCTCGCTGGGCAGCAGGCCGCCGCTCATGCGTTCACGTTGCAGGCGCAGCATGATCACCACGTCGACGTCCTTGAGGCCGGCGTTCATGTCGCTGTAGACCGTCACGCCGTACTGCTCGATACCCACCGGCAGCAGGGTCTTGGGCGCGATCACGCGGATATCCGGGCAGCCCAGGGTTTTCAGCGCGAGCATATTCGAGCGCGCCACCCGCGAATGCAGAATGTCGCCGACGATCGCCACCGAGAGGTTCTCGAAGCTGCCTTTATGTCGACGAATCGTCAGCATATCGAGCATGCCCTGGGTCGGATGGGCGTGACGGCCGTCGCCGCCATTGATGATCGCCAGGTTCGGGCAGACGTGCTCGGCGATAAAGTGCGCGGCACCGGAGTCGGCATGGCGCACGACGAAGATATCGGCGGCCATGGCTTCGAGGTTGCGCAGGGTGTCGAACAGGGTCTCGCCCTTGCTGGTGGAGCTGGTCGACACGTTCAGGGTGATCACGTCCGCCGACAGGCGCTGGGCCGCCAGCTCGAAGGTGGTGCGGGTGCGTGTGGAGTTCTCGAAGAACACGTTGCACACGGTCTTGCCGCGCAGCAGCGGGACCTTCTTCACCGCCCGCGCACCGACTTCGAGGAAGGAGTCGGCGGTGTCGAGGATTTCCGTCAGCAGCTCGCGGGGCAGGCCGTCGAGGGAGAGGAAGTGGCGCAACTGGCCTTGGTCGTTGAGTTGCAGCGGGCGCTTGGCATCCATGGGAGTCATCGCGATCATTCTCGGTTGGCCAGCGTCTGGAGTTCGAGGGTCAGGGGTGTGGGGCCGGACAATTTTACCCGTTGGTCGCCTCCCAGCGACAGGGTCGCGCCGACCACGTCGGGCCGGATTGGCAGTTCGCGGGCATTGAGGTCGAGCAGGCTGACCAGGGTCACGCTGGCCGGGCGGCCGTAATCGAACAGCTCATTGAGGGCGGCACGGATGGTGCGGCCGCTCATCAATACGTCGTCGATCAGCACCAGATGCTGGCCTTCGATCTCGAATGGCAGCTCGGACGGTTGCACCTGCGGGTGCAGGCCGTTCTGGGTAAAGTCGTCACGGTAGAAGGACACATCGAGAATACCCAATGCGTCGTCGCGGCCCAGGGCTTCGAGCAGGGCCTGGGCGACCCAGACACCGCCGGTGCGGATGCCGATAAAGCGCGGTTCGCCGATCTGCCGCTGATTCAGGTGGCTGGTCAGGGCGGCGGCCATTTGCGGTAGCAGTTCGGCCGGGTTGGGTAGGCTCATGGCAACACTCCAGGTGCAAGCTAAGTGGGCGTCAGCCCAGGCAGTTTTCTTCGAGCCAGCCTTGCAGCAGTAACGCCGCGGCCAGGGCGTCGACGGGGCGTTCGCGGTAACCGCTGTTCTGCCCCTGCTGCAGGCGCTGGCCCTTGGCCTCAAAGGTGGTCAGACGTTCGTCGTGGGTGTGCACGGGCAGGTTGAAGCGGCCGTTGAGGCGGCGGGCGAACTTCTCGGCGCGTTCGCTCATCTCGCTTTTTGTGCCGTCCATGTTCAGCGGCAGGCCGACCACTATGGCGTCTGGCTGCCACTCCTTGATCAGGGTCTCGACCTTCTGCCAGTCCGGCACGCCGTTTTGCGCCTTGAGGATGCACAGCTCGCGGGCCTGGCCAGTGATCACCTGGCCCACGGCAACGCCGATCTGCTTGCTGCCGTAGTCGAAGCCCAGGAGCAGGCGCAGCGGTTTTGCCTCGCTCATCAGGCGTGACCGGCTTGCGAGGTCAGCAGGCTGAGGTTGATGCCCAGACGCGCGGCGGCGGCATTCAGGCGCTGATCGAAGGGCAGGTCGAAGAGGATGGCGTTGTCCGCCGGGCAGGTCAGCCAGGCGTTGTCGGCCAGTTCGGCCTCCAGCTGTCCAGCTTCCCAGCCGGCATAGCCGAGGGTGATCAGGTATTTGGCCGGTCCGCTGCCGTCGGCGATGGCGAACAGCACGTCCTGGGAGGTGGACAGGCCCAGCTCGCCCAGGTCCAGGGTGGCCTGGAACTGCGGGCCGCAGGGGTGCAGGACGAAGCCGCGGTCGCTCTGTACCGGGCCGCCGGAAAAGATCGGCAGGCTCTGGCACAGTGCCGGCGGCTCTTCGTCCGGGCGCAACTGCTCGAGCACGTCGGCCAGGTTGAGGCCGTTGGGTTTGTTGATGATCAACCCCATGGCACCGTGCTCGTTGTGGTCGATCAGGTAGGTGACGGTCTGGGCGAAATGCGGATCGGCCATGTGCGGCATGGCGATCAGGAGGTGATGCTTGAGGTAGCTCGGGCTGGCGTCTTTCATGGCGTTAGTTTCAGGCTTCGCGGCAGTCGCTTCAAGGGCTAAGCGGTATCGCTGGGTAAAAGTCTGACTGATCAGTTGCTCGACAGGCGGTCGCCACGCTCGAAGCGCCAGGTGCGAATGATTTCCAGGCGGTCGACATCGGCCAGGTCGCCGGTGAAGGGGGCGAAGGGCGCGGCCAGGCGCACGATGCGCTGGGCGGCCTGGTCGAGCAGGCGCTGGCCCGAGGATTCCAGCACCAGGACTTCGTAGAGGGTGCCGTCGCGGTTGATCGACACCAGCAGGCGCAGGTTGCCGTAGATGCCCTGGCGACGTGCTTCGTCCGGGTAGTTGAGGTTGCCGATGCGTTCGACCTTCTTGCGCCACTCATCCTTGTACCAGGCCCCCTTGTCGCGCATGGTCGAGGCGGCGTTGAGGCGGTGGATCTTCGGCCGTTTGGCGTATTGCTGGACTTCCATGGCCAGCTCGGCTTCCAGGCTGGCGATTTCCGAGGATAGTTGCGCGCTGTCGAATACCGGTGCCGGGCGGGCCTGTGGCGTCGGTTTGACCTCCTCGCGCTTGACCGGGGTCTTCTGCTGCTGCGGAGCGCGGGTGGCGACTGCGGCTTTCGGTGCTTGCTGGCGTACGGCCGGCTGCTGGGGGGCGGCGGGCGGGGTGACGCGCTTGACTTCGGTGTCCTGAAACAGTGCCTGCTCGGTGGTCTTGGGCGCGGCCTTGTGTTCCAGGGTACCGCTGCCCTGCTGATTGTCCTGGGCGAGGAAGTCGGCCTCCTTGGGCTTTTCTTCGCTCTTGAAGGTCGACAGGGTGATTTCCAGGGTCTTGCTGATCTGGTTGGGTTCACTGAGGGTGAAGCCCAGACCGAGGATCAGCGCGGCATGCAGGGCCGCGGCGAGAAACAGGGTAAAGCCCAGCCGGTCCGCCGGACGTACGCCGGCGCTGGAGAGTTCAGGTGGGTGGGCTGCTGCGTTCATCGTGTTTCAGGTCTGCTGAGGTTGCGCGCAGTCTGACGGTTTGGGGCCGCCAGCTGCAAGCGACAAGCTCGAAGCTGTTACGCGCTTCAAGCTTTCGCCTTGGCCTGCAACTTGCCTTCGATGGCATCCATCAGGCGCTCGCCAATACGGGTGTCGTAGGCCGCGTCGATCTCGCGGATGCAGGTCGGGCTGGTGACGTTGATCTCGGTCAGGTGCTCGCCGATTACGTCCAGGCCGACGAACAGCAGGCCTTTCTCGCGCAGGGTCGGGCCCACCGCCGCGGCGATTTCGCGGTCGCGCTCGCTCAGTGGTCGGGCTTCGCCACGACCGCCGGCGGCCAGATTGCCGCGGGTTTCGCCGGCGGCCGGGATGCGCGCCAGGCAATAGGGTATCGGTTCGCCGTCGATCATCAGGATGCGCTTGTCGCCGTCCTTGATCGCCGGCAGATAACCCTGGGCCATGATCTGCTGCTGGCCATGGTTGGTCAGGGCCTCGAGGATCACCGACAGATTGGGGTCGCCTTCGCGGTGGCGAAAGATCATCGAACCGCCCATGCCATCGAGGGGTTTGAGAATGATGTCACGGTGCTCCTGGGCAAACTCGCGCAGAATGTCGGCACGGCGACTGACCAGGGTCGGCGGTGTGTATTGGGGAAACTGGGTGGCAAAGTATTTTTCATTGCAGTCGCGCAGGCTCTGTGGGCGGTTGACCACCAATACGCCAGCCTGTTCGGCTTGTTCCAGCAAGTAGGTTGAGTAAACGAACTCGTTGTCGAAGGGCGGATCCTTGCGCATCAGGATCACATCGAGCTCGGCGAGGGGCAGATCCTGCTCCACGCCCAGTTCGAACCAGCGTTGCGGATCGTTGAATACACTAAGCTGCGCAAGGCGGGCGCGCGCTTCACCTTTTTTCTGGTAAAGATCCTTCTGCTCCATATAGAAGAGCGACCAGCCGCGCGCTTGGGCAGCCAGCAGCATGGCCAGCGAACTGTCCTTCTTGAAGGCGATCTGGCTGATGGGGTCCATGACTATGCCGAGGCGGACGCTCATGGCAGTGTTCTCCGTAAAATGGCAGCGAATAACGTGATGTGGCGTCAGGGTGGCGCTGACAAGTCGGGTGGTCAAGGAAAAAACCTTGGTCCCGAGCGGCTTATAGATTGCATCAGGAGAGTGTGCTAAAAAGGCCCGACGATTGGGTTGTAGCCCGTCGGTGACAGGGCCTCAGGCGCACTGATATAACGCAAAATAACGACTCACCGAGGCGATGGTAGGGCAATCATGGAACAGCATTCCGAGGGTTTGAGGGTGATGGTGATCGACGATTCGAAAACGATTCGTCGTACCGCGGAAACCCTGCTGAAAAAGGTGGGCTGCGAGGTAATTACCGCAGTTGATGGCTTCGATGCCTTGGCAAAGATCGCCGATACCCATCCGAATATCATTTTTGTCGACATTATGATGCCGCGGCTCGATGGCTATCAGACCTGTGCCTTGATCAAGAACAACAGCGCTTTCAAATCCACCCCGGTGATCATGCTGTCCTCCAAGGACGGCCTGTTCGATAAGGCCAAAGGCCGCATCGTCGGTTCCGATCAGTACCTGACCAAGCCCTTCAGCAAAGAAGAGCTGCTCGGTGCGATCAAGGCCCACGTGCCGGACTTTATCCCGGTGGAGCAAGCCTCCTGACGTCCGTGGGCATCGCCCCGGACGCCTATTAAAGTATTGGGAAACACCATGGCTCGAATTCTGATTGTTGATGACTCGCCGACTGAAATGTACAAGCTGACCGCCATGCTGGAAAAGCATGGGCATCAGGTACTCAAGGCGGAAAATGGGGCGGACGGCGTGGCGCTTGCTCGCCAGGAGAAGCCGGACGCGGTGCTGATGGATATCGTCATGCCGGGCCTCAATGGCTTCCAGGCGACCCGCCAGCTGACCAAGGATGCCGAGACCAGCCATATTCCGGTGATCATCGTCACCACCAAGGACCAGGAGACCGACAAGGTCTGGGGTAAGCGTCAGGGCGCGAAGGATTACCTGACCAAACCGGTCGACGAAGACACCCTGGTGAAAACCCTGAATGCGGTATTGGCCGGCTAAACACCGGGTCAGTCCGCAATTAAAAAAATAAGGCCGCAACAGGCATGTCGGACGCGCAAACACCTTTCCAAACCCTTCTCGATATCGACCAGCTCTGTCGCGCGCTGGCGGCTGGGCTGCCTTCGCAGCAGGCGCTGGTGCAGACCTGGAGCGGTATCGGTTTTCGCATGGGCGAACGGTTCTTCGTCGCGCCCATGGGCGAAGTCGGCGAAGTGCTGCACGAGCCGCGTCATACCCTGCTGCCCGGTGTGAAAAGCTGGGTCAAGGGCGTGGCCAACGTGCGTGGTCGCCTGTTGCCGGTCATGGACCTCTGTGGTTTCTTCGGCCATGAGCTGTCACCGCTGCGCAAGAAACGGCGGGTACTGGTGGTCGATCATCAGGATGTCTTCGCCGGCCTCACGGTCGACGAAGTGTTCGGCATGCAGCATTTTCCAGTGGATACCTTCTCCGAGCGGCTGCCGCCGCTGGAGGCATCCATCTCTCCCTTTATTCATGGAGTCTTCCAACGTGAACAGCCCTGGTTGGTGTTCAGCCCACACGCGCTGGCCCAGAACCCGGGTTTTCTCGACGTGGCGTATTAACAGTTTATCGGTGGGGCCGGCATTGCCGGCCTTTTGGCGTTACATGGGAACCGTAGTGCGGTCGGTCCAGGCGGGGGCCAGTAAATGAAAAAACTAAACGCAGGTAATTTGTTAGCGGGTGCGCGTAGCAGCACGTTGATCGCAGGGCTGTTTATTGTCCTGATCGTTTCCATCGTGTTGTTGTTTGCCAACTTCGCCTATATCAACACCCAGTCCAACTACGACACGGAATACATCGGTCACTCCGGTGAGCTGCGTGTTCTGTCCCAGCGTATTGCGAAAAACTCCACGGAAGCGGCCGCCGGTACGGCCGAGGCCTTCGCCTTGCTGCGCGATGCCCGTAACGACTTCCAGACCCGTTGGGGCTATCTGACCGACGGCAGCGAGGAAAGTGGCCTGCCACCGGCACCCGAGTCCCTGCAGCCGCAGATGACCGCGGTGCAGAAGGACTGGGATACGCTGCGGCAGAACACTGACGCCATCCTCGCCAACGAACAGACCGTACTGTCGCTGCACCAGGTAGCTGCCACCCTGGCGGAAACCATTCCGCAGCTGCAGGTCGAGTACGAGGAAGTGGTCGACATCCTGCTGGAAAGCGGTGCGCCGGCGGCCCAGGTATCGGTGGCCCAGCGCCAGTCGCTGCTGGCCGAACGTATCCTCGGTTCGGTGAACAAGGTACTGGCCGGTGACCAGGACTCGGTGCAGGCCGCCGACATGTTCGGTCGCGACGCCAGTCTGTTCGGGCGGGTACTCAACGCCATGCTCGAAGGCAACGCCGCCATGGAAATCAGCCAGGTGAGCGATGCCGAAGCCCTCGAGCGTCTGGCGGAGATTTCCGAGCTGTTCGAGTTCGTTTCCGGTTCGGTGGACGAGATTCTCGAAACCTCCCCTGAACTGTTCCAGGTGCGCGAGTCGGCCAACGTCATCTTTACCGTATCGCAGACGCTGCTGGACCAGGCCTCGGAACTGGCCGCCGGCTTCGATGATCTGGCCGCCGACCGGGCGCTGAATACCCTGGTCGGTTATGTGCTGGGTGCCCTGGCCCTGGGTTCGATCATCCTTATCGGTCTGGTGATGGTGCGCGAAACCAACCGCCGCCTGGGCGAGACCGCGGAGAAGAACGAACGTAACCAGACCGCGATTCTGCGTCTGCTCGACGAAATCGCCGACCTCGCCGACGGTGACCTGACAGTAGCCGCGACGGTAACCGAAGACTTTACCGGTGCCATCGCCGACTCCATCAACTACTCCATCGACCAGCTGCGTGATCTGGTAGCCACCATCAACCTGACCGCCGTTCAGGTAGCCGGTGCGGCCCAGGAAACCCAGGCCACGGCGATGCACCTGGCCGAGGCTTCCGAGCACCAGGCCCAGGAAATCGCCGGTGCATCCGCAGCGATCAATGAAATGGCGGTGTCGATTGACCAGGTATCGGCGAACGCCTCGGAATCCTCCGCGGTAGCGGAACGTTCGGTAGCCATCGCCAACAAAGGCAACGAAGTGGTGCACAACACCATCACCGGCATGGATAACATCCGTGAGCAGATCCAGGACACCTCGAAGCGGATCAAGCGCCTCGGTGAGTCGTCCCAGGAGATCGGTGACATCGTTAGCCTGATTAACGACATTGCTGACCAGACCAACATCCTCGCACTGAACGCCGCGATCCAGGCCTCCATGGCCGGTGATGCGGGCCGAGGCTTCGCCGTGGTAGCGGACGAAGTACAACGCCTCGCGGAACGTTCTTCTGCTGCAACCAAGCAGATCGAGGCGCTGGTCAAGACGATTCAGACCGACACCAACGAGGCCGTTATCTCCATGGAGCAGACGACTTCCGAAGTGGTGCGCGGTGCCCGTCTGGCGCAGGACGCCGGGGTGGCACTGGAAGAGATCGAGAAGGTATCCAAGACCCTCGCGGCCCTGATCCAGAACATCTCCAACGCCGCCCGCCAGCAGGCCTCGTCGGCCGGCCATATTTCCAACACCATGAACGTGATCCAGGAGATCACCTCGCAGACCTCGTCCGGTACTACGGCTACTGCCAAGAGCATTGGTAACCTGGCCAAGATGGCCAGTGAAATGCGCAAGTCGGTCTCCGGCTTTACCCTGCCGGAAG
>JBFJZW010000123.1:0-11904 GCA_041621875.1 Pseudomonas sp. | reverse complement strand
TGCGCGGTGGCCGAGGCGGTGATCGACACCATCAACACCCCTGAAGTGCTGGCGATCAGCGGCGAAGAGAATCGCCAGCAAGCTGGCTCCTACAGCGACGGCATCCGCCTTCCCCCCCTTACGCATTCCGCTCTACCCTTGCGCCACCCCAATCCAAGGATCTGCATGCAATGCACTGGATAACCCGAGCTGGCTGGCCCGGCAACCTGATCGCCCTGCTGGCGGGGGCCATCACTCCGCTGGCACTGGCCCCCTACGACCTCTGGCCGCTGGCCCTGCTGTCCATCGCCCTGTTCTACCTCGGCCTGCGCGACCTCAGTCCACGCCAGGCGGCGCTGCGCGGCTGGTGCTACGGCTTCGGCCTGTTCGCCGCCGGCACCAGCTGGGTCTACGTCAGCATTCACGACTACGGCGCGGCCTCGCCGCCCCTGGCCGCCTTCCTCACCCTGCTGTTTGTCGCCGGCCTCGGCCTGCTGTTCGCCCTCAGCGCCTGGGTCTGGACCCGCTGGCTGCGCCGGGTGGAAGCACCGCTGGCCGACGCCCTGGCCTTCGCCGCCCTATGGCTGACCCAGGAAGCCTTCCGCAGCTGGTTCCTCACCGGTTTCCCCTGGCTCTACGCCGGCTACAGCCAGCTCGACGGCCCCCTGGCCGGCCTAGCCCCGGTCGGCGGCGTCTGGCTGATCTCCCTGGTGCTGGCCCTGAGCGCCGCACTGCTGGTCAACCTGGCGCAACTGCGCACGCGCAAGGCCTTTCTCGCCACCGGCATCCTCCTGCTGCTGGCCCCCTGGATCGCCGGCCTGGCCCTCAAGGGGCACGCCTGGACCCTGCCCGCCGGTGCCCCCATGTCGGTGGCCGCGGTGCAGGGCAATATCGAGCAGAATCTCAAGTGGGACCCGACCCAGCTCAACGCGCAGCTGGCGCTGTACCGCGACCTGAGCCTGAACGCCGCGCCGACCGACCTGATCGTCTGGCCGGAAACCGCCGTACCGGTGCTCAAGGAACACGCCCAGGGCTACCTCGCGGCGATGGCCGAATTTGCCAAGCAGCGCCAGACGGCGCTGATCACCGGGGTACCGATCCGCCAGGCCAACGAACGCGGCGAGCTGCGTTATTACAACGCCATCAGCGTGGTCGGCCAGGGCAGCGGTGATTACCTCAAGCAGAAACTGGTGCCCTTCGGCGAGTACGTGCCGCTGCAGGAGGTGCTGCGCGGCCTGATCGCCTTCTTCGACCTGCCGATGTCGGACTTCGCCCGCGGCTCGGCCGAACAGCCGCTGCTGGAGGCGCACGGCTACCGGATCGCCGCCTATATCTGCTACGAGGTGGTCTACCCCGAGTTCGCCGCCGGGCTCGCCGCCCGTAGCGACCTGCTGCTGACCATCAGCAACGACACCTGGTTCGGCCGCTCCATCGGCCCGTTGCAACACCTGCAGATGGCGCAGATGCGCGCCCTGGAGGCCGGCCGCTGGATGATCCGCGCCACCAACAACGGCGTCACCGCGCTGATCAACCCCTTTGGCCAGATCACCGAGCAGCTGCCACAGTTCGAACAGGGCGTGCTGTATGGCGAGGTAGTCCCCATGCAACAGCTGACGCCCTACCTCTACTGGCGCGGCTGGCCGCTGCTGATCCTCTGCCTGCTGCTGTTTGCCTGGGCCCTGCTGGCCAATCGTATGGCCAAGACGGTGTAAGTGAGGCCGGCAAACCCAGTACAGCCGTAGCCCGGATAAGCTCTGGTGCAACCCGGGAACGTGGCCCCGGATTGCACCGCGCGCCGCAGCTTATCGGGGCCACGAGCGGCCGTTGTTTAGCGCTTATCCCCGCCATACACCCAACGATACGCCCACAGACCAATAGCCTCGTTAAGCAGCAGGCCGTTCTGCCAGAGCGCTTTGCCTTCCGGCAGCCAGCCGCCCGCCGGGCGGCCGTTGGCCACGCCGAGAAAGCCCATAGGCGCACTCAGCACCTGCAACCCGACCTGCTCGAAACACCAGCGCGCCCTAGGCGAGTGCCAGGCCTGGGTGACCAGCAGCACCCGCGTGATGCCTTCTTTGCGCAGGATTTCGGCGCTGTAGGTCGCATTCTCCCAGGTGGTACGGCTTAGCCCTTCCTGCCAGCGCACCCTGACCCCGTAATCGCGCGCCAGCACATCGGCCATCAGCGCCGCCTCGCTTGGCGGCGCGCCGTAATGCAGCCCACCACTGATCAGCAGCGGCAGACCGGAGGCCTTCGCCAGCCGTGCGGCATAGCGCACCCGCTCCAAGGCCATCAGGCTGGGCTGATCACCGCCCCAGGCCGGGTCATTCTGCTCGCGCCCGCCGCCGAGCACGACAATCGTCTGCGCCTGCTCGGCCAACCGGGGCCAGTGCAATTCGCTCAGGGCCGGTTCGCTCTCCAACTGCCGCGCCGACCATTCCACCACCACCGGCAGGCTCATCAGCCACAAGCCGCCCAGCGCCAGGCTGAAGCAGGCCGTCGCCAGCCGCGGCGCGCGCCGGCGCAACCACCAGGCGATCAGCAACAGCAGCAGGAAAACGCCCGGCGGCATCAGCAGTTGTTTGAGGATGTAGCGAATCGGCATCAAGCACCTCCAGAGGTGCCCAAAGCCTAACGGGGATTGCTCGCCCGGAACAGTTGCGAGCCGCAGGTCCGGCACACCTGCACGCCCTGCCCGAGGTGGCTGCCGGCCAGGGTCCCGCAGAGCGCACAGCAGAGGCGCGGCGGGCGGCGCAGCAGCGGTTTGGGATTCGGCAATGAGACCACGACCTTCTGCCCTGGCCGGGCAACCTTGCGCCGCACCTGCATCTGTTCGATCTGCGCCATCTCCTGGGCCGCCGCATGCCAGCCGCGCAGCCAGTCGAGGTCTCGATTGAGGTAGGCCCTGATCAGCTCCATTTCGGCCGCCGTCAGGTCCCGCAACTCCAGTTCCTGCGAGGGTTCGGCCGCCTGGTCGCTCAGGCCGTCAGCCTCCTCCAGCGCCAGGGCAAGGCGCTGCAATAGCCGTTCGTAGAGTCCGCCGCCAGTTCCTGCCCGCCTTAATTCGCCCATCCATTCACCTCACGACGGGCCCCTTTCACGCAGCCCATATAGCAAGCTTAGCGGCCGCCCTCCAAGCAGCGCCGCGCCGCGACAAACGGCGGTTCTGCGGGCCCTGCCGCCCGTTCGGCCGTGCAATCAGGGTTTCCCTCAGCAAGGGGGGGTCATGTATGCTACGGCGTTTTCCGCAAGCCCCTATTCTTAGCGCCGGTAGCCATGCACGAACAGTATCAGCCACGTGAAATCGAAGCCGCTGCGCAGTCCCACTGGGACTCGCAACAATCCTTTGTAGTGAGCGAGCAGCCAGGTAAAGAGACCTTCTATTGCCTGTCGATGTTCCCCTACCCGAGCGGCAAGCTGCACATGGGCCATGTGCGCAACTACACCATCGGTGACGTGATCGCCCGCTATCAGCGCATGCAGGGCAAGAACGTGCTGCAGCCGATGGGCTGGGATGCGTTCGGCATGCCGGCGGAAAACGCCGCGATGAAGAACAAGGTCGCGCCCGCCAAGTGGACCTACGAGAACATCGAGTACATGAAGACCCAGCTGAAAAGCCTGGGCCTGGCGGTCGACTGGTCGCGCGAAGTCACCACCTGCAAGCCGGACTACTACCGCTGGGAACAATGGCTGTTCACCCGCCTGTTCCAGAAAGGCGTGATCTACCGCAAGAACGGCACCGTCAACTGGGACCCGGTCGACCAGACCGTGCTGGCCAACGAGCAGGTCATCGACGGCCGCGGCTGGCGCTCCGGCGCGGTGATCGAGAAGCGCGAAATCCCCATGTACTACTTCAAGATCACCGCCTACGCGGAAGAACTCCTGAGTAGCCTGGACGACCTGGATGGCTGGCCGGAACAGGTCAAGACCATGCAGCGCAACTGGATCGGCAAATCCCGCGGCATGGAAGTCAGCTTCCCCTACGACCTGGCCTCGATCGGCAGCGAAGGCAAACTGAACGTCTTCACCACTCGCCCCGACACCCTGATGGGCGCGACCTATGTCGCCGTCGCCGCCGAGCACCCGCTGGCCACGCAGGCCGCACAAGGTAACGCCGAGCTGCAGGCCTTTATTGACGAATGCAAAAGCGGCAGCGTCGCTGAAGCCGATGTCGCCACCCAGGAAAAGAAGGGCCTGCCCACCGGCCTGTTCGTCGAACACCCGCTGACCGGCGAAAAACTCCCGGTATGGGTCGCCAACTATGTGCTGATGCACTACGGCGATGGCGCGGTAATGGCCGTACCGGCCCACGACGAGCGCGACTTCGAGTTCGCCCATAAATACGGCCTGCCGATCAAGGCAGTGATCCGCACCGCCGCCGGCGACGAAACCCCAGCGCCTTGGCAGGACGCGTACGGCGAGCATGGTCAACTGATCAACTCCGGCAAGTTCGACGGCCTGGACTTCCCTGGCGCGTTCGACGCCATCGAAGTGGCCCTGCTGGACAGGGGCCTGGGCAAGTCGCGCACCCAGTTCCGCCTGCGCGACTGGGGCATCAGCCGCCAGCGCTACTGGGGCTGCCCGATCCCGATCATCCATTGCGACAGCTGTGGCGACGTGCCGGTGCCGGAAGACCAGCTGCCGGTGGTGCTGCCCGAAGAGGTGGTGCCGGATGGTGCCGGCTCGCCATTGGCGCGCATGCCGCACTTCTACGAGTGCGAGTGCCCGACCTGCGGCGCGCCGGCCAAGCGCGAAACCGACACCATGGACACCTTCGTCGAATCGTCCTGGTACTTCGCCCGCTACGCGTCGCCGCACTACACCGGCGGCATGGTCGACCCGCAAGCGGCCAACCACTGGTTGCCGGTGGATCAATATATCGGCGGTATCGAACACGCGATCCTGCACCTGCTGTATGCGCGCTTCTTCCACAAGCTGATGCGCGACGAAGGCCTGCTGTCCTCCGACGAGCCGTTCAAGAACCTGCTGACCCAGGGCATGGTGGTGGCCGACACCTACTACCGCGTGCTGGAAAACGGCGGCAAGGACTGGTTCAACCCGGCCGACGTGGAAATCGAGCGTGACGCCAAGGGCAAGGTCATCGCCGCCAAGCTGAAAAGCGACGGCCTGCCGGTGGAGATCGGCGGCACCGAGAAGATGTCCAAGTCGAAGAACAACGGCGTCGACCCGCAAGCCATGATCGATCAGTTCGGGGCTGATACCTGCCGCCTGTTTATGATGTTCGCCTCGCCGCCCGACATGAGCTGCGAATGGTCCGATGCCGGCGTTGAAGGCGCAAACCGCTTCCTGCGCCGCGTCTGGCGTCTGGCGCATAACCACGTCAGCCTGGGCATCGCAGGCGCACTCGACCTCGCCAGTCTGGATGACGAGCAGAAGGCCGTGCGCCGCGCGATTCATCTGGCGATCAAGCAATCCAGCTTCGATATCGGCCAGCACCACAAATTCAACACCGCCATCGCCCAGGTGATGACGCTGATGAACGTACTGGAAAAAGCCGCCCAGGAAACCGTACAGGATCGCGCCCTGCTCCAGGAAGGTCTGGAAGCGGTAGTCCTGCTGCTGGCCCCGATCACCCCGCATATCAGCCACCAGCTGTGGCAGGAACTGGGCCATCAGGGCGCAATCATCGACGCCCAGTGGCCGCAGGTCGATGACGCGGCGCTGGTGCAGGACAGCCTGACCCTGGTGATCCAGGTCAACGGCAAGCTGCGCGGGCAGATCGACGTGCCGGCCAGCGCCAGCCGCGAGGAAATCGAGGCGGCCGCACGGGCCAACGAGAATGTGCTGCGCTTTACCGAAGGCCTGAGCATCCGCAAGGTCATCGTGGTGCCGGGCAAGCTGGTTAACATAGTCGCCAACTAATTACGTACGGCGCGCCGCAAGACTCGCCAAGGGGATAACAAAGATGATCAAACGGAATCTGTTGGTAATTGGCCTGGCCACCCTGCTCGGCGCTTGCGGCTTTCAGTTGCGCGGCACCGGCAGCGCGGCGGCAGACTTTGCCCTCGGCGAGCTGGCCGTGAGCGCGCGCAACGCCCATGGCGAAACCGTGCAGGAACTGCGTGAAGTGCTGCAGAACAGCGGTGTGCGGGTTTATCCAGGGGCTCAATACCAGCTGGTGCTGAGCAACGAACAAGAGAGCCGCCGCGCCGCCAGCTTCACCAGTTCGGCCCGTACCGCCGAATATGAGCTGACCAACACCCTCGAGTACGAGATCCGCGGCAGCAAGAACCTGCTGCTGCTCAGCAACAAGCTGGAAGCCCAGAGCTACTACACCCAGGATGGCAACAACCTGGCCGGCGGCGATCAGGAAGCCCAGCAGGCGCGTAACGAAATGCGCCGCGAGCTGATCCAGCAGCTGGTGCAGCGCCTGCAGCAGGTCACCCCACAGCAACTGGAACAACTGCAGCAGAGCGCCGAAGCCCAGGCCGAAGCCGAAGCGCAGGCCCTGGAAGCGGCGCGTCAGCAGCGCGCGATGCAACCCCAGCAGTCGCCCGTGCAACTGCCGATCCCCGCCCAGTAAGCGCGCCGGGCCGCCCAGGCGGCCCGACTGTCGGCAGCCAATGAAGCTCAATCCCGCACAACTCGGCAAACACCTGCAGGGCAACCTGGCCCCGGTGTATGTGGTCAGTGGCGACGAACCGCTGCTGTGCCAGGAAGCCTGCGATGCCATCCGTAGCGCCACCCGCCAGCAAGGCTTCAGCGAGCGCCAGGTGTTCAACGCCGACGCCAGCTTCGACTGGGGCAATCTGCTCCAGGCCTGCGCCAGCATGTCGTTGTTCGCCGACAAGCGCCTGCTGGAACTGCGCCTGCCCAGCGGCAAGCCCGGCGACAAGGGCGCAGCCGCCCTGCTCGAATACCTCAAACGCCCGGCCGATGACACCGTGCTGCTGATCAGCCTGCCCAAGCTCGACGGCAGTGCGCAGAAGACCAAATGGGGCAAGGCGCTGATCGAGGGCGCAGACACCCAGTTCCTGCAGATCTGGCCGGTGGACGCCCACCAGTTGCCGCAATGGATTCGCCAGCGCCTGGCCCAGGCCGGCCTCAGCGCCAGCGCGCCAGCCGTGGAGATGATCGCCGTACGGGTGGAGGGCAACCTGCTGGCCGCCGCCCAGGAAATAGAAAAGCTCAAGCTGCTGGCCGACGGCAGCCAGATCGATGTCGACACCGTGCATGCCGCGGTGGCCGACAGCGCCCGTTTCGATGTATTCGGCCTGATCGACGCCATTCTCAATGGCGAAGCCGCCCATGCCCTGCGCATGCTCGACGGCCTGCGCGGCGAAGGCGTCGAGCCGCCGGTGATTCTCTGGGCCCTGGCCCGGGAGATCCGCCTGCTGGCCAATATTGCCCAGCAGTACAGCCAAGGCATCCCTCTGGACAAGGCCTTCAGCTCCGCGCGACCGCCAGTCTGGGACAAGCGCCGCCCTCTGGTCAGCAAAGCCCTGCAGCGTCTATCCGCGGCGCGCTGGGCCGCCCTGCTGCAGGACGCCCAGCATATCGACGCGCAAATCAAGGGCCAGGCGGCCGGCGACCCATGGCGCGGCCTGAGCCTGCTGAGCCTGACCATGTGCGGTCAGCGGCTAGGGCTGGCCAGCGACAATAGCCTCTAGCAGGGGCTATGCACCAATTCCCTACTGCAAGCAGCTTGCGCAGGGTGGGTTAGCCGCATGCGGGATTGCCAAGCATCACCTCACCCGGCACGTGGCGTAACCCATCATCGGCGCAACGCGCTCGATTGGCTGGTGGGTTACGCGCCGCACCACTTTCGCGGGTGGATTTTCGGACGATGTTAGCGTCGCTAACCCACCCTACGAAGCTTGTCTTGTCGGCCTCGCCTACGTTTTCAACGAACTGCTAAAGCGCCAGCCGCTGGACATTTTTTGATCAGCGGCTCATCATCCTCTCGCCGCAACCTTGCGGTAGCAAACGAGGATAACGCATGGCCAAGAAGCGCAAAGCGGCCCCGAACAGGGCCAAATCCCTGATCGCCCAACCCCTGTTCCGCTGTCGCCAGGAACAACCGGGCAAAGGCAAAGGCAGCTACCGCCGCGAAGCCTCCCAGCAAAACTGGGAGGCTTCATCCGTTCTGGCCGCCTGAAACTGCGCTGCAGCCGCCTATCGCCTCATTCATGCTAAGGTAGCGGCCTGCAAAATGTGCCGAGACCACCATGCCTTACCTGCTTCTTCGCGGCGTGCTCCACACCGCCTCAGCCTGCATCTTCCTGCTCCTGACCGCCTGTGCCGAAGCCCCCGCGCAGTCGCTGTCGACGGCCCCGACCCCGACTCCTACCGCCACGGCAATCCCCAGCCCGGTAATCGCGGCCGTCAGTCGCCCGCTGCTGAGTTTCGAGGAATGGCGCAGCCTGCTGCGCAGCGATGCCATCGCCGCGGGTATCGAGGCCGAGCTGTTCGACCGCACCTTCGCCGACATTACCCTTGATCCCAAAATCATCGCCGCCGACAACAGCCAGCCGGAGTTCACCCGCCCAGTGTGGGAATACATCGACGGTGCCGTTTCCGTCTCGCGCGTCGCCCAGGGTCGCCTGCTCAAGGCACAGCATAGACCGACCCTGAAAGCCATTCGCAGCGCCTATGCCGTGGACCATGAGGTACTGATCGCCATCTGGGGCATGGAAAGCAATTACGGCAGCAATATCGGCAGCCATAACGTCATCCGCTCCCTGGCGACCCTGGCCTACGACGGCCGCCGCCAGGTGTTCTGGCGCAGCCAGTTGTTGGCCGCCCTGCAGATCCTGCAAGCCGGCGACGGCCCTGCGCAGGGGCTGATCGGCTCTTGGGCGGGAGCCATGGGCCAGACCCAGTTCATGCCGACCACCTTCAGTCAGCATGCCGTGGATTTTGACGGCGACGGCCGCCGCGACCTGTGGAGTTCCGCCCCCGACGCCCTGGCCTCTGCCGCGCACTATCTGCAAGCCTCGGGCTGGGAAAATGGCCAACCCTGGGGCTTCGAAGTGAACCTGCCGCAGGGCTTCGATTACGCCCTGGCCGATCCGGAAGTACGCCGCAGCCTGGCGCAATGGCGCGCCCTCGGGGTCAACCCGGTCAGAGCCATCGACGCCAACGAGCAAAGCCTGGCGACGCTGTTCCTGCCTGCCGGTCACCGCGGTCCGGCCTTCCTGCTGCTGAACAACTTCCGCAGCATCCTCAAGTACAACAACTCGACTTCCTACGCCCTGGCCATCGGCTTGCTCAGCGATGCACTGGACGGCAACCCCGGCGTGCAGGCCGCCTGGCCGCGCAACGACCGCCAACTGGGCCGCAGCGAACGCATCGAACTGCAGGAACTGCTGACCCGTAAAGGTTACGAACTGGGGCCGGCAGACGGCATCATCGGGGCCAACACGCGCAAGGCGGTGCGCGCCTTCCAGCAGACCCTGGGGCAGCCAGCCGATGGCTACCCGACCCAGGAACTGCTGGTGCGCCTGCGCTCCTCCCTGTAACCCTGCGACCGACGGCTATTCGGCCATGATCTCGCCCGAGCCGCCCATGGCCTCGGGCAGATCGCGCTGCTTGGGCAAGCCGTCGCGAACCCGCAACACCGCCTCCTGATAGTGCACATGCAACGTCGGCACATAGGCCAGTTGCGGCAATAGCGCGGCATAGAAATCCACCAAGCCCATGCCCGGGTGTTCGGTGAACAGGTGGCCGCCGCAGCGCTTGCACCACTTGCGGCTACTGCCCGGCGTCTTGTTGTAACAGTCGATATTGTCGGCCCCGCGGGTCACGCTCAGCGCCTCGGGCTTCCACAGGCTGAAGGCATTGACCGGCCCTGCCGACCATTGCCGACATGACTGACAGTGGCAATAGCCCATCGCCACCGGCTCGCCACTGACCGTGAATTCGACTGCGCCGCAGAAACAGCGGCCCTGGTAAAGCTGTTCGCTACTCATGCTTGCTCTCCTCTTGTACAGACGACATGACTGCTAGTCGTCAATCTGCCGCAGGCTTGTCGCCGGCGTCCGCCGCACCTGCAATTCGAAGATGTCGGCACGGGCGTAATGCCCGCTGACGTCGAAGGTGCGCCGGGCCGGCGCTACCTGGGCGACATCGATGTCGGCATACAGAATGCCTTCCTCGCGGTGCAACGGACCGGCCACCAGCCGGCCCATGGGATCGACCACCAGCGAATCGCCGTCATTGATCCATTCCTCGGGATCGGCAAACAGCTGCTCGCGGCCGGGGAAGTCCTCGGGAATGTCGCTGCCGCGCAGCAGGGTGCCACTGCCGAGCACCCAGCAGCGGCCTTCGAGGGCGATATGGCGCAGGCTGCCGATCCAGCTGTCGCCACTGTCGTAGGTCGGCGCAATGTAGATTTCCACACCCTGGGCATAGAGCGCGTAGCGTGCCAGCGGCATGTAGTTCTCCCAGCACAGCAGCGTCCCCAGGCGACCGATCGGGGTGTCCACCGTGCGCAGCCCCGCGGCATCGCCGGGCGCGTGCACCATGCGCTCGGGGTTGGTTGGCATCAGCTTGCGGTGGCGATTGAGTAGCGCGCCGTCGGCACCTATCACCACCACACTGTTGTAGAGGGTGCCGCCGCCCTGGCGGCGCTCGCACTCATTGAGCCCACAGACCAGGGTAACGCCATGCTCGCGGGCCGCCCGGTACAGGGGGTCGAGGTCCGCGCTGGCGAGGTCCACGGCATTGGCCAGCAGTCGCCCATGCAGCTGGCTCAGCAACGCGCCATCGCGCCCCGGGGCCAGACGCCAGATCCACGACGGGTAACCGGGAATGAACAACTCGGGCAAGACCACCAGCGTGGCTCCCGCCGCGGCGGCTTCGGCAACCGACTGCACGCCTCGCGCCAGGGTCGCGGCGCGATCGAGCAGAACGGGGGGGCGCTGGATAATGGCAATCATGGTCATGATGCTCTCCTGTGCGGAACGCTATCGACTATCGATAGCCTCAGCCTGCGCCTGGCGCATCGAGCAGACTAGTCCAGAATCTGAAGTACTGAACCTGGTGCCTCGAGCCCCAGGTGTTGCAACAGAGGAAGCTCAGGATGGATGACAGCTACGGGCAATTCTGTACGGTCGCACGCGCCGCCGAGGCGCTGTGCGAACGCTGGACGCCGCTGGTGGTGCGCGAGCTGCTGTGCGGCAGCAAGCGTTTCAACGACCTGCACCGCGGCGTACCGCGCATGTCCACCAGCCTGCTAAGCCAGCGCCTGCGCCACCTGGAGGCGCTCGGTGTGGTGCGGCACACGGCCAACGGCAAGGTCTGGGAGTACAGCCTGACCGAGGCGGGCGAGGATTTGCGCCCGATCATCATGGCGCTCGGCCACTGGGGGGCGTGCTGGATCGGCAGCCGCCTGCGCGACGACGAACTCGACGCCGGCCTGCTGATGTGGGATGTGCGCCGCTTCGTGTGCCTCGCCGAATTCCCGCCGCGACCGGTGGTCATTCATTTCAGCTTCCGCGACGCACGGCCTGGCGAGTCCGCGTGGTGGCTGCTGGTCGAGCAGGGCGTGGCCGACCTGTGCCGCGACGATCCCGGCCGCGTCCCCGGCCTGGTCGTGGATGCCAGCGTCCGCGCCCTGACCGACGTCTGGAGCGGCGAGCGCAGCCCCCAGCAAGTGCTGCAGAGCGGTGAAGTGCGAGTGCTGGGGCCACCCGCGGATGCCCAACAGCTCTGGCGCTGGCTCGGCACCAGCGCCTTCGCCATCACCCGCCGCCAGACCCTGCAGGCCGCACGGCAGCAGCCAGACTGAACAGTCAGCTTCTGTGATAAACTGCGCGGCGGCCACAAGCCGCCTCGTCCACGGAGCCTCTAGCGGAGCCCAGATTGCCGATGTCCGATACCTCCCCGCCTAAAACCGTCGCCAGCGGCGAAAAATTCCGCACTACCCCGGGCATCACCGCGATCAAGGACGGGCAGAAACGCCGC
>JBFJZW010000122.1:0-11951 GCA_041621875.1 Pseudomonas sp. | reverse complement strand
GGCGGACTCCGGCGCGGCCGACTGGATCGGTGGCTTCGCAGTCACCGCGGGCCACGGCGTCGAGGAGCTGGCGGCCTCGATGAAGGCCGCAAACGACGACTACTCCGCCATCCTGCTGCAATCCGTCGCGGACCGGCTGGCCGAGGCGCTGGCGGAGCGCATGCACGCGATGGTGCGGACTGATCTGTGGGGCTATGCGCAGGGTGAAGCGCTGGACAACGACGCATTGATCTCCGAGGGATACCAGGGCATTCGACCGGCCCCGGGCTACCCGGCCTGCCCGGATCACACCGAGAAGAAGACCCTGTTCAACCTGCTCGACCCCATCGCCGAATTCGACAAGGCCGGCCGCAGCGGCGTGTTCCTCACCGAACACTACGCCATGTTCCCCGCAGCCTCCGTCAGCGGCTGGTACTTCGCCCACCCGCAGGCGCAGTACTTCGCCGTGGGCAAGATCGACAAGGATCAGGTGGAAAGCTACACCGCACGCAAGAAGCAGGATCTCAACGTCAGTGAACGCTGGCTGGCACCGAATCTGGGGTATGACAACTAAAGGGCTGCTAAACCCATCATTTGCACAGGGACGTCTGAATATCGGCCTGTTCGACGCACTTCGCGGCAAACGCAGCCATACCGGCGAAAATGGCTGCAAAGTCGCGTCTGTCAGCCACGAGCCAAGCGCTGCATGGCTCTCGTCAACCGGCGAACGCGTGCAGGCATAATGCCGGCAAGCACCTGTTTTCCTGCAGATTCAGCCACCTTGCGATACGGAAGCGCATGCCTCTAATCATCCTCGCCCTCGCCGCCACCCTGCTGCTCCTGGCCTTGCTGGTCAGACTGATCCGTCGTGAGCGCCGGGCCCGGCAACGGCTGGAAATCCACGATCAGCTGTTCGACAAACTGGCCGATGGCGTACTGCTGATTGACCGCGCCGGAATTATTCGCCAGCACAACGCGGCGGCGTCCCAATTGCTCGGTAAAACCGGCGACGAGCTGCTCGGCTTACGCCTGACCGACTGTTTACCGGAACTCAATGCAGTCGAGCCCCTTGGCACGACACCAGGCCGGCAGATAGTCAGCGCCAGCGGCAGTCGATTGGCACTTGAGGTCTCGTGCCTGGGAGCTGGCCACGCAGACAGGCTTATCCTGCTGCAGCCTAGCAGCGAACCTGGACGGTCACTGGAAGATGTCGATCGATTCAAGCGCAGCCAGTACTTCGCCCGAATCGGCACCTGGGACTGGGATATCGACACCAACCGTCTGTACTGGTCTGAGGCGATCTACGCCATGTTCGGTCATGCGGTGGGCGCGGTAACGCCGAGCTACGAGTTGTTCTGCGCCAGTGTGCACCCCGATGATCGTGAGCGTGTGCGTGCAGGCGAGCTGCGCTGTATCGAAACCGGCGAGAACCACGATGAGGAATACCGTGTGGTCTGGGCGGACGGCAGCGTGCGCTGGCTGCGCGAGACCGGTAACGTGGTGAAAAACCCGCAGGGTGTGGCCGTAAAGATGATGGGCGTGGTGCGCGACATCACCGAAGAGAAAGCCTGGGCCCAGCAGATGCACCAGCTGGCGCACCACGACGTGCTGACCGGCCTGCCCAATCGCCTGGTATTCGAGGATCGTCTGGGCAATGCCCTGGAACGCGCGCGGCGCAATGCGACGCGGGTGGCTCTGGTGTTTATCGACCTCAACGGTTTCAAGGCGATCAACGATGTCCACGGCCACGCGGCCGGAGATCAGGTGCTGGTCGCCACGGCGCAGCGCCTCAAGAACGCGCTGCGCGAATCCGACAGCGTGGCGCGCATTGGCGGCGATGAATTCGTGGTAATCCTCGAAGGCCTGGCCTTGAACGGCAGCCTTGAGAAAGAGGCCGGCGCTATCGGCGAGAAGATCTTCGCGGCGCTAGCAGCCCCTCTCGACCTCGCCAACTGCCCACAGCGCATCAGTGCAAGCCTGGGTATCGCGATATTTCCGGACCACACGGCGAGCATGGATCGACTGATTCATATCGCCGATCTGGCGATGTACGAAGCCAAGCGCAGCGGCGAGAACCAGTACCGCCTGGGCAACGACAGCCCGCAACGCGCCAGCGTCGAATAGCACTGCGCACTCAGCTCAGGCGCGAAGTCGACTTGCGCACGATCTTGATCGAATGCTTGAGCGTCGGCTTGCGCGTCACACTGATGGCCTTGCGCGAGACCGTGTCGATGGTGATATTCCAGAAGCCGCTGCTCGGTACGGTGATCTTCGCCGGGAAGGTGTCGAACGCGCCGCCGTGGTAGGTGTGCCGGCCGCCATTCTTGAAGCTGCGGAAGTTGGCATCGCTCATCAGGCGAATATTGCAGGTCTGCGAGCACTCGATCACGACGACGTCGTCTTCGTTGAGGTGTTCGCGCTGGTGTATGAATTTCATGCTGTGTCCCCACACATTTTTCCGGGGCGCGACCATAGCACAGCCGCACGTCGGCACGCTGATGCATCGCCATGCTAACCTTAGCCGGTCGGCGGTAGCCAAGCCGGCAATCTCCTCATTATCAGTCACGCCCGGACAAGGATGCCCCATGCACCGTCGGCTATTGCTGCTTGTTCCTCTGTTTATCACCGGTTGCAGTACACCCAGTCACTTCGAGGCGGTGCAGCCGTCCAGCCCGCAGCACGCGGTGCTCTACCTGTATCGCCCGGAAGCCAGCAACCCGGGGTTGATGCAGCCGCTACGCTACAACTACCCGGAAGTGTTTATCGATGGCCAGAGCATTGGCACGCTGAAATTCAACAGCCATCGGCATGTCGAACTGGCACCGGGCAAACACAGCGTACGCATAACCGGGCTGAGCCCAGCAGCCAAGTGGGAACCCCGCGATATCGAGCAATCGCTCACTCTTAAACCGACACAAATCGCCTACCTGAAGCTGAATGTGCAGTACCAGTTGGATGAAATGGTGCTGGGCCAACCCGGGCCCCGCTATAACATCCGCCTGACCCCGATGCGCAGCGAAGACGCTGTCTATGAGATCCGCCACACCAAGCCGCAATAGCCTGAGGAGAACCTGCATGCTCACCATCAAAGATCTTGGACTTCTACTGCTCAGCGCGTCACTGCTCAGCGCCTGCAGCAGCCAGGGGCAGAGCGAAGCGCTGACGAGCGAAGCCCGCACCGGCCAGGTCACCCAGGAAGGCGTACCGGGTGGCGTGGCCACTCAAGTCGAAGAAATCAACGCCGTGGTCAGCGCCATCAACTACGCCACCAGCAGCGTCACCCTGGAGGATGCGCAGGGCCATCAGCGCAGCTTCACCGCCAGCCCGGAAATGATCAACTTCCAGCAATTGAAAGTCGGCGACAAGGTCAATGCCACCGTGGTTCTGGAACAGATGGTGTACCTGCGTGACGCAGGGACCGCCAGCACCGACAGCGCCACTGGCGTGGTCGCCACAGCGCCTGCCGGCACCAAGCCGGGCATGCTGGTGGCCGATAGCGTCGAGATCACCGCGGTGGTCAAGGCCATCGATACCACCCTACAGACCGCCACACTGGAGTTCACTGACGGCACCCGCAAGACGGTAAAAGTCCGTCCGGACGTGCAGCTCAAAACCGAGCACCTCAATCGCCAGGTGGTCATTCGCCTGAGTTCGGCGCTCGCCTTGCGCGTACAAGCCCAGTAATCCACACCGCTCGCGGACTCAGGTCCGCCGAGCCGGTCACGCTTCGCCGCCACGGCGCACAGTGGTAGCATGCGCGCCCCATGCATATCGACGATTTTCACCAGCGCCTCACCGACCTCGGTGCCAAGCCCCTGCACATCGGGCGAATCACCCGTGCCTGGCTGCAAGGCAAGCCGCTGGATACCGGCACGCGTAACCAGAAGACCGAGAACTTTCTGCCACTGACGGTACGTAATGCCCTGCCGCAGTTGAGCAGTGAGCTCGACGGCCTGGCCCGCTTGAGCGCCGAACACCCGGCTGGCGATGGCTCGGCGCGCCTGCTGGTGGAGCTGGCGGACAAGCAGATGGTGGAAAGCGTGCTGCTGCCGCGCGATGGCCTGTGCGTGTCCAGTCAAGTCGGTTGTGCGGTCGGCTGTGTGTTCTGCATGACCGGCAAGAGCGGCCTGCTGCGCCAGCTGAGCACCGCCGAGATCGTCGCCCAGGTGGCCCTGGCCCGGCGCTTTCGCGCGGTAAAGAAAGTGGTCTTCATGGGCATGGGCGAGCCGGCACATAACCTGGATAACGTACTCGAAGCCATCAACCTGCTCGGCACCGAGGGCGGTATCGGCCAGCGCAATCTGGTGTTTTCCACCGTCGGCGACCCACGGGTGTTCGAGCGTTTGCCACAGCAGCAGATCAAGCCGGCGCTGGCCCTGTCGCTGCACAGCACCGATGCCGAACTGCGCCAGACGCTGCTGCCGCGTGCGCCACGTATCGATCCCGAGGAGCTGGTGGAACTGGGCGAACGCTATGCACGGCAGATCGACTACCCGATCCAGTACCAGTGGACGCTGCTCAAGGGCATCAACGACAGCCAGGCCGAAATGGACGGCATCCTGCGCCTGCTCAAGGGCAAGTACGCGATCATGAACCTGATCCCCTACAACAGCCTGGAAGCCGATGAGTTCCAGCGCCCCGATGGCGAGCGTATCGTGCAGATCGTCCGTTATCTGCACAGCCGCGGCGTGCTGACCAAGGTACGCAACTCGGCGGGCCAGGATATCGATGGCGGCTGCGGGCAATTACGGGCCCGCGCCAGCCACCTGCTCGACAGCCGTGCGCAGCGCAGGCTAACGCCACAGAACTGAGTCGAGCAGATGGTGCACTCAGGGGCCCGGCGGAAACTGCACATAGGCGGTTTTCGGCTCTTGCCCCGGCGGCACATACGCCGGCACCGCCTCGCCTGCCGCGCCTAAATGGCGAATATAACGATAGATCGCGCTCAGGTCGGCATCGCTCATATCGCGCAGGTTGAACCAGGGCATGGGCGGCCGCCAGGCAGTCCGCGCATGGCTGAGCCAACGCTGTTCATCCAGGTGCTGCACGACCTGACGCAGATTGCCCGCGTAAGTCGTACCCCAGGGGCCCCGCCAGCCCAGGTCGCTGCCCGTCAGCCAGTTTTGCTCATCGACCTGACCGCCCGACTCCGGATAGCCCGGGGTGTGGCAATCGTTACAACCACTGGTCCGCACCAGGTAACGCCCGCGTTCGATCCGCGAGGTCGACACCTGGTCTTGCGCCAGGGCGCTGTCGAACCCCGCGATACCACTCACCAGCAGAATCAGCCATAGGCTGATCCAGCGTTTGTCAGCTGGCGGATAGTGCGCCTCGGTCATGCTGAATGCTGCCATGGCTGCAATCCCCCGCTCAGGCCTGACTGACGTACATATTGATCTGCGCACGGAACACCGGCTTATCGCCGACATAGGCCGTGACCGGCACCATCAGGTCGCCCAGGCTGTTCCAGTCCACCCCGCTGCCATCGGCCACGGCGCGGATATCGCCATCGGCCTTGGCCAGGTACTCCACCGTCATGCCCTTGGGAATCCAGCGATAGCCTTTGCCGATGGATGCATCGGTCATGGTTCCCGCCGCCAGCTCCGCCGCATTGCACAGGGCAATGGCGTGTACGGTGCCAATATGGTTGAGCACCTCGCGGCGCTTGGCGAAGGTGACTTCGGCATAGCCGGCCCGCAGCTCGACGAACTGCGGATCGATGCTGGCGAAGTACGGCGCGACCTCACGGATCATGGCGCTGAACTGTTTGGCACCAACGCTCTGGTACAGCTGGAGGGTCTGACTCATGGGATATTCCTGTAGGTATAAGGGCTGATAGAGGTTGCGCGCCGAGCCAGTATACAAATACAAGAATATCTTTCTAGAATTATTTTCTAATAAGCTTTTGCCTTGCCATAACCGTCTCACGTCACTCTGGAGCGGAGTTACCCAGTACGGCTAAGCTTAAGCAACCATCGCGGTTGATCTTCAATGACGAGGAGGTGTGCATGGATGACGAGAACAACAAGCCCCTGACATTCTGGGAAATGCTGCAGAGCGTGCTGTCTGCAGCTCTGGGCGTACAAAGCGGGAAAAACCGCAGCCGTGATTTCAGCCGCGGTAAACCGAGCCACTTCATTATCATGGGGGTGCTGTTTACCTTCGTCTTCGTACTGCTGATCTTCGCCGCGGTCAAACTGGTGCTGCATCTGGCCGGGGTCTGAATCATTCCAGCAGAGGCCGACTGGAGAGGCCGTAGTCCTTTAGCGGCGTACAATAGAGAGCGATGAACGGGCGAAGACCTAGCGCTGCTCATCGAGCAGGTGCCCATCTCGTCATTGGCGGACCAGGCCAGACGTCCATCCGGATAGCGTTGCGCAGTCATCGCCAATCCCGTGAGCAGCCAGGTCAGCCCTAAACGGGATAAGCCAAGACGAACCACGCGGCAATGGCTACAATCGCCGGCCACCCGAGCCTATACCTGCCCCTGGCGACTGGAGCCCCATGTCCAACCTGGAAATCATTGCCTCTGCCATCGGCGTCCTGGCGGTCTGGCTGACCGTAAGACAGAACCGCTGGTGCTGGCCGATCGGCCTGGTGATGGTGCTGATGTATGCCTGGATCTTCTTTGACGGCAAACTCTATTCGAACATGCTCCTGCAAGGCGTGTACGCCACCCTGCAGCTTTACGGCTGGTGGCAGTGGACCCGCGGCGGAACCAGCCACCAGGGCGTCCAGGTCAGTCGCTTGACCAACCAGGGCCTGATATTCAGCCTCGCCCTGGGGGCAACGGGTTCCCTGGCGCTGGGCTTTCTAATGGCCAACTACACCGACGCGACAGCTCCCTGGCAGGACGCCGCACTCAGTGCGTTCAGCCTGGTGGCCCAGGTGTGGATGGCGCAGAAAAGGGTCGAGTGCTGGCCCCTGTGGATTGTTCTGGATCTGCTGTTTGTCGCCCTGTTCCTCACCCATGGCATGCACCTGACCGCCGGGCTCTATGCCCTCTTCACCCTGCTGGCCATCAGCGGCTGGCTGACCTGGCAGCGTGATCGCGCCCTGGTTGACGCATGAAGGTGCTGGTCCTCACCGGCCCGGAGTCCAGCGGCAAGAGCTGGCTGGCGCAGGAAATCCACAGTGCCTACGGCGGGCTGGTGGTCGGTGAGTTTGTTCGGCATTTTATCGAGCAAGAACAGCGCGACACCTGTTACGCCGATATCAGCACCATCGCCCAGGGTCAGCTGGCCTGGGAAGACGCCGCCCGCGCGCGCCGACCGGAGCTGTTGATCCTCGACACCCATCTGTTGAGCAACCTGCTGTGGAGCCAGGCGCTGTTTGGCGACTGCCCGGACTGGATAGAGCCGGCCTTGCTGCAACGCGACTACCATCTGCACCTGCTGCTCGACCCCGTCGCCGTGCCCTGGGTCGACGACGGCCAGCGCTGCCAACCGCAGTTGCAACAGCGCCTCGGCTTCTATCGCGACTGCGAGCGCTGGCTACGCCAACACCGACAGCCGCTGCAGTGCATCCAGGGCGACTGGTCGCAGCGTCAGACCCAGACCCTGCGCTGCGTCGAACAGTGGCTGAACTCAGCGCACCCAGACGCTGGCCCAGGCCAGCAGTAGGCTAAGGCACACGACCCAGGTCAGCGGCTTGCGCAAACTCGGGTACCAGCCGGGCGCAAGCCCCAGTTTGACGGCTCTCAAGTCGGCAAAATAAAGCCCCAGAAATGCCAGCAGGCAGAGCGGCAAAGCCAGACTCATCGGCAGCCCGGCACTGATGGCCAACCAGCCCAGCAATGGCGGTATTACCGAAAGACCAAGCTGAATCTGAGCGTGCTCGCCCGCATCCTCTCCGCGTATCGCCAGCCCCCAGTGAATCGCCCCCATAAAAGCCAGGATCACTGCCGCGTAATCAAGCAGCGCCTCGAGAACGAAAGGCCGCCAGCCTTCCGGCGTTACCCAGATGCCCAGCGCCCCGCTGACAAAAGGCACCAGCCCCGCATAACCCAGCAATAGCGCCAACTGCGGTGGCTTTTCCGCGTCAAAGGGATGCATCGCTCACTCCTCTCTCAATTCACAAAACTCCGTATCCACCGCACAAGACTATGCAATGGAGATGCATCGGCCAATAATCGACAGGCACTGGCCACTTGCCACAAACTGATTTGCTTGGCATAAACCTTAAAATAAAAACACGACAAGGACGTACCGATGCGCATTATTCGCAGGATCTTCTCTGGCGTACTCGTACTGCTGATTATCCTCCTTGCCATTGGCCTCTATTTCATCGCCAGGCCAAATCTGCCGGTGTACCAGAAGCCGGACAAGCTTCACTACCTCGACCAGTGGAGCATGGACGAGCGCCAGACCTATTACTACACGCCACAGGGCACCCAGGTTAAAGGCCTGCGCTATGAGTGGTTCGGCGCACTTGAGCTGCCTCTCAGCCGCGCCAAATTCGCCGCACCCGACTACCTGGCGCGCTTCGGTTTTCTGGTCGACCCGGAACAACAGCCTAGCCCACAGAACCCCGGCAATCTGCCCGTGGGTTTTGCCCGCCATGCGGACGATGAAAGCGGCGAACACTATCTGGATATCAGCTGCGCCGCCTGCCACACCGGCGAGTTGCGCTACAAGGGCCAGTCGGTACGCATCGATGGCGGCGCGGCACTGCATTCTCTGGCGTCAACCGTGCCGACCATCCGCGGCGGCAGTTTCGGTCAATCGCTCGGCATGAGCATGGCCTTTACCTACTACAACCCGCTGAAATTTCGCCGTTTCGCCAAGCAGGTGCTCGGCGATGAATACGCCGCCAAACACGCGCAACTGCGCCGCGACTTCAAGGTTGTACTCGACCGGCTGCTCGGCACCGCCTTTAACGACTGGCACCGCGGCCTCTACCCCACCGAAGAAGGTTTTGGCCGCACCGACGCCTTTGGCCGCATCGCCAACAGCGTCTTCGGCGATGCCATCGACCCCAGCAACTACCGTATCGCCAATGCACCGGTGAGCTATCCGCAGGTCTGGGACATCTGGAAATTCGACTGGGTTCAATGGAACGGCTCAGCCATGCAGCCCATGGCGCGCAATGTCGGTGAAGCGCTTGGCGTGGGGGCTACCCTGCACCTGCTCGGGGCTGACGAGCATCCAGTGGCCGAGTCCGAGCGCTATTCGTCCAGCGTGCGCCTGCGCGACCTGCATACACTGGAAGAAACCCTCAAACGACTCAAACCACCGGCTTGGCCGGAGCAGGTCTTCGGCAAGATCGATCTGCCCCTCGCAAGCCGGGGACGCGCGCTCTACAGCGAAAATTGCGCTTACTGCCATGCCCCTGACCCGAAAAAGCCGGCGGAGCGCTTTGCCCCCTCCCGTGACCCCGAATGGCGCATGCGTGTGGTGCCAACCGCGATCGTAGGCACCGACCCGACCACCGCCAACAATATTGCCGATCACCGCTTCGATATCAGCAAGCTCGGCTGGACCAAGGCCGAATTGGGCAAGCTGGATGTCCGACTTTTTGGTGCAACCCTGGATGATATCGACCTAAGCAACATTTCCAGCGCCAAGGCCCTGGCCTATGTCACCGCTTACGTGGAAAACCGCGCCTATCAGGATGCCGGTATTTCCGACCGCGAACGCTGGCGCATGGACGGTTTCGGCCTGCCCATCGGTGTCCAGGAAAAACGCGGCTACAAGGCCAGGCCGCTGGACGGGATCTGGGCCACTCCGCCATTTCTGCACAACGGTTCGGTGCCCAACCTGTTCCAACTGCTCTCCCCCGTCTCGGAGCGCGACAGCCAGTTCTGGGTGGGCAACTTCGAGTTCAACCCCAAGCATGTCGGCTTTGCCAGTGAGAAGTTCACCGGAGGATTCCTCTTCGATACCCGCATCACCGGCAACAGCAATCAGGGCCATGAATTCCGCGCAGGTTGCCGCCAGGATGGCGTGATCGGGCGCGCCCTGCAGCCGGAAGAGCGCTGGGCGCTGGTCGAATACCTCAAAGTGCTGGGCAACCCAAGCCTTGAACAACAGCTCCAGCCTGTTGCCGCCAAGAAGTGGAGCCCAGGCCCTGACTGCCAGAATTAGAAAGGATCGATTACCGACTGCGAAACCAATAACCACTCACAGGGACTTACGCGATGCTTAAACGACTCTGGCTCTGGCTCTGCAGTCTCCTGGGCAAACTGCTTCTCTTTGTCGCCGTCATAGGCCTGGGCGGCTGGGGTATCGGCAGCGCTTATTACCACTGGAAGTTTTCCGGGCCGGTGTCCAGCGAAGAACAGATCCCTGCCGATGAGGCGGCACTGACTCGCAGCATTATCGAAGATGCCATCCGCGTCGTCGAACAGCATCGCGACAACACCCGGGTCCTGCGCGATGCCCATGCCAAGGCCCATGGTTGCGTAAGAGCCCAGCTCACCGTCAGCCCTGCCCTCGCGCCCGCGTTGCAGCACGGAGTCTTCAGCGAGCCCGGGAAAACCTGGCAAGCCTGGATGCGATTGTCCAACGGCAACGCCTACCCGCAGTTCGACCGCGCTCGTGATGCCCGCGGCATGGCCATCAAACTGCTCGACGTACCCGGCGAGAAACTCAGTAAGAGCCCACAGCACGCCACCGAACAAGACTTCGTGATGTTCAATCACCCAGCCTTTTTCGTCCGTGATGTAGCCGAATACAAGAGCAACTTTGCTGCCCAGGCCGATGGCAAGAAAGCCCTGGCGTTTTTCCCCAGCTGGAACCCTGAAAGCTGGGAGATCAGGCACCTGATTATCGCCCTGAAAACCCTTGCACCGGCACCTGAAAGCCCCGTGGCGACCACTTACAACTCCATCGCCCCCTTCAAGCTGGGCCCGCTCAATATCAAATATCGGGTCATACCTGACCCGCAGGCCTGCCCAGGTTATACCCTGCCGGCGCAAAACCAGGACCTACCCAACTTTCTGCGCAATGCGCTCTATCAGCAGCTCTCTCTGGACCGTGTACCCGCCTGCTTTGCCCTGCAGGTGCAGCGGCAAAACCCCGAGTACTACATGCCAATAGAGGACCCCAGCATCGAGTGGGATGAGTCCATCTCACCCTTCGAGACAGTCGCGAGCATTCGGCTTCCCGCACAGGACTTCGATAGCCGCGAACAGAACCTGTTCTGCGACAACCTGTCCTTCAATCCATGGCACGCATTGCCTGAGCATCGCCCGATTGGCGGCATCAATCGCCTGAGGAAGGCCGTCTACGAGGCCGTAAGCACCTATCGCCTTGAGCGTAATCAGCAATAACCAGTGGGGATTGGATACACACGAGCGGGCCAAACCGGTAAATCAGCGCCTGAACTGGTAAGATTCGCACCTTAGCTAAGCGTGCTGATAGCCGCGTACGACCAGAGAGAAATGCCCGTGGAACTGTTCAAAGAGTTTATGTTCGAGGCCGCCCACCGACTGCCTCACGTCCCCGAAGGCCACAAATGCGGCCGCCTGCACGGCCATTCGTTTCGGGTTGCAGTCTATATCGAGGGTGAAGTCGACCCCTATACCGGTTGGATTCGTGACTTCTCCGAGATCAAGGCGATCTTCAAGCCACTCTATGAGCAGCTGGATCACAACTACCTCAACGACATCCCTGGACTGGAAAATCCGACCAGCGAAGTGCTCGCCAAGTGGATCTGGCAAGAACTCAAGCCCCTTCTTCCCGAGCTGTCGCGCATACGCATCCATGAAACCTGCACCAGTGGCTGCGAATACCGCGGCGACTGAACTCAGACAAACAGATTGAAGCCACCGGAAGGTGGCTTTTTATTGACTGTGTCCCGTCAACTGCAGCATTCGGAACCCAAAGAAAGCTCATCTGCTGACAGCTCTCACGGAAAGAACACAGGCAACTGCTTGCGGTGCGCTTGATTTTCTCGCGGCCAAAGTAAAACCCCCGACCAGTTTCCTGATCGGGGGTTTTGGTGTAGGTGCTTGACGATGACCTACTCTC
>JBFJZW010000121.1:0-11998 GCA_041621875.1 Pseudomonas sp. | reverse complement strand
CCGATGTGGCCGGGCTGAAAACCACAGCGCGCAAGGATGGCGACGACTATGTGATCAACGGCAGCAAGATGTGGATCACCAACTCGCCAAGCGCCGACTTTATCTGCCTGCTGGCCAATACCAGCGACGACAAACCCCACGTCAACAAATCGCTGATCATGGTGCCGATGAACACCCCGGGCATCAGCGTCAGCCCGCATCTGGACAAACTCGGTATGCGCAGCTCGGAGACCGCCCAGGTGTTCCTCGACAACGTGCGCGTGCCGCAGCGCTACCGCATCGGCCACGAAGGTGCCGGTTTTATGATGCAGATGCTGCAGTTCCAGGAAGAGCGCCTGTTCGGCGCGGCCAATATGATCAAGGGCCTGGAACACTGCATCAACGCCACCATCGACTACTGCAAGGAACGCAAGACCTTCGGCAATGCGCTGATCGACAACCAGGTGATCCACTTCCGCATGGCCGAGCTGCAGACCGAGGTCGAGTGCCTGCGCGCCCTGGTCTACCAAGCCACCGAGCAGTACGTACGCGGCAAGGATGTGACCAACCTGGCCTCCATGGCCAAGCTCAAGGCCGGCCGCCTCGGCCGTGAGGTCACCGACAGCTGCCTGCAGTACTGGGGCGGTATGGGCTATATGTGGGAAAACCCGGTGGCCCGCGCCTACCGCGACGTGCGCCTGGTGAGCATCGGCGGCGGTGCCGACGAAATCATGCTGGGCATTATCTGCAAGCTGATGGGCATTCTGCCTGGCAAGAAGAAAGGCTGAGGACGCGACCATGGCCGCTCTACCGAACTGCGAAACCCTGCTGCTAAGCCTCGACGCCGGTGTGTTGCAAGTCACCCTTAACCGCCCGGACAACCGCAACGCCATGAGCCTGGCCATGGTCACGGAGCTACGCGCGGTGCTGGAAAGCCTGCGTGCAGACCAGAGCGTGCGCGCCATTGTCCTGCGCGGTGCCGGTGGGCACTTCTGCGCTGGTGGCGATATCAAGGATATGGCCGGTGCTAGAGCGGCGGGTGGCGACGCCTACCGCAGCCTTAACCGCGCCTTCGGCAGCCTGCTGGAAGAAGCGCAGAACACGCCGCAAGTGCTGATTGCCGTGCTCGAAGGCGCGGTGCTGGGCGGCGGTTTCGGCCTGGCCTGCGTGTCGGATATCGCCATCTGCCAGCAGGACGCCAAGTTCGGCCTGCCGGAAACCACCCTGGGCATTCTGCCGGCGCAGATCGCCCCCTTCGTGGTGCGGCGCATCGGCCTGACCCAGACCCGCCGCCTGGCCCTGACGGCCGCACGCTTCAATGGCAGCGAAGCCGAACGCCTGGGCCTGGTGCACTTTAGCGAAACGGACAGCGAAGCGGTGGACGCCCGCCTGCAGCAGGTGCTTAGCCAGGTCCGCCAGTGCGCGCCCCAGGCCAATGCCCAGACCAAGGCCCTGCTGCTGGCCGCCGAGCACGAAGCACTCGGCCCGCTGCTGGACCGCGCCGCCGAGCAATTCGCCGCCGCCGTCACCGGGGCCGAAGGCGTCGAGGGCACCCTGGCCTTTCTGCAGAAACGCGCGCCGAAGTGGGCCCAGTAGAACGTAGGGTGGATGTCGTTTTTTACATCCACCGAAACACCGCACGGTGGATCGCTAAAGCGTGATCCACCCTACACGAGCCAAGTCCGTAGCTCGGATGCAATCCGGGCTACGTCCAGCAGGAGCACACAGATGCCCGCCTTTAACAAGATTCTGATCGCCAACCGCGGGGAAATCGCCTGCCGGGTGATGCGTACCGCCCAGGACCTCGGTTACCGCACCGTGGCCGTCTATTCCGAAGCCGACAGCGATGCCCGTCATGTGCAGCAAGCCGACGAGGCGGTGTGCATCGGCCCGGCTCAGGTCAACCAGTCGTACTTGGTGATCGCCAATATCATCGCCGCGGCGCAGAAAACCGGGGCCGACGCGATCCACCCCGGCTACGGCTTTCTCTCGGAAAACGCCGAGTTCGCCCGCGCCTGCGAGGCCGCCGGCATCGTGTTTATCGGCCCGACAGTTGCTGCCATCCACCTGATGGGCAGCAAACGCCTGTCGAAGATCGCCATGCTCGAGGCCGGCGTGCCCTGCATCCCCGGCTATGAAGCCAGCGCCCAGGACGACGAGACCCTGAGTCGCGAGGCCGGGCGTATCGGCTACCCGTTGATGATCAAGGCCAGCGCCGGCGGTGGTGGCCGTGGCATGCGCCTGGTACACCAATCCAGCGAGCTGCTGGCGCAGATCCGCACCGCCCGCTCGGAGGCGCAGAACGCCTTCGGCTCCGGCGAGCTGATCCTCGAGCGCGCGGTGATCCAGCCGCGCCATGTGGAAATCCAGGTCTTTGGCGACCAGCACGGCAACATCCTGTATCTCGGCGAGCGCGACTGCTCGGTGCAGCGCCGCCACCAGAAGGTGGTCGAGGAAGCCCCCTGCCCGGTGATGACGGCCGAGCTGCGCCAGGCCATGGGCGAGGCGGCGGTCAAAGCGGCGGCCTCGGTGAACTACGTCGGTGCCGGCACCGTGGAGTTTCTCCTCGATCAGAGCGGCGAATTCTTCTTTCTGGAAATGAACACCCGCCTGCAGGTCGAGCATCCAGTCACCGAACTGATCACAGGGCAAGACCTGGTCGCCTGGCAGATTCGCGTGGCCGAGGGTCAGCCGCTGCCGCTCAAGCAGGACGAGATTCGCCTGAGCGGCCACGCCATGGAAGTGCGCCTGTACGCCGAAGACGCCACGCAGGACTTCCTGCCGCAAACCGGCACCGCCCTGCGCTGGGAGCCGGCGCTGCGCGAAGGCATTCGCATCGACCACGGCCTGGTCGAAGGCCAGGCCATCACCCCGTTCTACGACCCGATGCTGGCCAAAGTCATCGCCTATGGCGCGACCCGCGAGGACGCACGGCGCAAGCTGATACGCGCGGTGGAGGATTGCGTGCTGCTGGGGGTCAACGGCAACCAGCGTTTTCTCGCCAACCTACTGGGGCACCCGGAGTTTGCCGCCGGCAACGCCACCACGGCCTTTATCGCCGAGCATTTCGCCAATGACCCGAGCCTCGCCCCGCAGCCGCCCGCTGCCTGCGAACTGGCCGCAGCCGCTGCCCTGCTGTTTCAGCAATCGGCCAATGCCCGCGCCCATCAGCCGGGGCTCGCCGGCTGGCGCAATGCCGGCAGCGCGCCCTGGCGTTTTCTGCTCAAACAGGGCGAGCAGCCATTTGCCGTGGAGCTGCAAGTGCTGGCCGACGGCCCACACCCCAGCCTGCTGGCCAAAATTGGCGAGCAGCAGGTCAGCATCAGGCTGCTGGCCAGCGACGGCCGCTGGGCCACCCTGGAGCTGGACGGTATTCGCCAGCGCCTGGCCTATCATCTGCAAGGCGACAATCTCTGGCTGTACGGCCATAACGGCAACCTGCAACTCACCGACATCACCCATCTGCCGGTCAATAGTGCTAGCGGTGCCGGTTCAGGCAGCGTCAAGGCTCCGATGGACGGCGCGATTGTCGAGGTGCTGGTCGAGGAAGGCAGCCAGGTCAGCAAGGGCCAACTGCTGCTGGTACTGGAAGCGATGAAGATGGAACACCCGCTCAAGGCCAGCATCGACGGTGTGGTACGCCGCATTGGCGTCAGCCGCGGCGATCAGGTGAAGAACCGTCAACTATTGGTCGAGATCGAAGCCGTAGATGCCCCGTAGGGTGGATGGCCTTTATCCATCCACCATCACGCCACCACTGTGGATGAGAAGAGCGTCATCCACTCTACATAAAAATAAAATTGGAGAAGCCCTATGTCACTGCAAGGTAAAACCCTGTTTATCACCGGTGCCAGCCGTGGCATTGGCCGTGAAATCGCCCTGCGCGCCGCGCGCGAGGGGGCCAATATCGTGATTGCGGCGAAAAGCGCCGAGCCCCACGCCAAGCTGCCCGGCACCATCCATTCGGTGGCCGCCGAGGTCGAAGCCGCTGGCGGCAAAGCCCTGGCCCTACAAGTGGATGTCCGCGATGAAAACGCGGTCAAGGCTGCCATGGCCCAGGCGGCCGAGCACTTCGGCGGTATCGATGTACTGATCAACAACGCCGGCGCGATCAAGCTGGTGGGCGTGGAGAAACTCGAGCCCAAGCGCTTCGACCTGATGTTCCAGATCAACACCCGCGCGGTGATGGTCTGCAGCCAGGCCGCCCTGCCCTATTTGAAAGAAAGCGGCTCCGCCGCGGGTAAGCAGAGCGCGGGCGGGCATATCCTCAACCTGTCGCCGCCGCTGAACATGGACAGCAAGTGGTTTGCCCAGCACGGCCCCTACACCGTGACCAAGTACGGCATGAGCATGCTCACATTGGGCATGAGCGAGGAGTTCAAGAAGTACGGCATCAGCGTCAACTCGCTGTGGCCGAAAACCATGATCGCCACCGCCGCCATCGAGTTCGAACTGGGCAGCCGCGACGCCTTCAAGCGCGCCCGTAGCCCGGCGATCATGGCCGACGCCGCCCATGCCATTCTCAGCAGTAGCGGGCGTAGCATCACCGGCCGCTTGCTGATCGACGAAGAAATTCTGCGCGAACAGGGTGTCAGCGAGTTCGAGCACTACCGCTTCGACCCGCAAGGCGGCGCGCTGATCCCGGACCTGTTTGTCGATTGACTTCCTACTGGGCGCGGCACGGATTGAAGCCGGCGATGGGTTGGGCGTCACGCCGTAGGGTGCGCCGCGCACACCGAGATGGCCTGCGGATTTGTGCCCGGCTTGGTGCGCATGGCGCACTCTACGCAGGCAGCGGGTATTTGCCGATCTGCCTGCCGCTTGGCGCACTAGGGCCATGGCAGGAGGGCATTCGCGCGACTTAAAGTTGGGGTCCGCCCCCGCATAACAACCATAAGCGCGAGAGCCATGAGCCAAGCCGATCTGATTTCCCCGCTGCGTTTCCTTGCCCGCTTGCCCCAGCACTTGCCACGCGTACCGCGCATGTTGCGCGGCCTGTATTACGCCGGTATCCGCAATCGCGAGAAGAACCTGTCACTGGCCTGGGCGCTGGAGCGCACGGCGCAGCAGCATCCCGAGCGCCCGGCGCTGCTGGATGAGGCGCGCAGCCTCAGCTATGCCCAGTTCAACGCCTGGGCCAATCGCCTGGCCTGGGCACTCAAAGCCGAAGGCGTGTGCCACGGCAGCGTGGTGGCGGTGATGCTGGAAAACCGCCTGGAGCTGCTGGCCATTCTCGCCGCCCTAAGCAAACTCGGCGCGGTCGGCGCGCTGGTCAACACCACCCAGCGTGGCAAGGTGCTGGCCCATAGCCTCAATCTGGTCAAACCTGGGTTTATGGTGATCGGTGATGAGTTGCGCGAAGCTTTCGAGGAAGTCGCCGGGCAATTGGATAACCCCAGCGCAACGCGCTACTGGATCGCCGACCAGGATTGCCTGGAAGACACCAGCCAGGCACCCGACGGCTGGACCAATCTGATGCAACTGGCGCGCAGCCAGGCCAGCGGCAACCTGCCGGACAGCGCCAAGGTGAAAATGAAGGACCCCTGCTTTCTGATCTACACCTCCGGCACCACCGGCCTGCCCAAGGCTTCGATCATGAGCCACGGCAAGTGGATCAAGGCTTACGGTGGCTTCGGCCATTCCGGTCTGACCCTGAGCAATCAGGACGTGCTCTACCTGACCCTGCCCTGCTACCACAACAACGCCGTCACCGTATGCTGGAGCGCTGCTCTGGCCGGTGGCGCGGCCATCGCCCTGCGTCGCAAGTTCTCCGCCAGCGCCTTCTGGCCGGATGTGCAGCGCTACCAGGCCACCTGCTTCGGCTATATCGGCGAACTGTGCCGCTACCTGCTCAACCAGCCCGAGACTGCGGCAGAGAAGAACAACAGCCTGCGCTGCATGATCGGCAACGGCCTGCGGCCCTCGATCTGGGCCGAGTTCAAGGCGCGTTTCGGCGTTGAGCAGATCACCGAGTTCTACGCTTCCAGCGAAGGCAATATCGGCTTTACCAACGTGTTCAACTTCGACAACACCGTAGGCTTCTCCCCCGCCACCTACGCCATCGTGCGCTATGACCTGGAGAACGACTGCGCTATCCGCACCGCCAAGGGTTTTCTGCAGAAGGCCGACAAGGGCGAGCCTGGTTTGCTGATCAGCGAGATCAGCGTCAAGTGGCCATTCGACGGCTACACCGACCCGGCCAAGAGCGAAGCGGCAATTCTGCGCAATGTGTTCAAGAAGGGCGATGCCTGGTTCAATACCGGCGACCTGATGCGCGATATCGGCTGCAAGCACGCGCAGTTTGTCGACCGCCTGGGCGACACCTTCCGCTGGAAAGGCGAGAACGTCTCCACCACCGAGGTGGAAAACGTCCTGGGAGCCTTCCCCGGCGTCGAGGATGCGGTGGTCTATGGCGTGGAGATCCCCGGCACCAACGGCCGCTGCGGCATGGCCGCGCTGCGCCTGAGTGAAGGTCAGCAACTGGATAGCGCCGCTCTAGCCGCCCACCTGGATGCGGAATTGCCGGTGTACGCCGCGCCGCTGTTTATCCGCCTGTTGGGTGAGGTGGAAACCACCGGCACCTTCAAATACAAGAAGACCGACCTCAAGCAGGCCGCCTACAACCCAACAGCGGTGCAGGAGCCCTTGTGGGTGCGCCTGCCGGGCGAGCAGCGCTTTACCCCGCTGGATCACAGCCTGTTCGCCGCTATCGGTCAGGAGGCCTATCGCTTCTGATTGCCGGTAGCCGTCTGCTACTGCTTGAACTCGAACTGCAACTGCGCGCCCTCGACCGACTCCCAGTAGTCATCACCGCGCTCGTTGGTAATCAGTTTGCCATTAAGCTGAAAGGGCCCCTCTGTCTTATCCTTGTCGCCAAACATAGGCGGCAGCAACGGAATCGACAGGTCGCTGAGCGGTGCCACCGGCGGTAGTGGTTCAAACACATTGGGGTGCAGGCTTAGATCCAGCGGCGCTTGGAGCTCGGAGGGCTCGGGCTTGGGTGCAACCACGGCAGGCTTCGGCTTGGGTTGAGCCGCAACGGGAACGGGAACAGGTGCCGAAACTTCGGGCGCAGGCTTGCTCACCACTGGCGCAGCAGGTTCGGCTTCAGCCGCTTTGCGCTTGACAGCCGGTTGCGCCTTGACCGCTTCGGCCTTGGGCTGCTCGGGTGGATTGGTGCTTTGCTCGCAGGCCGCCAATGGCAGCAGAGTCAGCAGCAGGGCGAGGCTTCGAATAGGCATCATGGGCAGGTACAAAGGCAGTGACACAAGCCACTATGCTGGCCCCTGCCCCACACTCTGGCAAGCCTGCAATCCGTACGGCAGGTAACAGCGCAAGGCTCTGGGCTGGGGATTACCCGGCGACCATCGACGAGGATAGCCACCGGGTGCACGTGCAGAGGCTTCAGTCAGCCTGTTGCAGTTGCTGCAACTGCGCGTCGATATCCAGCCCGGGATGCTCGCGCATCAGTTGCAACAGCAAGGCATCGGCCTCATCCGTCCAGCCATCACGGCGTAATTTGAGCAAGCGTTGCAACTCGCTGCGCAGCTGCTGTTCGGCCTGATTGCCTGCGGCTTCTGCCGCTTTATCGGGGGCTGAAACCACAGGCGCAGCCTCATGCAATGCATCGGCCGCCGACTCTTCACGCAACAGTTGATTGGACGCGCCGGCCGAAAGCTTCTTCTCGGCCTTGGCGGCATCGCCGCTGTTGCCCTGGATCAGCGGCGCAGGCTGCATCGCACGCGAACGCTCCGGCTCATCGGCAACCGCAGCGGACTCCGCCAACGGCGCTGGCATAGGCGCGGACTGAGGTGCCATTCTCGCAGCTGCCGGTGCCATAGGTGCGGCGCTGGGCACGGTATCGAAGGCATCCGGAGCCTGCTCGAAGGTGCGCCAGGTCAGGCTCACGCCGATCCCCAGGCAAGCGACCCCAGCCAACGCCACCGACCAGCGTTGCCGACCGCCGGCACCGAACAGCCAGCTGTGCAGGCGCGTGCTCAGACCAGATTTGGCTTCAGCAGCAGGCGCACTGCGCACGGCGGCACTGGCCGCGGCGAGAATCTGCGCATCCAGTTGTGCACTGGGCTCGCCGCCGCTGTGCTGGCGGAAATGCTCCAGCATCTGCCGTTCCTGCTCATCGGACCTATGTTGATCGTGATTCATACGGACAACTCCTCGGCGGCCGGGTCAGCCAGCAGCCGACGTAACTTCTGCAGGGCATAGCGCAGACGGCTCTTTACCGTCTCGGCAGGTATCTGGGTCAGCTCGGCGATCTCGGCCAGCTCCATGTCGCCATGGGCGCGCAGCAGAAACACTTCGCGCTGCTCCGCCGGCAAATCCGCCAGGGCGGCCTGCAAACGCTGCTGATCGCGGCTCAGACTGAGCTGTTGCTCGGGCCCCGGCTGCGGGTCGTGCGGGGCATGCTGCTGTTCATCGTACTCGGCATGCCCCGCCTGGTGCCGACCCTGCCTGCGCCAGTGGTCGATCAGGCGATTGCGACCGATCTGGTACAGCCAGGTCTTGAACAGCACCGCTTCGCGCTGTTCACTTTGGCTGCGGATCAGGCTCATCCAGGTGTCCTGAAACACCTCCTCGGCCAGGGCATGATCGCCACACAGGCCGAGCAGAAAGCGGAACAGGCCGAGCCGGTGGCGCTGGTACAACTCGGCGAAAGCCGCCGCATCACCGCGGCGGTAACGCCGCAACAAGGCGGCGTCGTCATCCGTGAGGGGTCGATTCACTGCTGTACTCGTGCGGTAGTTGAACGGTTCGTCGCAGTTTGCAGACTCTGCGCCAGTTCCACCAGCTGCACAAACTCGGCACGCAGACCAAAACGGTCAGCCCCCTTGGCGTTACGCGCCAGTTCGGCGCTGTCAGCCAGGCTGAAACGTCCGGTGTAGGTATCGCCCTTGAGCTGCTGAGCGAAGGCAGCCACCGCGGCGACAAAGCGCAGGTCTTCACTGGCCTGGCTGATGGCAGGTACATCGGCGGCCTGAATCGGTTGTTCCAGCAGTTTGCTGACGTTCTGCCCAGGTGTTTTGTAGCGAATGCGCAGCCAGGCCAGTTCGCCCTGCTTGCCGAGGTTTTGTTCCGCTTGCTGATAACGCAGCGGCTCCAGCCAGCCCTTGCCGCCCACCGGCACCACTTCATACAGGGCGGTTACCGTGTGGCCTGCGCCAATTTCGCCGGCATCGACCTTGTCGTTGCTGAAGTCCTCACGCTTCAGCGCGCGGTTCTCGTAGCCCAGCAGGCGGTATTCGCTGACCTCGGCCGGGTTGAACTCGACCTGGATCTTCACATCGCTGGCGACCGTCGCCAGGGTCGAGCTGAGCTGATCGACCAGCACCTTGCGCGCCTCGCGCAGGTTGTCGATATAGGCGTAATTGCCGTTGCCGGCATCGGCCAGCTGCTCCATCAGCTGCTCGTTGTAGTTGTCGGTACCAAAGCCCAGGGTGGTTAGCGATACGCCGGTCTTGCGCTTGTCGGCGGCCAGCTGCTTGAGGGTTTCAAAATCGCTGATACCCACGTTGAAGTCGCCATCGGTGGCCAGCAGGATGCGATTGATGCCGCCCTCGATAAAGCCCTGCTGCGCCTGCTGGTAGGCCAGCTGAATGCCCGACTCACCGGCCGTAGAGCCGCCCGCCCTGAGCTGATCGATGGCCGCGCGGATCTTGGCCTTCTCGCTGCCGGCAGTCGGTTTCAGCACCACACTGGATGAGCCGGCATACACCACCAGCGATACCTTGTCCTGGGCGCGCAGCTGCTCGACCAGCAGTTTCAGGGTACTTTGCACCATGGGCAGGCCTTCACGGCGATCCATCGAGCCGGAGACATCCACCAGAAACACCAGATTGGCCGCTGGTAATTCCTCTACGTGTAGATCCGAGGCCTTGATGGCGATGCGTAGCAAGCGGCTTTCGGGGTTCCACGGCGTGGCCGCCAGTTCGGTGTGCACGCCAAACGGCACATCGCCCTTGGGCAGCGGATAGGTGTAGGGGAAATAATTGACCAGCTCCTCCAGGCGCACCGCCTCCTGCGGCGGCAGTTGCCCGCCATTGAGGAAACGCCGCACATTGGCGTAGCTGCCGGTGTCCACATCGATGCTGAAGGTCGACACCGGGGTCTCGGCCACCGCATGCACCGGGTTGTCGGCCAGTTTCTGATACTGCTCGCGGTTCTCGTCACGGTAGCCCGGCGGCGAGGCATCGGCCTGCACAGACATCGGCAGCGGTGCATAGGCCACGCTGGGCATCACCGCCCTGCCCGCCACCTGGCTTTTGCGTTGCAGTTCCGCTGGGGCAGCGGTCAGCTGCTCATGCAGCTCGGCACGTTCACGGTCATGGGCCTGATCGCTCTGCTGCGGGCTGCCAGTCTCGGTGGCCGGCGCTTCGGGGTTGGCGGCGCTGCACGCACCGAGGCTGATCAGCACGCCTGCGGCAAAACCGGCAAGTAGGGGACGGGTAAGCAATAGGGGGTAAGCAGACATGGGAACATCTCCTGAGCGATCGAATAAACCATTCGCTCAGGTAGACGCAGCCCTCATTCAAATCGGGTTAAGCCGCTGTTAAAAACTCGCAGCGCTCTCCTGACACAGCTGCCCGGCCAGCATGCCCAGGGTCATCAGGGCGCGCTCGGCTTCGCGGTTCCACGGAATGCCGCAGTTCAGGCGGATGCAATGGTTGAACTGCTCGGTATTGCTGAAGATCAGCCCCGGCGCAATGCTGATGCCCTGCTGCAGCGCGCGTACATGCAGGTCCTTGGTGTTGACCCGCGCCGGCAGGCTGACCCAGAGGATAAAGCCGCCCTTGGGCCGGCTCATCTGCGTGCCTTCGGGGAAGGACTGCTGCACCGCCAGCTGGAAGGCGCTGAGGTTCTTGCGGTACTCCTGGCGGATAAAGCGCAGGTGGCGGTCGTAACCGCCGTTCTCCAGATAGGCCGCAACCGCCATCTGCGTCACGCTGCACGCCGAGTGGGTACTGAAGGTCTGCAGACGCTGGATCTCGTCCTGGTACTTGCCGGCGATGATCCAGCCGATACGCACACCGGGAGAGAGGGTTTTCGAGAAACTCGAGCAGTAAATCACCCGCCCCTCGCGATCATGGGACTTGAGCGCCTTGGTCGGCCCCTGCTCGAACATCAGCTCGCCGTAGATATCGTCTTCGATGATCTGAATATCGTAGTCGCCGGCCAGGCGCAGCAACTGGCGCTGGCGCTCTTCAGGAATAGTGCCGCCCAGCGGGTTGCTTAGCCGCGCGGTCAGCACCAACGCCTTGATCGGCCACTGGTTAGCCGCCAGTTGCAGGGCTTCGAGGCTGATGCCGGTAGTCGGGTCGCTGGGGATTTCGATGACTTTAAGACCGAGCAGGTCAGCCAGTTGCAGCAGACCGTAATAGGTCGGCGACTCGGCGGCGATCAGATCGCCCGGCTTGGTCAGCACCCGCAGGCTCATCTGCAGGGCATCGACGCAGCCGTGGGTGATCACCACCTCGGACGGGTCGACCACCACACCGGCATCGCGCATGCGGATCGCCACCTGGCGGCGCAGCGGCTCGAAACCCGGGCTGAACATATAGCTGAAGGCCCGCGCACTGTGAAAACGGGTGACCTTGGCCAACTGCTGGTGCAGGGCGCGTACCGGCAGATAATCGACATGGGGTACCGCAGCCCCCAGGGGAAATACCCCTTCGCGGCGCGACTCGGTAAGCACCTGATTGATGATGCTGCTGCGCGTCACCAGGCTGGGCCGCTCCACCCGAGCGATATCCGGGGTCGGCGCGGTCAGGGCCGGGGTCTGATGCACATAGAAGCCGGATTGCGGGCGGGCACGGATCAGACCCTGGTCTTCCAGATTGGCGTAAGCCTGCAGCACGGTGGCGTGGCTGACGCTAAGCTGCGCGCTCATCTTGCGCACCGAAGGCACGCGCTCACCGGGCTGGTAGACACCGCGACGGATATCTTCCGCCAGTTGCTGGGCAATGCGCTGATAAAGCAACAGATTGGTCATGACCGCGTTCCTGCT
>JBFJZW010000120.1:0-12040 GCA_041621875.1 Pseudomonas sp. | reverse complement strand
GAGGAAGTCACGGGCTTCCTGGGGATTGGCAAATTGCATGGTCGTCTCTCACCTGGGGTGCACGCTGTGCACCGGGGCGTAGGGTGGATGGCGTTTTATCCATCCACCGGGGGGGCTATTGGTGGATGAGAAGAGCGTCATCCACCCTACCCAGCGTCAGGGTTGCAGCACCGACGACACCAGCAACTGCGAATAGGGATGCTGCGGGTCATCGAGAATCTGGTCAGTAAGGCCGGCCTCGACCACATGGGAGCGCCGCATCACCATCAGCCGATCCGCCAGCAGGCGCGCCACCGCCAGGTCGTGGGTGACGATCACCACCGCCAGGTCCAGCTCGCGCACCAGGCCGCGCAGCAGGTCGAGCAGGCGCGCCTGCACCGATACATCGAGGCCGCCGGTGGGTTCGTCCATAAAGATCAGCCGGGGGTTGGAGACCAGGTTGCGGGCGATCTGCAAGCGCTGCTGCATGCCACCGGAGAAGGTGCGCGGCAGGTCGTCGATGCGCAGCGGGTCGATCTCCACCTGCTTCAGCCAGTCGATGCCGGCCGCGCGCAGTTCGCCGTAATGGCGCACGCCCTGGGCCATCAGCCGCTCGCCGATATTCGCCCCGGCCGACACGCCCATGCGCAGGCCGTCACGCGGGTTCTGCTCGACAAAGCCCCACTCGGTACGCAGCAGCGTGCGCCGCTGCGCTTCGCTGGCGCTGTATAGATCGAACCAGTTGCCGGCCGTATCGCGATAACTGACGGAGCCGCGATCCGGCGGGCAGCGCCCGGAGAGCAGGCTGAGCAGGGTCGATTTGCCCGAGCCGGACTCGCCCACGATGCCCAGCACCTCGCCCGGATACAGATCGAACGACACGCCCTGGCAGCCCTTCTCCAGGCCGTAGAGGCGGGTCAGGTCGCGCACGCTGAACAGCGGCTGCGTCGTGTCGGTGTGCAGGTGCAATTTTTCGGCAGCACTCATTGCGCGCCCTCCTGTTCAAGGTCACGGCGTTGCATGCAGTAATCGGTATCGGAACAGACGAAACGCTTGGTCCCGGCGTCGTCGACGATCAGCTCGTCCAGGTAGGAATCCTGGCTGCCACAGAAGGCGCAGCACTCATCCCAGCGCTGGATCTCGAACGGGTGATCTTCGAAGTCCAGGCTCACCACCCGGGTGAACGGCGGCACGGCATACAGGCGCTTCTCACGGCCGGCACCGAACAGCATCAGCGCCGGGCTCATATGCAGTTTGGGGTTGTCGAATTTGGGGATCGGTGACGGGTCCATCACGTAGCGCTCATCCACCGTCACCGGGTAAGCGTAGCTGGTGGCGATATGGCCGAAGGTGGCGATGTCCTCGTACAGCTTTACGTGCATCACGCCGTAGTCTTCCAGCGCGTGCATGGTGCGGGTCTCGGTTTCCGAGGGCTCGATAAAACGCAGCGGCTCGGGAATCGGCACCTGATAGACCATGATCTGATCGCCGCTCAGCGCGGTTTCCGGAATCCGGTGACGGGTCTGGATCACCGTCGCTTCTGGGGTACGGGTGGTGGTTTTGACCCCAGCGGTGCGGGCGAAGAAGCGCCGGATCGAGACCGCGTTGGTGGTGTCATCCGCGCCCTGGTCGATCACTTTGAGCACATCCTCGGCACCGAGAATCGCCGCAGTCAGCTGCATGCCGCCGGTGCCCCAGCCATAGGGCAGCGGCATCTCGCGGCCACCGAAGGGCACCTGGTAACCGGGAACCGCCACGGCCTTGAGAAGGCCACGACGGATCATGCGTTTGGTTTGCTCGTCCAGGTAGGCAAAGTTGTACCCGGCTTCCGGGGCGCGAGTGATCTGGCTTTGGGCATTCACGGGCGTTGCTCCTCGGCGGCGGGCTGCTCGCAGGCCTGCTTGCGCAGTTTGCGGATCAGCTCCAGCTCGGATTGGAAGTCGACGTAGTGCGGCAATTTCAGGTGCGAGACGAAGCCGGCGGCCTCGACGTTGTCGCAGTGCATCAGCACGAACTCTTCCTGCTGCGCCGGGCCTTCGACCTCCTCGCTGTACTCCGCCGCGCGCAGCGAACGGTCGACCAGGGCCATGCCCATGGCCTTGCGCTCGGCATAGCCAAAGGCCAGGCCGTAACCGCGGGTGAACTGCGCATCGATGCCCTTGCCGCCGACGAACTGGTTGACCATTTCGCACTCGGTCACTTCGATATCGCCCAGCGGCACGGCGAAGCCCAGCTCTTCCGGCTCCAGCCAGACCTCGACCTCGCCGATGCGGATCTCGCCGGCAAAGGGGTGATTGCGCCCGTAGCCGCGCTGGGTGGAATAGCCCAGGGCCAATAGGAAGCCTTCATCCCCCCGGGCCAGAGCCTGCAGACGCTGGGCGCGGCTGGCGGGAAAATCCAGGGGTTCGCGGGTGATATCCGGCACCGCCGCACCGTCATCCGCCTCGCGGGCCATCAGACCTTCCTCGGCGAGAAAATCCAGCACCCGTGGGCACGGCGACAGTTCAGCCTGGGGGGCGATCTGCGGCCCTGGCTGTTCGCCCTCGGCCAGCAGGGCGAAATCCAGCAGACGGTGGCTGTAGTCGAAAGTCGGGCCGAGCAGCTGGCCGCCGGGCAGGTCCTTGAAGGTTGCCGAGATGCGCCGGGTCAGCTGCATCTGCGTGGTCTCCAGCGCGGCGCTGGCAGCGAAGCGCGGCAACGTGGTGCGGTAGGCGCGCAACAGGAAGATTGCCTCCATTAGGTCGCCAGCTGCCTGCTTGATCGCCAGAGCGGCCAACTGCGGGTCGTACAACGAGCCTTCGCTCATCACCCGCGCCACGGCCAGAGGCATCTGCTCGCGCACCTGCTCGACGCTCAGTTCGGGAATAGTGGTATCGCCACGGCGCTTCTTCGCCAGCAGCAAATGGGCATTGTCGATGGCGCGCTCGCCACCTTTGACGGCGACGTACATCAGGCAGCCTCCTCGGCATTGACCAGCACGCGGGTGCTGCGCGGCAGACCGATGACCTGATCGCCAGCCGCGAAGAAGGCATCCAGGCCACGGGGAAAGGCACTGCGCGCCTGGCGCTGCTGCCAGAACGCCGCCGGCAGCGGCAGCTCGACGCAGCGCACATCCTTGATCCCTGGCCCACGCCAGCGCAGCGCGTCGCCATGGCTGAGGGCATCCAGCTGGATCAGCAGGGTGCAGGACTGGTCCGGGTAGCGCTCGCTGCCATTGTCGAAGGCCGACAGGTCCGTCAGCTCGCTTTCATCGAGCAGCGCAAACAGCGCCAGTTCGCGCTCGGCGACAATCGGGCAGCCGCAGTGGAACGCCAGGTTGGCGCGGATTGCCGGGGTGTCGAAACGCGGTGCCAGCCACAACGGCGTGTCGCCATCGAGAAAAGCCAGACACAGGGCGTAGGTCGCCGGATGGAGGTTTTCCAGGGCCAGGGCGCGGTTCAGTGGTTGCGCCAGGCCGGGCTCGGCCAGGGCCTTGAGGGCGCTGCGGAAGCTGGTCTGGGCGTCCAGCACCGGGTCGTTGAAGGCCGGTTGCAGCCAGTGTGAGCTATTTGCCGCGTTCATCAGTCTTCTCCTCGGACCAGGGTGAAGAATTCCACCTGGGTGGTTGCGGTTTCTGCGGCCTTGGCCGCCTGTTGGGCTTGTTGCGCTGCCGCCAGGGGTTCGATCAGTCGGCTCAGCCAATGCGGCTGCTCGGCACCCTGCAAATGCGCGTCGGCCAGGGCCGCCAGTTCGGCGTGTTGTTTGTCGCGGCCAGCCACATAGCTGTAACCGGTGCGACCATCGGCCAGGCGCACCACGCAGCGGGTCACGCTCATCTCGCCGAGGTTGAACGGGCTGCCGGTGCCGCCCATGCGCCCACGCACCAGGCACATGCCGATTTCCGGGGCACGAATCAGGCGGTAGTCGGCTTCTTTCAACACCGATTCATAAGCCGCCAGCTGGCCGCCGGCACGGGCGAGTACGCCCATCCAGCGCTGGCGGGTGGCGATGTGCGGGTCGCTGTGCGGTCTATCGCGGTTCATCAACAAGCCTCCATCAAAGGGCGAGCTGGTACTGGAAGCGGTCGGCGCGGCTGGTCGATAACGACAGCTCCACCGGCCGTCCGGCCAGATCGCGGGAAAGGGTTTGCACGCTAAGCAGCGGCGCGTGTCGGGGCATCAACAGGCGCGCGGCCTCATCACGGCTGGGCAGGCGCGCGCCGATCAGACTGAAGGTGCGAGTCAGCGGCAGGCCGCGCTGACCGAGGTAATGGCGCAGCGAGCCGCCCTGGTAGTCGGCGAGCAACTCGGCATATTCGGTGCTGAACGCGTGACGAATCAGACTGACCGGCTGGCCCTCGATCAGGCGCAAGGTGCTCAGTTCCAGTAACTGCGCACCACTGGCCAGCTGCAGGTACTCACGTTCCTCGCAACCGGCCGGACGCAGCCGGCTTTCCAGCAATTGCGCCTCGACCTTGTGGCCAAGCGCCGAGAGCGAGGCGCTGTAGGCACTGCCGGCCTGCATCGGGTAGATCAGTGGTTTGGCCAGCACCCGCGTGCCCTTGCCCTGCTGGCGCAGCAGGCGGCCTTCGAGCACCAGCTCATCCACCGCGCGGCGCAGGGTGTGGCGGTTGACGGCAAAACGCGCGGCCAGCTGCACCTCGGCCGGCAGGTAGTCGCCGGGGCTCATGCGCTGCAGCTCATCGCGCAGCACGGCGGCCAGTTCGCGGTACATGGGCCCTGCTTGTCTAGACAAGTGCATGGTTTAAAACGGGCATCCGCAGATGCCCGCTCTCCGTCAGATAAATTGTTTGCGCAGGCGCTGCGAGATGATGTCCAGCAGGCTGACCACCAGAATGATCACGATCAGCAGGGCGCAGGTCTGGGCGAACTGGAAGCCGCGAATCGCCTCCCAGAGAATCACCCCGATGCCACCGGCACCGACCATGCCGACCACCGTGGCCGAGCGCACGTTGGATTCGAAGCGGTACAGCGAATAGGAAATCCACAGCGGCAGGACCTGCGGAATCACCCCGTAGATGACCTCCTGCAGCGCGCTGGCACCGGTGGCGCGCACACCCTCAACCGGGCCCGGATCGATGGCCTCGACCGCCTCGGCAAAGAGTTTGGCGAGCACCCCGGTGGTGCCGATAAACAACGCCAGCACCCCGGCGAACGGGCCCAGGCCAACGGCCACCACGAAGAGCATGGCGAAGACCATTTCGTTGATCGAACGGCAGGCGTCCATCACCCGACGGATCGGCTGGTAAACCCACCAGGGCACGATGTTTTCCGAGCAGAGAATGCCCAGCGGGATGGCCAGGACAATCGCCAGCACCGTGCCCCACAGAGCGATCTGCACGGTGACGATCATCTCCTTGAGGTACAGCTCCCAGTTGCTGAAATCCGGCGGAAAGAAGTCCGCGGCAAAGGTCGCCATGTTGCTGGAGTCGCGGATCAGCGCCAGCGGATTCATCTCCGCGCCCTGCCAGGACCAGGCCAACACAACGAAGAACAGCCCCCAGCCGATCAGCTGCAGCCAGGAACGCTTGGCAATCAGGTCGGGCGTGGGTGCGGTGGTCAAAGTGGTCATAACAACATCTCGAAGCAAGCGACAGAAAAAGCCTGCCCGGCGGGTGTGCCGGGCAGGGAGCAGCGCTTAACCCGCGCTGGCAGGACTTTGCTTGGCGATTTCAGCCATGCGTTTTTCCAGCTTGGCCAGCTCGGCATCCAGCGCCTTGAGCTTGGCGGCCTTGTCGTCTGCCTTGAGCTTGTCGTTGTTGGCCACTTCGCTGCGCTGCTTGAACAGTTCCAGCTGGCGGATCGGCAGCAGTTGGTCGTCATCGGAGGCCTTGAACTTGGCCCACTGCAGCCCTTCCAGCACCTTCAGTTCGGCCGGTTGGTCGCCGTAGGTCATAAAGAACTCGCGCAGCTTGTTCTTGGTGGCGTCATCCAGGTTCTTGCGCCATACCATCGGGTCGGACGGGATTAGTGGCGAGGTCCAGATCACTTTCAGCTGCGCCGCCTTGTCCGGTGCGGTCACTTGCAGACGCTCCATGCCCTCGCTGTTGAAGGTGCCGATATCGACCTGCTTGTTGGCCACCGACAGGGCATTGACCTCATGGCTGCCGTTGAGCGCGCGCTTGAAGATCTTGCCCGCGTCGGCATTGTTCTGCGCGAACACGTAGTAGCCCGGCACCAGATAGCCCGAAGTGGAATTCGGATCGCCATTGGCGAAGGTCAGGTTCGAAGCGTTTTTCAGCATGTCCTCGATCGAATTGATCGGGCTGTCCCTGTGCGCCACCATCAGGCTGTAATAGCCCTGGGTGCCGTTGGCGGCGACGGTCTGGGCGAAGATCTGCCCGCCCGCGCGGTCCACCGCCTCCATCGCCGCCTTGTTGCCGTACCAAGCAACATCAACCTTGTCGAAGCGCATGCCCTGGATGATCCCGGCGTAGTCCGGAGCAAAGAACGCGTTGATCTTGGTGCCGGTCTGCTTGCCCATATCCGCCAGGAAGGGGTCCCACATGCTTTTCAGGTTCTGCGAGGACTCGGTGGAGATAATGCCGAAATTGATTTCCTGCTCAGCGGCCTGGGCAGCGCCCAGAACCGAGCCGGCCAGCAGCGTGGACGCGGCGAGAACGCGACTGATACGTTTGAACATGCAAAGCACTCCTAGTGCAGATGGACAGATAGGGTTGGCGTAACGGACGGATGCTCAGGCCTTGGCCAGAGTCAGCGGGACTTTCGGCGTGCGCGCACGGCGCGGTTTCTCGGCGGCTTGCGGCTCGGCTAGCAGCTCGGCCCCGTAGAGATCGTTAAGGAAGTTGGTATGCAGTTCGGTGGCCGCACCGTCGTAATGAATACGCCCCGCTTTCAACGCCACGGCGCGCTGGCAATAACGCATGGCGTAGTCGACCTGATGCAGGGTGACCACCACGGTGGTGCCGTCTTCACGGTTGATGTCGGCGAGAATCTGCATGACTTTGCGCGCCGATTCGGGGTCCAGTGAGGCAATCGGCTCGTCGGCCAGAATCACCTTGGCGCGCTGACACAGGGCACGGGCAATCGCCACGCGCTGCTGCTGACCGCCGGACAGGGTCGAGGCGCGCTGTTGCGCCAGATCCGCCAGACCGACGCGGGCCAGCGCCTGCAACGCCCGCTGCTTTTCTTCGGCATTGAACAGGCCGAAGCTGCCACGCCAGCGCGGCATGCGCCCCAGGCAGCCGAGCAGCACGTTCTGCAGCACGCTGAGGCGGCCAACCAGGTTGAACTGCTGGAAGATATAGCCGATGTCGGCGCGCAGACGGCGCACTTCGCCATTCAGGTTGCCATCGGCCTGCACTTGGCGGCCCAGCACCTCAATGCTGCCACCGCCGCTGCGATCGCAGCAGGCCAGGCCGGCGACATGCCGCAGCAGGGTCGATTTGCCGGAGCCGGAGGCCCCGATCAGCGCCACCATTTCACCGGGCTCGACGGACAGCGCCAGCTCAAACAGCGCCTGCTTGCGGCCGAACGTCTTGTTCAGGTTCTCGACCCGGATCACTGCGCTCATGAAATGCCTCCTTGTTAAGGGTTACACCGCGGCGCGAAGCCGCCTTCTGGTGTAGACCAAAGTAGGCAAATCCTGTGTCAGGCCGATTAATGGGCCATGACACTTGCGTGACCATTGCTTTAACTTTTTCTCGCGTTCAGCCAGAAACCCTTGCTTTTTGCCGAATAAGGCGCATTTCTGATAGCCGGTGCTGGCAAAAAGCCTGTACTGCAGCCACAATTGCGCCACGCAATTGGCGTCAATTTAATGCCCTACTGACTATAGGGTCATAACATCGAATAGCGTTCTGGCGGAACGGTTAGTGCTATGAGTGGTCAAACCGGTGACTATTCCATAGCTCATTGCCAGTATCGCTTTCCTAAACTAACCGGTTTAATGTACGCGCCCTATGAAACCAGCACTCTATTCCAGCCGTACCGCTGACAAATTCGTTGTTCGCCTGCCCGACGGCATGCGCGAGCGTATCGCAGATGTCGCACGCAACCATCACCGCAGCATGAACTCGGAGATCATTGCTCGCCTCGAGCAAAGCATGCTCCAGGAAGGCTCCCTGGGTGATGACCTCAATATGCGCCTCGACAGCCCAGAACTGTCGTTGCACGAGCGCGAACTGCTGCAACGCTTTCGTCAGCTGTCGCGCCGTCAGCAGAATGCCCTGGTGGCATTGATTGCTCACGACGTCGAAATGGCCAACGAAGAAGCCTGAGCGTCTAGCCCCTAAAAACCGGCCCCTGGCCGGTTTTTCGCTTGGATAAAAAAACCGCCTGAACAGGCGGTTTTTTCATTGACGTGGCGACTAGCCGACAAAGTTGAGCAGCACCCCCGCCGCCACCGCCGAGCCGATCACACCGGCCACGTTGGGCCCCATGGCGTGCATCAGCAGGAAGTTCTGCGGGTTGGCTTCCAGCCCTACCTTGTTCGACACCCGCGCCGCCATCGGCACCGCCGAGACACCGGCCGAGCCGATCAGCGGGTTGACCTTGTTATCACTGAACATATTCATCAGCTTGGCCATCAGCACACCCGCCGCGGTACCGGCGCAGAACGCCACCATGCCCAGACTAAGGATGCCCAGGGTTTTCAGCTGCAGAAAGGAGTCCGCCGACAGCTTCGAACCCACGGTCAGGCCGAGGAAGATGGTGACGATATTGATCAGCGCATTACGCGAGGTATCGGCCAGACGCTCGACCACGCCGCTTTCACGCAGCAGGTTGCCGAGGGCGAACATACCCACCAGCGGCGCGGCATCGGGCAGCAACATGCCAACCAGTATGCAGAGCACGATCGGGAAGATGATCTTCTCGGTCTGGCCCACCGGACGCAGTTGCTGCATAACGATGGCGCGCTCTTCCTTGGTGGTCAGCGCACGCATGATCGGCGGCTGGATCAAGGGCACCAGCGCCATATAGGCATAGGCCGCCACGGCAATCGGACCGAGCAGATGCGGAGCCAGCTTGGAGGTCACGAAGATCGAGGTGGGGCCGTCGGCACCACCGATGATGGCGATGGACGCGGCTTCCTTGAGGGTGAACTCCAGGCCCGGGATACCCAGGGAGGTCAACGCCAGTGCGCCGAGCAGGGTGCCGAAGATGCCGAACTGCGCCGCCGCCCCCAGGAGCAGGGTCTTGGGGTTGGCCAGCATCGGCCCGAAATCGGTCATGGCCCCCACGCCGAGGAAGATCAGCAGCGGGAAGATACTGGTGGGCAGGCCTACCTCGTAGATCATATGCAGAAAGCCGGAGCCTTCCGCCATATTGGCCACGGGGATGTTGGCCAGCAGCCCGCCAAAACCGATCGGAATCAGCAGCAGGGGCTCGAAGCCCTTCTTGATCGCCAGATAGATCAGCAGCATGCACACCGCGATCATAAACAGCTGACCGAGCTCGACGTGGTACAGACCCGTGCTATGCCAAAGCTTGAGGAGCTTTTCCATTACCGCGCTCCTTAACCGATGGTCAGCAGGCTGTCGCCCACCGCCACCGCATCACCGACCTTGACGTTGACCGCACCGATGGTGCCAGCCTTGAACGCACGGATCTCGGTTTCCATCTTCATCGCTTCGAGAATGATCAGCAGGTGGCCTTCCTCGACGGCCTGGCCCGGCTGCACCAGTACCTTGAAGATATTGCCGGCCAGCGGCGCGGCCTGAGGCTCGCCGCCGCCCACTGCGGCAGGCGCAGCAGCCGGCGCAGCAGCCGCAGCACCGCCCACAGGCTTGATGCCATCGATGTCGCCACCCTCGTTGACCTGCACGACAAAGGACTTGCCGTTGACCTCAACGGTATAGACCTCAGGCTTGCCAGCTTCGCGGGCGGGCTGCTCCTTGCCGGTCGGAGCCGGTTCGAAGGCCGCCGGATTACCGCGGTTTTCCAGAAACTTCAGACCGATCTGCGGGAACAGTGCATAGGTCAGCACGTCGTCGATTTCATCGGCGGCCAGCTTGATGCCCTTCTCTTTGGCGATGCCCTTGAGTTCGGCAGTCAGCTTGTCCATTTCGGCTTCGAGCAGGTCGGCCGGGCGGCAGGTGATGGCTTCGGCACCATCCAGTACCCGCGCCTGCAGCTCTTTATTGAAAGGTGCCGGCGCTGCGCCGTATTCGCCCTTCAACACGCCAGCGGTTTCCTTGGTGATCGACTTGTAGCGCTCACCGGTGAGCACGTTGATCACCGCCTGGGTGCCAACGATCTGCGAGGTCGGGGTCACCAGCGGGATAAAGCCGAGGTCTTCGCGTACCCGCGGAATCTCCGCCAGCACTTCGTCGAACTTGTCCTGGGCACCCTGCTCTTTCAGCTGGCCTTCCATATTGGTCAGCATGCCGCCCGGTACCTGGGCAACCAGGATGCGCGAATCGACACCCTTGAGGTTGCCTTCGAACTTGGCGTACTTCTTCCGCACTTCACGGAAGTAGGCGGCGATCTCTTCGAGCAGCTCCAGATTCAGGCCGGTATCGCGCTCGCTGCCCTGGAAAATCGCCACAACCGATTCGGTTGGCGAGTGGCCGTAGGTCATCGACAGCGAGGAAATCGCGGTGTCGACGTTGTCGATGCCGGCCTCCACAGCCTTGAGAATGGCCGCAGTCGACAGCCCCGCAGTGGCGTGGCATTGCATATGGATCGGGATCGACAGGGTCGCCTTGAGGCGGGTCACCAGCTCGAACGCGGTATAGGGGTTGAGAATACCGGCCATGTCCTTGATGGCCACCGAGTCGGCCCCCATGTCTTCGATCTGCTTGGCCAGATCGACCCACATTTCCAGGGTGTGCACCGGGCTGGTGGTATAGGAAATAGTGCCCTGGGCATGCTTGCCCAGTTGCTTGACGGCCTTGAGGGCGGTCTGCAGGTTGCGCGGATCGTTCATCGCGTCGAATACGCGGAACACATCGACGCCATTGAACGCGGCGCGCTCGACGAACTTTTCCACCACGTCATCGGCGTAGTGACGGTAACCCAGCAGGTTCTGCCCGCGCAGCAGCATCTGCTGACGCGTATTGGGCATGGCCTTTTTCAATTCGCGGATGCGATGCCAGGGATCTTCGCCCAGATAGCGAATGCAGGCATCGAAGGTCGCGCCGCCCCAGGACTCGACCGACCAGAAGCCAACCTGATCGAGCTTGGGCGCGATCGGCAGCATGTCCTCCAGGCGCACCCGTGTGGCCAGAATCGACTGGTGGGCGTCGCGCAGCACCACATCGGTAATTCCGAGTGCTTGTTTAACGGCAGTCATACAGATGCTCCCTTTCGAACCTGACTCAACCGCGACGGGCGCGGTGCTGATTAATAGCGGATTGGATGGCGGCTAACAGTTCGGCGCTCGGCGCGTCGGCAGCATGCCGGGCAACCGGTGGCAGCACAGCGGGTACGGGTGTTTTCGAGGCAAACAGCTCGATCAACCGTGACATTACACGGATCACCAGAACCAGCAGGACCAGAAAGAGAAATACGAAGCCCAGGCCGAAAAGCATGAGCTCGACACCCTCGAGCAGGAGTTCACTGGGGGTCATCATGGCTCCCTTTGCCAGCAGCACTTCAGCTGCATTCATTATTGATAGGAGCGCCCGGGGATTGGCCCCAGGCAAAGCTGGCGAACCTTAGCTTGAAACGAGCGTTTGAAGCAAATCCAAGATAGCCCGATGGGACATTTTCTGACGAAAAAGCGTCATCCCGCCCGATGGAAACTCCTAGAGCAGAAACAGACTGGCCAGTCCCAGAAAGATAAAGAAGCCACCGCTGTCGGTCACTGCGGTAATCATCACACTGGCCCCCAGCGCCGGATCTCGCCCCATGCGCACCAGCGTCATGGGAATCAGCACCCCCATCATGGCCGCCAACAGCAGGTTGAGGGTCATGGCCGCGGTCATCACCACCCCCAGGGACCAGCTGTCGTAGAGCAGATAGGCCACCACGCAGATCACCCCCCCCCAGACGATACCGTTGACCAGACTGACCCCCAGCTCCTTGCGAATCAGCCGCGAGGTATTGCCGGTGCTGACCTGGTCCAGGGCCATGGCGCGCACGATCATGGTGATGGT